>DATLGC010000182.1:0-13785 GCA_035540655.1 Sphingomicrobium sp. | reverse complement strand
GAGCGCCGGCCGGCCGGTTAACGGTTGAAATCCGGCCGCGGATTTGCTCGATATCGAAACCGAGTCGCGGGGGTGGCGACCAGCTTTTCGTGTTCAATTTGCAACGGCTGTCGGCTTTTTGGTTGCGGGCCCACCGGGCCTGTCACCGAACTGCAGCAAAGCCGCTATAGCTGCCCTCGTGTCTGAGTCGTAAGTCTTTTGATCCGGGGGAATTTTCCGTGAAGAAACTGTTGCTGCTCTGCTCGACCGCAGCCTGCGTCGTGCCATCCACCGCCTTTGCCCAGTCGACCGGAACGGTCGACTTCGACAAGGACGCGATCGTCATCACCGGCACGCGCGCCCAGGAGGTCGGCGGAGTCCAGGCCCCCGACACGGCCAAGGCCAAGGCGGTCCTGACCCAGGAGATGATCGCCCGGCAGAACCCGGGGCAGACCATCCTCGACACCATCAACCTGGTGCCGAGCGTCAGCTTCCAGAACAACGACGCTTACGGGTCTTCGGGCGGAACGCTCAACATCCGCGGCTTCGACTCGACCCGCATCAGCCTGACCTTCGACGGCATCCAGCTGAACGACAGCGGCAATTACGCAATCTATTCGAACCAGCAGCTCGACCCCGAGCTGATCGAGCAGGTCAACGTCAACCTCGGCTCGACCGACGTCGACTCGCCGACCGCCTCGGCCGTCGGCGGAACCGTCAACTATCGCACAATGCGGCCGACCGCGGACATGAACTTCCGCGGCCTCGTGTCGCTCGGCCAATGGGACTTCCGCCGTTTCTTCGGAATGTGGAACCTGGGCTCGATCGGCCCATGGGGAACGCGCGCCTTCGTCGCCGCGTCGAAGGCCGACAACCGGGTTCCGTTCAATAATTATGGCAAGGTCGACAAGCAGCAATATAATGCGCGGCTGTGGCAGCCGGTCGGCGGCAACGGCGACTTCGTTTCGGTCTCCGGCCACTACAACCAGAATCGCAACAACTTCTTCGGCTCGGTGCGTCTTCGCAACGATCTCGCCGTGCCCAACGCTTTCCCGCAGAGCCGCCGCGACCGGTTCTACAACATCAACTATCCATGCACGGTTGATGTGCCCCAGGCGGGCGTCGCGGACACGTTCAACTCTTGCGGAACCGAATTCGATCGCCGCTTCAACCCGTCCAACACCGGCAACATCCGCGGTGCCTCGCGATTCACGCTTGGCGAGGGAATCGTCCTGACGATCGACCCGAGCTATCAATATGTGAAGGCCAATGGCGGCGGCACGGTGACCGGCCGCGAGGGCTTCGCGACCGTTGGCGGCGTCCAGTATACCGGTTTCATTGGCGGCCAGTACTGGTTCGGGCGGGACCTCAATAACGACGGCGACATGCTCGACACCTGCGTCAACAACGCCACCAATTTCGGTTGCACCACCGCGACTGCGGCACGGGGGGTCACCCTCCTTGCGCCGAGCCAGACCCAGACCCACCGCTACGGGGTGATCACCGGCCTGCGCTGGCAGATCACCGCCGATCATATGGTGCGTGTCGGGTACACGCTCGATCGTGCCCGCCATCGCCAGACGGGTGAGGTTGGAACGCTCGACGTCGCCGGCAATCCCAACGACGTGTTCACGGTCAACAACCCGCTGCGGGATGGCCGCGGCAACGTGCTTCAGAAGCGCGATCGCAAGTCGTTCGCCATCCTCAACCAGGTGGCCGGCGAATATCGCGGCGAACTGGGGGCTCTGACCGTCAACGCCGGCCTGCGCATGCCCTTCTTCAAGCGGGACCTGACCAACAATTGCTTCACCACTTCGCCGAGTGGTTTCGTCGATTGCTTCGCCGGCGACGCCGCGCTTGAAGCGGCCTATGCGGCCCGCTTCCCCAATGTGCAGGGACCGCAGCAGCGCGTGTTCAAATATAACAAGCTGCTTCCGAACGTCGGCGCGGTCTACAGGGTCACCAACCTGATCAGTGCCTTCGCCAGCTATTCGAAGGGCATTTCGGTGCCCGGCACCGACCTTTTGTACAACAGCTTCTTCTTTGCCAGGGATCAGGAGCAGGCCAAGCCGGATCCGGAGCTGACCGACAGCTTCGACCTTGGCGGCCGCTATCGCAGCGGCAAGATCCAGGCGCAGGTCTCGGGCTGGTTCACCAAATATGACAATCGTGTCGCCCAGGCCTACGATCCGGAACTCGATCGCAACGTGTTCCGTAACCTCGGCCAGGTCGATAAATATGGCATCGACGGCGCCTTCGCCTATGCTCCGGTCCGCGAACTGACATTCTATCTTTTCGGGTCGCGCAACATCAGCAAGATCAAGGAGAACATCCAGCTCCAGCCGCTGACCGGGGGCCTGACCTGCGACACGATCGACCAGAGTCTTCCGGCGGCGCTGCGCAGCTGCGCCTTCACCAAGGGAAGGTATGAATCCGGCGCTCCGAAATACACCTACGGCATTTCGGGAGTCGGCCGCCTGTCGGTGTTCGAGCTCGGCGTGACCGCCAAGCGCACCGGTCCGAGGTATGTGTTCGACACCAACCTGCCGACCTACGCCGGGGACCTCGGAATAACCGCTCCGACCGCCGGCCGGGTCGTCCAGCGGGAAGTCTTCGGAGCGACCGCACCGGCTTACTGGCTGGTCCACCTCGACAGCCGGGTGAAGCTCGACAGCTTCGGAATGGGCCGCAGCTATCTGCAGTTCAACGTCTATAATTTGTTCGACAAGCTCTACGTCGGCGGTTTCGGTGGCGGGCTCAGCCAGGCGACCGGCACCCGCACCTGCAACGCGACGTCGACCCCAAGCTGCGTCCCGACGGTTACGGTGCCGACCTATGGCAATGCGGGCTTTGCCCAAATCGGCGCTCCGCGCACCATCTCGGCAACGTTCAACGTCGGCTTCTAAAAGGTAGCGAGCGGAAAAAGGCGGCGTCCCGGCCTCGGCCGGGGCGCCGTTTTCGTTTCCCTGGCCTGCTCCGCGAAAATTGAACTTTGCCGCGCCCGGTTGGTAGGGCGTCGCAATGGCGATCGCGCTCGCGCTCATTGGCGGTTTCGTTCTGCTCGTCCTTGGCGGCGAGTTGCTGGTTCGCGGCTCGGTCCGGGTCGCCGAGCGGATGGGCGTGTCGCCGCTGCTGATCGGGATCACGCTGGTCGGCTTCGGCACCTCCGCTCCCGAAATCGTCACCAGCGTCCAGGCGGCGCTGATCGGCTCGCCCGGAATCGCGGTCGGCAACATCGTCGGGTCGAACATGGCCAACATGCTCCTGATCCTCGGCGCGTCGGCCCTGATCTGCCCGCTGTTCGTCGAATCGCGGGCGCTTCGGCGCGACGGGGTGGTGGTCGTCGCCACCGCCTTGCTGCTGGTCGCGGTCGGCTGGACGGTCGGCCTCAGCCGGCCGGTGGGCGCGGGCTTCCTCGTCCTGCTGTGCGCCTATCTTGCTTATGCCGTCGTCCAGGAGCGCGGCGCCAAGGACGACCATACCGCAGCCTTCGACCGGGCCGAGGCGATGAGCGGCTCCGACGCTGCGCTCCGCCCGCGAGCGCCGGCCGGCGCCGGAGCGCTCTCCTGGCTGGCGCCGGTCGCCATCGCCATCGGCGGCCTCGCATTGATCATCCTCGGCGGCCGATTGCTGGTCTCCGGCGCGGTCGACCTCGCCCGGCTGCTCGGAATGAGCGAGGAGGTGATCGGGCTGACGATCGTCGCCGCCGGAACGTCGATGCCCGAGCTGGTCACCTCGCTGGTCGCAGCGATCCGCCGCCAGACCGATGTCGCCGTCGGCAACATCCTGGGTTCGAACATCTACAATGTGCTCGGCATCGGCAGCCTGACCGGGATCATCGCACCAACCCCCGTGCCGGCGCAGATCGCGAATTTCGACAGTCCGCTGATGGTCGCCGCCTCGCTGCTATTGTTCCTGTTCGCCTGGACCGGCGCCAGGCTGAGCCGGATCGAGGGCGGCCTGCTTCTTGCGCTCTACGTCGCCTACATCGCCTGGCTGGTCGCCGGCTGAGGAGCAATCACCTTGAGCGCCCGGGGGCGGAGGCGATAGTCGATGGGCGGAGTGATGTGGATCGTCTCGCCGTCCAGCGACACCGCCAGCCGCCGCGGGCCGGTGACCCGAAGGCGGGTGACGCCGTCGATATAGACCATGTCCTCCGCCCGCGCCCGTCCGGCGAGCGCGCGAACCATCGCCGCGACGAAGCCGGTCCGGGTCTTCCGGCGCATCACCATGACGCAAAGCTCGCCATCATCGAGCGAGTCGCGGCGGCCCGGCCCCGGTAGCGCCATTCGGTAGCGATTGTTGCCGACGAACAGCAAAGGCGTGTCGAGCCGCGCCTTCTCGTCGTTGACGGCGAGCGTCAGCCGCTGCCGGTGGAATCGCGCGAGGGTGCGAAGCGCCGCCACCGCCATCGCCAGCCGCTTGCCCCGGCCGAGCCGGTCCTGCTGCGATTCCCGGTCGATCACCAGGTGGGGATAGAGGCCGATGGCGCTGTTGTTGACGAATATGCGGCCGTTCATCTCGGCGATGTCGACGGTCCGGGCGACGCCGCCGGCGATCAGCTCGGCGGCCTCGGCCAGCCCGAGCGGAATGCCGAGGTCGCGGGCGAAATGGTTGAGCGTTCCAAGCGGCAGGATGCCGAGCGCGGTGTCGCTTCCGGCGAGCGCTCCGGCCGCGGCGCCGACGGTCCCATCGCCGCCGCCGACAATCAGTAGCTCGGCGCCGCTTTCGACCGCCGCTCGGGCGCGCTCGGCGATGGCGCCTCCGTCGACCAGCTCGGGGGCCGAGTCGATGCCCGCGCCGGCGAGCGCGTCGCCGATTGCGCGCAGCTTCGACTGGTCGGCGCCGACCGAGCCGCCGCCGGGATTGATCAGGACTGCAACCGCGCCGCCGTTAAGCATCGGCGGCGAAGCTCCCGTCATCCGGCGGTATTGGCGGCCTCGCCCGCCGGGCAATCGCCGACCCTTTGTCCGGTCACCTGGCGACGCATGCGATAATCGCCCGTGCCGATGAAGTAAGTGGTGGTCGTCACGTCGGCCTCGAAGCTGTCGGCGGTGAACCGGCCGTCTGCGGCCTGCATCACCGGCCCTTCCGTGCCCGGACGGCGGCAACGCAGCTGCATGCTGAGCTTGCCGGCGCGCATGTAGCTGTTTTCCGACTCGCACTCGTCGTTGCCCTCGGCGAAGGCCATGGCCGAAAGAACGCCATCTTCGCCGACGCAGATTCGGCGCGCCTCGCCCTCGACCGCTGCTCCGGCCTGGAGCTTGGTCGCCGGAGTGGTGCCGTCGGTCGAGCTTACCTCGGCTATGGTCTGGCCGATCTCATATTCGCCGGCCTGAAGCGCCGATGCCTTGTCGGCGGCCTTCTTCTCCTGGCCCGGCTCGCCGTTGCATGCCGCAAGCAGGGCCGCGACGGCAGTCGCTGCGATTATCCTGATCATCGTCATTCTCCCCCGTGCCAAAATCTCAACCCTTTTGCGGCGGGCATTCGCCGACCCGCCGCGCTTCAACCCGCATCCGCATCCGCATCTCACCCGCGGCGCCCGAAGCCCCTTCGATGCTGGTCGTCATGCGCATGTCGTAGCTGTCCGGCGAATAGGTTCCCTCCAGCTCCATGACCTGGCTGGCTCCGCCCTGGTCGCAGCGCATCCGCGAATCGATTCGGCCGCCGCCCATCCGAAAATGGTCGTAGCGGCATTGCCGGTCGCGCCCGGCAAAGAATTCCTCGCTCGGCCGGGCCGCTTCCTCTTCGGTCAGGCAGCTTTCGAATGTCTGGCTGGGGCCGGTCATCCGGGCCATCTGCTCCGCCGCGGCCGGCGGCATCCCGGGCGCCGACATCTCCTCGAAGGTGATGGTCGACCGCCACTGGCCGGCCCGGATGAAGCTGCCGTTGCGCCGGGCTCCCGCGTCGGCGAGCTCATTCGCCACTTCTTCCACCGATGCATTCTTGACGCTGACACTCGGCTCGCGCTCGCAGGCGGCGACCAGCAAGGCGGGAAGAAGGATGGCGGTGAAACGCATTTCCGTGGTTCCCCTGTTCGTTGCGTGCGCGAGGCCGCTCCACCATATGCGCTTGTCATGGCGATTCAAATCCGAACATCGCTCGACGAGCCGGAAAGCGCGCCGGGCTTCGTCCCGCACAAGCCGGCGCGGCCGGAAAAAGCGGAGGGCGGCAAGCGCTTCAAGCTGGTTTCGGACTATGAGCCCGCCGGTGACCAGCCGCAGGCGATCGCCGAGCTCACCGAGGCAGCGCTCCAGGGCGAGAAGAGCCAGGTGCTTCTGGGAGTCACCGGATCGGGCAAGACCTTCACCATGGCCAAGGTCATCGAGTCCCTGCAGCGCCCTGCTTTGGTGATGGCGCCCAACAAGATCCTCGCCGCGCAGCTCTACGGCGAGTTCAAGAGCTTCTTTCCCGACAATGCGGTCGAATATTTCGTCAGCTATTACGATTACTACCAGCCCGAGGCCTATGTGCCGCGCACCGACACCTATATCGAAAAGGAGTCGAGCGTGAACGAGGCGATCGACCGGATGCGCCACTCGGCGACCCGGTCGCTGCTCGAGCGCGACGACGTGATCATCGTCGCCTCGGTCTCCTGCCTCTACGGGATCGGTTCGGTCGAAACCTATTCGGCGATGACCTTCTCGTTGAAGAAGGGGGCCGCCGAGGACCAGCGCGAAGTGATCCGAAAGCTGGTGGCGCTTCAGTACAAGCGCAACGACCAGGGCTTCGCCCGCGGCAATTTCCGGGTTCGCGGCGACAGCCTCGAAATCTTCCCGTCGCACTATGAGGACATGGCCTGGCGGGTCAGTTTCTTCGGCGACGAGATCGAGGGGATCAGCGAGTTCGACCCGCTGACCGGCAAGACCATCGCCGGCCTCGACAGCATCAAGGTCTACGCCAATTCTCACTATGTGACCCCGGGTCCGACGCTCAAGCAGGCGATGGAGGCGATCCGCCACGAGCTTGCCGAGCGGTTGAAGGAGCTGGTGGCCGAAGGGCGGCTGCTGGAGGCGCAGAGGATCGAGCAGCGCACCAATTTCGACCTCGAGATGATCGCCGCCACCGGCAGCTGCGCCGGGATCGAGAATTACTCGCGCTTCCTCACCGGCCGGCTGCCCGGCGAGCCGCCGCCGACCCTGTTCGAATATCTGCCCGACAACGCCTTGCTGTTCGTCGACGAGAGCCACCAGACGGTGCCGCAGATCGGGGCGATGGCGCGCGGCGACCACCGCCGCAAGATCACCCTCGCCGAATATGGCTTCCGCCTGCCGAGCTGCATCGACAATAGGCCGCTGCGCTTTTCCGAATGGGACGCGATGCGGCCGCAGACGACGTTCGTTTCGGCGACTCCCGGCCCGTGGGAGATGGAGGAGACCGGCGGAGTCTTCTCCGAGCAGGTGATCCGCCCGACCGGCCTCATCGACCCGCCGGTCGAGATCAAGCCGGTCGAGGACCAGGTCGACGACCTCGTCCACGAGGCCAAGGAGACCGCGCGCAAGGGCTATCGCACGTTGGTCACCACCCTGACCAAGCGCATGGCCGAGGACCTCACCGAATATCTGCACGAGGCCGGACTCAAGGTCCGCTACATGCACTCCGACGTCGAGACGCTCGAGCGCATCGAGCTGATCCGCGAGCTTCGCCTCGGAGTCTATGACGTGCTGGTCGGGATCAACCTGCTGCGCGAGGGCCTCGACATTCCCGAATGCGGGCTGGTGGCGATCCTCGACGCCGACAAGGAAGGCTTCCTTCGGTCCGAGACCTCGCTGATCCAGACCATCGGCCGGGCTGCTCGCAACGTCGAGGGGCGAGTGATCCTTTACGCCGACACCGTCACCGGCTCGATCGAGCGGGCGCTGGCCGAGACCGGGCGGCGGCGCGAGAAGCAGCTCGCCTACAACGAAGAGCACGGGATCACCCCCGAGAGCATCAGGTCGAACATCCACGACATCATGAGCCACGTGACCGCGCGCGAGGGGCTGGTGGTCGACACCGGCGACGAGGAGCGGCCGCACCTCGTCGGCCACAACCTCAAGGCCTATATCGCCGACCTCGAGGAGCGGATGCGCAAGGCCGCCGCCGACCTCGAGTTCGAGGAAGCGGCACGGCTTCGCGACGAGATCCGCCGGCTCGAGGAGGACGAGCTCGGAATTCCCGACCCCGACCGCGTCGCGCCGCGGCCGCC
Source organism: Sphingomicrobium sp. (assembly GCA_035540655.1). Lineage (GTDB taxonomy): Bacteria > Pseudomonadota > Alphaproteobacteria > Sphingomonadales > Sphingomonadaceae > Sphingomicrobium. Next base: position 5,618 of record DATLGC010000182.1, on the reverse strand, counting down.
CGGCAATTCGAGCGAAGGCAAGCCGGGGACGAGGAAGGGGCGGTTCGGCAAGATGAGCAGGACGCGGTTTGGGGGGCGGCGTTGATTAAGTAACGGCTCGACAGTCGTCCGACGGCCGGAGTCAACGTCGATATTTTCACTTTTGTGAAAATTCGCCTGTTGCGAGATTGTCGAGGCGCTGATTGATAAATGGCTGCCCATCAAACAGAGGCAGCAAATGACCAAGCCGGATAAACTCTACCAGCAACTGATTGCATCGAGTTCGCGCTCGGTGAGTTTTCGTGACTTCGAGCGACTGGTGGTCGCCTTTGGCTTTCGCTTGCAACGGACGAAGGGCAGCCATCGGCATTACACGCACCCGAATGTGCCCGCCGTGTTAACGATCAATCCGGCCAAAAGTGATGCTCACCGCTATCAGATCCGTCTACTCCTTGAACTGGTGGAGGAGTACGCGCTAAATATCGAGGCGTGACCGAGCCCCGTTACCATATAAACCTGTTCTGGTCCGACGAGGATAACGCCTGGATCGCGGACGTCCCCGACTTGCGCGGCTGCATGACCCACGGCATGACCCGTGCCGAAGCCGTCAAGAACGCCGCGGAAGCGATCGAAGGCTGGATCGAAACGGCGCGAGACGTCGGCATCCCAATTCCCAAGCCCCGTTACCGTCCCTCAATTTACGCGTCCCGCGACGCGGCCTGAATTGCAGTTCCAAAGGATTGTGAGGCGGTAGGCCCGCTGCCGATCGATTCGTGTTGCGTTTCGACATTTCGTGCGTTCAGGTCCGCGCAACCAGGCAAATGCGAAATTACGGTGTTAAATCAGCGCAGTAACCAAAGGGCAAAATGGATGTATAAGCGGATCAGTTTGGCCCTGGGCGCTGCCGCGCTGACAGCCGCGATGCCGGTGGCGGCAAAGCCTCGCGGCGACGAGCCGGTCGCGGTTCCGCGCACCATCAAGCAGGGAATCGACTTCGTCTATGTCGACCCGGAGATGAGCAGCGTCGCCAGGCGCCAGCAGCGGCCGCAAAACTGGCTTCAGCGAATCTTCAACCTCGACCTCAACGCACGCGCCCAGCGCAACGCGCCCAACGTGATGTTCACCGAGCTTGGCCGCGGCCTCCAGCAATATCAAGCGAGCTGGGGGCGCCTGCCGCAGGTCGCCGTTCCGGCCGGAGGGGCGCTCAAGCGCGGCTCGACCGGACGGCGGGTCGACGCGCTTCGAAGCCGGCTCGGCCTGCCGCCCGGCGGCGGCTATGACGAGGCCTTGTTCCAGCGCGTGTCGTCCTACCAGCGGGTTCACGGCCTCGCCCCGGTCGACGGGGTCGCCGGCAGGGAGACGATCGCTTCGCTTAACCGCGGGGCCACCCATTATGCGCGCCGGGCCGCCATCAACCTGGAGCGCGCCTACCGGCTTCCGACCACCGGCACGTTCGAGCGCTATGTGGTCGTCGATTCGGGCGCCGCGGAGGTCCATTTGTTCGCCCGCGATCGCCGGGCCGATAGCATGAGGGCGATCGTCGGCGCGCCCAAAACCCATACGCCGATGCTGGCCGTGCTGATGCGCAACGCCAAGGCGAACCCGTACTGGCACGTGCCGCCCGACATGATCCAGACCATGACCGCCAGGCGGGTTCTCGATCAGGGCACCTCCTACCTCAAGAATTTTCACTATGAGGTGCTGTCCGACTGGGGGCCCAATCCGAGCGTGCTTGATCCCAAGACGGTCAATTGGCGACAGGTCGCGGCGGGGCGAAGCGACATCCTCGTTCGCCAGAAGCCGGGGCCGTGGAATTCGATGGGCGCGATGAAGTTCGAGATGCCCAACGATTACGGCATCTATCTGCACGATACACCGACCAAGGAGCTGTTCGCCAAGACCGACCGCTGGATCAGCAACGGCTGCGTCCGGCTCGAGGACTATCGCCGCTTCGCCAGCTGGGTGTTCGGGACCGTCCCGCAGGCCACGCAATATGAACAGAAGATCGACCTTCCGAGGCCGGTCCCGGTCTATCTCACCTACTTCACCGTGTCGCCGACCCCGGGTGGGCTGATCTTCCGCGCCGACCCCTATGGCTTCGACGCCCAGGCGATGCCGCAGATGTTCGGACCGCAGGTGAGGGTGGCGTCGGCGACCTGACGCCACCCCCGCGAGCGGCTAGCGAAGCACGCCCCGTTCGCGCTGGCGGTGCGCGTAATAAAGCAGGGCCACGCCGATCGCGACGATGACCAGCGGGACATAGTTCATCGCCCCCATCGCTTCCGCGCCCGGCATCGGCGGGCCGGTAAAGACATAAGTGAAGCTCAGCGCCATGCCGACCAACGACAAGGCGAAAGCGTGCACTGCCCATCGGCTTCGCGCCAGCAGCAGGACCGCGCCGAGCAGCCCCGTCCACACGCCAAGGCCCCAGCCGAACTGCGCCCAGATCGGATAGCCGTCGAGATAGGCGAGGAATTCGGCCGGATCGACTCCCGGCATCATCATGGCCAGATAGTCGGTATTGCGCATCCTGGTGAGTAGATAATCAGTTGCGCCGAATGCATTCCACAAGGTCGCCAGCACGCCGACGATCCACAGATGCATCGGCGTGCGCGATTGCACGATGTCTTGCATGGCTGTTCCCCCTCCACGTCAGCACCCGGCTGACGGCGGAGCAGGAAACGCCCGAACTTCGCCGCTGTCAAATCGGCGGCGCTTCCGCGCTAAAAGCCGAAGCGAAGCCCGAGCTGGCCCGAAATTTCGTTGCCGTCGTCGCGGCCGACGGTGCCCGACGCGATTGCGTTCAATGAAACCTGCTGGATCAGCTCGGCGCTGCCGCCGACCGAAAGCCGGCCATAAGCTTTCTTCGACCGGTCCTCGAGCTGCCAGCTGTTGACGATGGTCGGAGCGCTGGTCTGGGCGAAGCGGATCGTCCGGCCGTCGCCGAGCAGGTCCTTTTCGATCGCCGCGGCGGCGAACGGGCGAAGCTGCGAGCGCCCGGCGAGGAAGTCGCCGCGAAGCTCGGCCCCAAGGCTTGCGGTCAGCGCCCGCGCCGACACCGACCCGACGTTCAGGGTCAGCGCCGGGTCGCCGCTTTCGGTATAGCTGTCGACCTTCGCACTGGCGTAATCGAGCGCCAGAACCGGGCCGACCCGGACGGTCCCGAGCGGCATCAGATATCCGGCCTTGGCGCCAGCCAGCCAGTGGCTTCCGTCCGGCCTGGCTCGCATGCCTTCGACCACTCCGCTGCGCCGGATGTCATGCTTGTCCCGGCCATAGCCGGCATAGCCCTGGGCGAAGCCGCCGGCGATGGTCATCCCGGCAAAACCGCCGACCTGCCAGACGTCGCTGCTGGTCTCGGCGACGTCGGCGCCGAGCACCGCCTTGGGCTGCGACACATTGGCGGCGATTCCGGCGACTCCATTGCCCCAGCCGTAGGCAACTCCCGCGGTCACTCCGCGGCCGTCGATGTCGAAGGCGTCGGTGCGGCTGTCGGCCCTGACGTCGCGGTTGAACATGTCGCCGACGATGAAGAATCGGGTGCCCTCGGCAAGGTCGCCGTCGCGCGGCGCCGACAGGTCGAGTCGGCTGGTCAGGGTGCGGCCGAACTGCCGCGCCGAATCGAGCGCCAGGTCACTGGTCACCTGCATGGTCAGCGGCGCCTGGAGCTGGGTTGCGACATATTGGCCGACGATCTCGAACCCGCGCGAGCTGAGATGCAGATTGTCGACGTAAAACAGGAAGCGGTTGGCGTAGGCCGAATCGGCGACGCACTGCGGCGCGGGGGCGCAGGCGCCTGCGCTCTGCAATCCGTAGGCGGCCGGGTTGGCGGTGATCTGCTGACCGATCAGGGTCAGGTCGAGATAATGGACCATCACCCCGTTGGCGGCATAGCCGGCGAGGACCGGCTGTATTCCGGCGTTGAACGCGGTCGAAAAAGCGTTGCGGATCGCCTGGGCATTGGGGTCGCCGGCGATTTCGGGAAGGATCGCCGTGTTGCCGGCAAGGAAGCTGATGGTCGGCGCTCCGGCGTTGACCAAAGCGTTGAGGCCGGCGGTCGCCTGGCCGACCGATATGGTCGCTGCGGCCTGCGCCCCGGCGAGCGTTCCGCCGGTCTGCTGATAGAATCGGGCGTCGTTGCCGCCGACCGAGATGGTCACCAGGTCGCCCGCGCCAAAGGTCGGGGCGACGGCCGGAAAGACGCCGCCGCCGCCGGCCAGGAAGCTGTTCCACTGGAAGGCGAAGCCGGGCAGGAACGGGCTGTTGGTGTTGCTGTTGCCGGTCAGAGCTCCGCCAATCGCGAAATTTTCCGGAGTGACTCCGTAAATCCGGCCGAGCGTGTCGACATAATTGGTGCCGCCCGAGAAGCGGCCGCTGCCATAGACCACCGGCGGCGCCATCCCGAGCAACTGCCACAGATTGCCCTCGTCGGCGTAGCTGTCGCCAAAGGCGGCGATCCGGTCGACCCGCTGGGCGGCGGCGGGCGCCGGCAAAACGGCAAGGCCGAGCGCGCCGGCGGCGAGCAAGGCGCGGGCAAACGAGCGGCTAATCATGGTGAATCAATCTCCCCCCGGGCGCGGCAGAGGCGGCGGCCCCGAGCCGCATCTATCGCCAGCAGCAATGGCGCTGGCAAGTCGCCGGAGCGCAACAGAGGGCAGGTAAATGAATCAACTGGCCGGGCGCTTTTCCAGGTCGCGCTTGAGCCTTGCCAGCCGAGCCGTCGCTCCGGCCGCGTGCGGACCGATCCACCGTTCGTGGATGTCGTGGATGGGCAACGGGTTGAGGTGGTTCCAGCGCTCGCGGCCGCGGCGGTCGGCAATCACGAGATCGGCTTCCTCGAGCACTTTGAGATGCATCATCACCGTGCAGCGGTCGAGCTCCGGGAAATGGCTGCACAGGGCGCCGGTGGTCAGCGGCTGGTCCTTGAGATCGTCGAGGATCTGCCGCCGAACCGGGCTTGCCAGCGCCTTGAACACGCGGTCGAACCGGTCGCGGATTGACATGTTATCAAAGTATAACATATTAGGCGGCGACTCAACAGGAGAATTCCGATGGACCTCAAATTCCGGGTCGCCGCGCGGATCGCTCGGCCGGTGAGCGAAGTGTTCGAGGCGGTCGCTGACCCAAAGCAGCTGTCGCAATATTTCACCACCGGCGGGGCTGAGGGGCGGATCGAGCAGGGCAGCACCGTCACCTGGGACTTCCACGATTATCCGGGCGCCTTTCCGGTCGAGGTGGTCGAGGTCGTGCCGGGCGAAAGGATCGTTCTCCTCTGGGACGCCGCCGAAGGCGAGCAGCCGGTCGCCCAGGGTGGCGAGATCAAGCCTGCCGACTACAAGACGAAAGTGACCATGACCTTCTCACCGCTCGACGAAGGCAGCCGCACGCTGGTCGAGATCCACGAGGAAGGCTGGCGCGAAAACCAGGGCGCGCTCGACGCCAGCTACGGCAATTGCCAGGGCTGGTCGCAGATGCTCTGCGCGCTCAAGGCATGGCTCGAGCACGGCATCAATCTGCGCGACGGAATGTACAAATAGAAGGGGTGCGGGTCAGATGATGCGCAGGTCCGGCGGGAGCGTCGAGCGCGCCCTGGTTTTCGCGCCAGCCTTCCTCGTGGATCTCGACCAGCGTGCGGCTGC
>DATLGC010000181.1:0-11633 GCA_035540655.1 Sphingomicrobium sp. | reverse complement strand
AACACCGGCTGGAAATCGGTGGCTTCGTCGCGCGCGAACCAGATCAAGCCTCCGCTTTCCATCGCCGGGAAGTGGATCAGCTGCCGGTCCGCCTTGTCGAGGCCGGGAAAGCAGTCAGCGCGGGGCATCGCTATCAGCGCTCCATCGGAACCATAGGTCCAGGCGTGATAAGGGCAGACGATGCGTCTGGCGGGAATCACCTCGCCTCCCTCAAGCAGCCGAGTGCCGCGGTGGCGACAGACGTTCCCCATGACATGCGCTCGCCCGCCGGAGTCGCGGGCCAGGATCAAGGGCAATCCATAAGCGTCGTGGGTAGCGGCGACGTTCGGGCCGGAGAGCAAGGCACTCGGAGCGAGCAGCAGCGGCAGTTTGGCAAAAAGGGCAGCTCGCTCGGCCGCGAATCTGTCCGGATCGACGTAGACTCGGGAATCCAGCTCGATGACGCGCGATCCCAAGGCCGCTTGTCCGCGCGCAAGTGCTTCGGCGAGCGCCCGCTGGCCCTGGCTCGGCCGCCTCTTGGCTGGAGCGTCCATGCGCGCAATCGTGCCGCTCATAGATTAGCAACGCAAGGCAAATTCAGGGCCGGTTTGGCGCAGCGATAAATCTTGCACTGTTCAGCCGCCGTTCCGCTGCTAGGGAGAATCTGGATCGCATCCGCTTAGAGGGGAGCTGACGAATGGTGGCGACAGCGTCGATCGACGAAAGCCCGAAGGGCCTGAAGCTGCTCGGGATTGCGCTGAGAAATCGGAAAACCGCGATCATGCTCATCTTCGGCTTTGCCGCCGGGCTTCCCTACACATTGCTGATCGGCACTCTGAATGCCTGGCTTGGAGAGTGGCAGGTCGACCTCGCCACCATCGGCGTCATCTCCTGGATCGGCCTCGCCTACGCCTTCAAGTTCCTCTGGTCGCCATTGGTCGATCGCGTACGCCTTCCGGGACTAGAGCGGCTCGGACGCCGGCGAAGCTGGCTCGTTCTGTGCCAAATCATCCTGACCGCGACCTTTTTCGCTCTTGCCATGTCGGATCCGCGTCTTGCGCTCGGCTGGTTCGCCCTGGTGGCGGTTATAGGCGCGTTCTCATCGGCCACCCAGGACGTCGTCATCGATGCCTGGCGGATCGATGTCGCCGACGAGCGCGCGCCGGTCGAAATCCTTTCGTCCATCTACCAGTTCGGTTACCGCATCGCCGCATTGATTGGCGGCGCCCTCGCGCTGGTTCTGTCGGAGCGAGTATCCTGGCCGACCGTCTATGCGATCATGGGCTTTTTCATGGCGGCGACTCTGATCGCCACCTTCCTTGCTCCCGACACTCCGCGCACCGCAATCGAACGCGAGCAGACGGCACTTCGCCGGGCAGGGGCGGTGCAGCCGAAGCTGCGTGCCATCGGACTGGCGATCGTCGGCGCTGGCTGGATCTGGGCGCTCTGGACTGTCGGTTCGTTCATGGTGCGGGTCGTGACGGTCGCGCCCGGGGACGAGCTCCCGAGCGTGGGCGAGTTCACCCGCAACATGGGCCCGCTGATCGTCGCAGCGACGGTGATCCTGCCGGCAATCGTGGCCGCAGTCTTCAACTGGCTCAAGCAGCGCGGCGAATATGTGCTCAAGACGGACCAAAAGGCGCCCGACGCCGCGGGAAGCGCGGCCGATCACACCTATTCGGCCCTTATCCTCCCGCTTGGCGAGCTGGTGCGCCGAATCGGCTGGGGGGTGATCATCGTCCTCGGGCTGATCCTAAGCTACCGGATCACCGACAATATCTGGGGGGCGTTCGCCTTCCCCTTCTACTTGCAGGAGCTACAGTACAGCGGGGATGAGGTCGCCTTCGCCTCGAAGATTTTCGGCGTGTTCATGACCATGGCCGGAATTGCCATCGGCGGAATCCTGTTCGCGACGCTGGGCCGGATGCCGACTTTGCTGATCGGCGCGATCGTCGCGGCCGCGAGCAACCTGCTTTATGCCGATCTCGCCATCGGCGGCCCCTATCTCGACGCATTCGCTCGATTCTTCTTCCTCGACCAGCTCGGCACCGACATGCGCATGATCCGTCTGATGATCGCCATCTCGGGCGAGAACATATCGGGCGGTCTCGCCGGCGCCGCGTTCGTCGCTTATCTGTCGTCGATCACTTCGCGCGAGTTCAGCGCCGTTCAATATGCCTTGCTGTCGTCGCTGACCTTCCTTGTCGGATCGCTTGGCAGGGCCTGGATCGGCGAGCGCATCGAGCAGATCGGCTATGCCCCGGTGTTCTGGCTGACCGCGGCGATCGGCATCATCGCGGTGGTCTTCGTTGTCCTGGAATGGATACGCACCGCGTGGAACGATCGCCGGTCGGCGCGCGGCGACGTCCTCGCTGCCGACGCTGCCCGAGCGGCGGAGGGGGATACCGCCTAGTCGGGTGCCTGATCGTTGAGCGCCAAGGCCTGGCCGGCGAGGTAGAGCGAGCCGAAGACCAATATGCGTGCCGGCTGGGGGATGGCCTCGAGCGCGTTCTCGAGGCCGGCCTCCGTCTTCGTGGCAAAGCCGAGCCGTTCAGCGAGCGCGGCGAGATCGGCGGGCGAGCGGCTGTCATGGCCAGGGATTGGGACGCAGACCACGGCGGCCGCAAGTCCGGCGAACGGTTTCAGAAGGTCGGCCGGGGACTTGGTCGACAGGCAGCCGAACACCAGCGCAAGTGGCAGGTCGTCGGAAAAGGCGCGGCGGACATGATCGGCGACCTGGCGGGCCGCTGCGCCGTTATGGCCGCCGTCGACCCACAGTTCGCTCCCGGCTGGCAGGAGCCTGACGAGCGGCCCTTGCTCCAGCTTCTGCAGGCGCGCTGGCCAGCTCGCGGCGCGAACGCCTTGCGCCATCGCCCCAGGCGAAACCTCCAGCGCGTCCTGATGGCGCAACAGCGCGACGGCCAGTGCCGCATTGTCGGCCTGGTGCCGACCGGGCAGGCCGGGTAACGGCAGCCTCACCGCGCCCTTTCGGTCGCGATAGTGGATGTTGCCGCGGATTACCCGAGCATCCCAGGCGGCACCACGCGCCAGCCACTGCGCTCCCGCCGACTCCGCCGCGACTTGGACCCGCCTTGCGATCTGCGCCGGATAGCGCTGCGTGACCAGCGGCACGTCGGCCTTGGCGATCGCCGCTTTTTCGGAAGCGATGTCGCCGAGCGTTCGGCCGAGCCATTCCCGGTGGTCCAGGCCGATGCCCGCGATGCCGCAGATCAGCGGCCGATCGATGATGTTGGTCGCGTCGAGCCGTCCGCCGAGCCCTACCTCGACCACGCAGGCGTCCGCCGGAGTGCGGCCGAAGGCGAGGAAGGCGACGGCGGTCGTCACTTCGAAGAAGCTCGGCTCGATCCCGCTGCTTGCGTCGAGAACTTCCTCGAGTAGCGCTGCGAGCGGCCCGTCTTCGATCAGGCTCCCGGCGATTCGGATCCGCTCGTTGAACCGCACGAGGTGCGGGCTGGTGAACAGGTGCACCTTGTGCCCCCCGGCCTCGAGGGACGCCCGAAGGAACGCACAGGTCGAGCCTTTGCCGTTCGTGCCGGCGATGTGGAACACCGGCGGAAGCGCGTCCTGGGGCCGTCCAAGCCGATCGAGCAGCCGCCTGATCCGGTCGAGGCCGAGCCGGTCGCCGTGCGGCGACAGCATCGACAGGCGATCAAGTTGCGCCTGGACCTGAGGGTGGGTCGAGCGGGCGAAATCGGCCATCAGGCCGCCGCCTGCTCCTCCGGCATCAGATAGCCGATCAGTCGGCCGATCACGTCCTTCAGCTGATGGCGCGGAACGACCATGTCGATCATTCCATGCTCGAGCAGATATTCGGCGCGCTGGAAGCCTTCGGGAAGTTTCTCGCGGATCGTCTGTTCGATCACCCGCTGGCCGGCGAAGCCGATCAGTGCGCCGGGCTCGGCGATCTGAACGTCGCCCAGCATCGCGTAAGAAGCGGTCACCCCGCCAGTCGTCGGATCGGTGAGGATGACGATATAGGGCAGCCCGGCTTCTTTTAGCTCGGAAATTGCGACCGTCGTCCGCGGCAACTGCATAAGCGACAGGATCGCTTCCTGCATCCTCGCGCCACCCGACGCGGTGAAAATCAGGTAGGGAGCCCTGTCCTCGATCGCCGCGCGCGCTCCGTTGATGAATGCAGTTCCGACTGCGATTCCCATTGAGCCGCCCATGAATCTGAAATCCTGCACGCCGGCAATCACCCGGTGGCCGCCTACCCTTCCGCGGGCGTTGAGCAAGGCGTCTCGCTCGCCGGTCTTGGCGCGCGCTTCTTTGAGTTTCTCGGTGTAGCGTTCCTTCGCTCGAAACCTGAGCGGATCCTCTCTGACTTCAGGCGCGGGCAGAACGCCATAATCGCCATCGTCGAATAGATATTGGAAGCGATGCTTCGGCCCGATGCGATCGTGAAAATCGCAGCGCGGGCAGACGCGCAGATTATCCTCCCATTCCTGGAGAAAGACCATCGTTCCGCACTTCGCGCATTTGTGCCAGAGATTGTCCGTCGTCTGCCGCTTGGGCAGGAAGGGGATACCGTTTCGGACTCGGCTCAGCCAGCTCATGCTCTCACCTCAACGTTTCGCGGCGCGACTAGGCCCGGCCGAGCCTGCTTGTCCACTCTTCAGAGGGTTATTGCGATGTCACGGATGGCCGCCGCCGGGCTCGCAGCCTCGGTGATTGGGCGGCCGATCACCAGGATCGAGGCTCCTGCTTCAAGGGCTTGCCGAGGCGTAACGACGCGCTTCTGATCGCCCGCGCCGCCGCCTTGGGGCCGGACGCCCGGAACGACGAAAAATCCGTCGGGCCAGGCGGCTCGGATTGTTTTGACTTCCGCGCCCGAACAGACAATTCCATCAAGTCCCGCCTGACGCGCCAGTGCCGACAGTCGCTCGACTTGCTCGGAAGGCGATCCGCGGACTCCAGCCGCGTCGAGGTCGGCCTGATCGAGGCTGGTCAGAACCGTAACTCCAACGACCTTGGTATTGGGCGGCGCGGCGGCCTTGGCTTCTTCGAGCATCGCCCGCCCTCCGGCGGCGTGCACCGTGATCACGGCGGGTTCCAGAGCGCGAAGCGCCCCGATCGCTTTGGCGACTGTGTTCGGTATGTCGTGGAGCTTCAGGTCCAGGAACAGCGGAAGGCCAATCGCGGCGATCTCCCGAACCCCGGCCGGACCATTGGCGGAGAAGAATTCCAGGCCGAGCTTCAGCCCGCCAGCAATGCCTCGAACGGCGGTCGCAAGCGCTCTGGCGCGATTAAGCTCGGGCGTGTCGAGGGCGACGAAGATCGGGTTCATATCACCGGGTCATGCTCATTGCTGGCGCGCGGTGTCGGAGGCGGAGAGGCGGTCGCCCGCTGTCGTTCGAGCGGCTCAAGTCGCCGTTGCAGAGTCCACAAGCGAGCCCGAAGGATCAGCCAGGTGGGAAGAAAGCCGGCAAGAAAAAGAAAGGCCAGCAGGACCGGCAGCTTGACGTCGACCAGAATATCTCCCCACAGCTGGAGGGTTACGTCCGTCCAGTTGTGCGTGCCGAAGAACACCACCAGCGCGGCAATCACGACCCAGAACAAGGTCTTCAGAAACTGCATTCACTCAGCCTCCCCTCGGGCCTTTAGGGGACGGGGCTGAGGAAGGCCAGCAGGGGCGTTCGTCGCATCATTGACTCGGCTCGCCGCAGGGTCGCCCCCTCGGCGTTGAGCAAGAGTCCCGGAGCAGCCACACGGACCCTGGGGGTGAGCTAGCGTTGAAAAGTCGCATTTTGTTCGGTCTTAGTGGCCTCGGCCTGCTTGCGGCCGCGCTCGTCGCAGCCGCGAGCCGGCCTGCGTCCAATGCCGTACCAGAGTCCCCGAAGGCCCATGCGCGACTGGCAACTGTTTCGACCGCCGACCGAAGCGCCGTCGATTATGCGCGGCTCGATGCGCGGCTGAAAAAGCTCATGGAAAGCCCGGCAATGGTCGGGCTGGCCGTCGGCGTGGTCGAAAATGGCCGCATCACCTTCCTTTCGGGATACGGTGAAACCGAGGCAGGCTCGGGCGAGCAGGTTGGCCCCGACACGGTGTTCCGCTGGGCGTCAGTGTCAAAAGGCGTCGCGGCAACAATGGTCGCCAAGCTGGCCGAGAACGGCAAGCTCAACCTTCATGGTCCGGTCGGACAATATACGGCCAGTCTTCGGTTACCGGGCGGCGCCGAGGAGCGGGCGACGGTCGGCGATCTCCTCAGTCACCGGCTCGGCCTCTATCGAAACGCCTATGACAATAAGCTCGAGGAGGGACAGGCCACTCCCTTCCTTCGCCAGACTCTCGCCGAGCTGAACCTGATCTGCCCGCCGGGCACGTGCTGGAGCTATCAAAACGTCGCTTATGATGGAGCGTCCGAGATTGTCGAGCGGCTGACAGGGCTGCCGTTCGAGCAGGCGCTGAAAGAGGAATTGTTCATTCCCATCGGAATGACCAGCGCGAGCGCCAGTCGGGAAGCGCTGATGGCGGCAAGCAGCTGGGCCCGTCCGCACAGCGCGGGCCGCCGCCCGCTCGAAGTCAAGGATGCTTATTATAGGGTACCGGCCGCCGGCGGCGTTAACAGCAACATCAAGGACCTCGCATTGTGGCTGGTCGCCCAGCTCGGCGGGATGCCGGAAATCCTGTCGCCGCGCGTGCTGGAAACTGTTCACGCGCCCGTGGTGAAGACCCCAGGCGAGAATCGGCGGATGCGCAGGTTCCTCGAGCGAGTGAAAGATCCGCACTACGGCTATGGTTGGCGGAGCTACGATTATTCCGGCCATCGCGTTGTCGGCCATCACGGCGGGGTGTCCGGTTACCGGGCGCTGATCATGTTCGATCCGGTTCGCAAAAGCGGCGTCGTCGCGATGTGGAATAGCAACACCAGTCAGCCGACCGGGATCGAGTTCGAGGTCATGGACATGATCTATGGCTTGCCGTTTCGCGATTGGCTGGCGCTCGATAGCAAACCCGGATCGCCCATTGCGCCGGCTCCGGAATCCGAGCCAATGAGCGATCAGGGCTCGTCGAGGAACAACTAGAGAAGGACGGGCGGAACTCTCCTGTCGGCGGCGCATTGCGCCCGACGAAGGAGACACGGCATGGCCTCATCGGAAAAGCCCGACGCGATCACTCTGCTCCGGGAGGATCACCGGACGGTTGAGGATTTGTTCAAGCAGTTCGAGAAGGCGAGCGGAGATGGCCGCAAGCGCAAGCTTGCCGAGCAGATCTGTCTCGAGCTCAGCGTGCATTCGATGATCGAAGAGGAGATCTTCTATCCGGCATGCGCCGGAAAGGTGGACGAGGACCTGCTCAAGGAAAGCGTCGTCGAGCACGATTCGGCCAAGGTCCTGATCAGCGAAATCATGGCCGGCGGACCGGACGATGAATTTTACGATTCGAAGGTCAAGGTGCTGCAGGAGCAGATCGAGCACCATATCGAAGAGGAAGAACAGCCGAAAAAGGGAATGTTCGCCCAGGCCCGCGAGGCGGATATCGACATGAAAGCGCTTGGGGCGCAGGTGGCGGAGCGCAAGGAGCAATTGTTGGAGCAGTTCAAATTGGGCCTGCCGAAGCCCGAACTTTCGGCAATGACGGAGGCGTCGACCTAAGCAGACCCCGCCCTGGGACTGCGAACTTTCCCGCTCACCACGCCGAGGCCGATTCGGAACAGGGGTGAAATTATGTTATCCACATCCCGATGGCGCGACTTGCCTTACGAACGTCGCGTCATCGCAGGCTTGGTTGAGCCTGTCGGGAGCATTGGGTCATGGATCGGGGAAACGGGGACTATCATCGGTTGCGGGCGGACCAGTGCCGAAGGATGGCGCTAAAGGCATCCCTTCCAGAGACCAGGCGCCGGCACGAGCAGCTCGCCGAGCTCCACGCGAGGAAAGCCGATGAGGAAGCAGAGGCTCACGCCTGAGGGCTAACGCGCTGCCAGTCGTTGCTCGGCCTGCTGGTCAATTCGGTAAACGTCGTCGATCATCGCCAGCTCGCCGCCGCTTACCTGGGCGGTGAGATAGGTAACATAGACCGGCACCGGCCGCGGCAAAGGCACTTCCGCTTCCGGCCGAGCCGACGGCGCGGACGGTTCCCGGCCGAGTAGCCAGCGGGCGAGCCTGGGCGCATCCTCGAGCCGGATGCAGCCCGAGCTGAAGGTCCGACGGGCCTCCCGGAACAGTGCCTTGTCGGGCGTATCATGCAGGTAAATGCCTTCCCCGTTCGGAAAGGCGAATTTGTAATTTCCCATCATATTGCCTGAACCGGGCCGCTGGCGGACTCGCAGATCGACCCGACCGTCTACGACCGCGCTCCAGTTGACCTTGCCGGGATCGACAGCCGACGCATTCGCGCCCCAGCCGTCGAGTACTTCGTAACCCCGCTCCCTGAGATAGGACAGACCGTCCGCCAGAACCCGCGGGGCAATGTTTTTGCGGAGCAAATCCGGCGGCACGTTCCAATAGGGGTTGAACGTCGCATGGCGGATAGTGCTGGCGATCATTGGCGTGGGCTGATCGGGCTTTCCGACAATGACCCGCATGGAGTCGGTCGGCCGGCCGTTTTCTACCATGAACAGGCGCTGGGAAGCGATATCGACCAGCACGTAATTGCCGGTTGCGGGGAGCAATCTGGCTCGCTCAAGCGAGCCCCTGATGCGCTGGGTGACGGTGCCCTGGCGAAGCGCCGCAGCACGCAGCTCGGCGTAGAAGGGGTTCACTGAAGCGACGTTCCGCAGGTGCCTTGCCAGCGAGCTTGCTTTGGCGGCCGAGTCCAGCACTTCCGCCGATCGGGGCATATGCGGCACCAGCGCCGGGTCGCCGAAGATTACCCCCTGGGGCGGCAAGCTCAGCGCTTGGACGTAAAGCAGCCAAGCCGTCGACATGGTTCGTTCGGCGCTTCGGATCGCGTCTGGGTTGCCAGTCGCCGCCGAAGCTGCTGCCTGCTCGACCTGCGCAGCCAGCCGTTGCCCGTCGTGCAGGCCGTCCAGTTCCGCATTGCGAAGGATCGAGACAAGCTCTCTCACCGCTTCGTCTCCCCCGCCGGCGCGGAACCAAACCGGCTTCTCTCCTCGCGCCGCGTAAAAATTCGAGATCGTCGAGGCGAGCGGGGACTGGTGTGAAGCGACGGGCGAGGGGCCTGCCGGGCTGGTCGAAGCGGCAGATGTAACTGGCGAGAGCAAGGCGATGGCTATCGCCGTTGCGCCCGACAGCCCGGGCCGTCTGAAGGAAGGGCTGACCACTTCAGGCGCCGACCAGAACGGGCGTGCCGATCCGGGTCGCGCTGAACAATTTCGACGCGAACGAGTGCGGCAAGCGGACGCAGCCCCGGGATGCTGGATAGCCCGGCAGCGATCCACCGTGCAGGGCAATGCCCCAGCGGTCGAGCCGCTGCATGAACGGCATAGGCGCATTGTCATATTTGCGGGAGAAATAGGTGCGCTGCTTTTCGAGGATCGGGAAAATCCCCGTGGGAGTTTCCTTGCCCTTCTTGCCGCTCGATATCGTCGAGACGCCAATCAGCTCATCGCCGCGGTAAGCAAAGGCCAGTTGGTCCGACAGGCTGACGACCACCCGGGTAACGCTCGCGCGGTCAGAACCGGCCTTCCACAAATACTGGCCGGGGCGCAGCTTCTTGTTGCCGAATGTCGCCGACATGTCGGCCCTGGCAATCTGCGCCGCGGTCAGGGCCTCGGCTTTGGCTTCGGGCGTTTCGAGCGACGTCAGGGACGCATTTGCCGGCGCGCCGAGCGCGAACGCGCTCATCGCCGCCAGCGCAATCGCTAGCTTTTTCATCGTTCAGAACTTTTCTCTTGACTTTCTGCTTGCGCCTTCAATGCGCTGCGGCCGAGTCGAGTTCCCTAAATTTGCATTAACTAGGGAATGCAAAGCCCTTGAAAAACGGGTGCTTAGCCGGCAGCCACCTATCAGCCGTGGGCCGGGGCTGATTCGCCGGTCCTGGCCGGACGGCCCGCACGCTCGATCGACTCGCACACGGTGCGGCGCGCATCCTCGGCGTTGCCCCAATGGCCGACCCGAACCCATTTCTGCGGCTCGAGATCCTTGTAGTGGGTGAAGAAATGCTCGACCTGCTGCATGACGATCTCCGGCAGGTCGTCGCGCTCCCCGACGCGCGAATAATAGGGGATGGTCGAGTCGATCGGCACGGTCAGCAGCTTTTCATCGCCGCCACTCTCGTCCTCGAGATAGAGGACGGCGATAGGTCGCGCCCGGACGACGCTTCCTGGAATGAAGGGCGAGCGTGCGACCACCAGAGCATCGAGGGGATCGCCGTCCGGCGAGAGCGTGTGCGGGATAAAGCCGTAATTCGTGGGATAGCGCATCGGCGTGTGCAGGATCCGGTCGACGAACAGGGCTCCCGACTTCTTGTCGAACTCATATTTCACCGGTTCCCCGCCGACCGGCACCTCGATGATGACGTTGACCGTTTCGGGCGGATTGTCGCCGACGGGGATGAGATCGATATTCACAACTGGGCACGGCTCCGAAGCGGTTAGAGCGTCAATGCTGGTGGCGGCCAAGGGTTGCGTCGGGCACGACCTTGGGGCTGGCAGGCATGGAATGCGGCCCCAGGCACTGGCTCCGCCCTTACAATCGGGAGGAAGTGCGGCTATATGACCCTTGCTACTAGTCGCAATCGGACGGTCTACAGGCGCTTTGCGGCTCCTCAATCCTTCTCTTCGCTTCTCCTAGCACCGGAGGATCGACAGGCGGTCCCGCAGAGTAAGGAACAGAGTTATGCCGATTACTGGCACCGTTAAATTCTTCAACGAATCAAAGGGCTACGGCTTTATTGCACCCGAGGATGGCGGCCAGGACGCGTTTGTCCACATTTCCGCCGTCGAGCGTGCCGGAATGCGCACGCTGCAAAAGGATCAGAAGGTCAGCTACGAGCTCGAGCAAGACCAGCGTGGCAAGACCAGCGCGGTCAATCTCCAGTCCGTCGAAGGCTAACATGCGAAGGGGGCCGCCGTCAGGCGGCCCCCGATTGCCATCCGAAAAAGGGATGTCCAACCTGACCGACAAAGAGACTTATCTGGCCCGAGCTGCCGAGGCCAAGGAGGCGGCCGAGGCCGCAACGCTGGACAATGTTCGCGATCGGTGCCTGCGCTCCGAAGCGGCATGGTCGGCGATGGCGACGCGGGCGGCCCGGACAGAGCGGATGCGCGCGGACCAATTGGCGAAGAAAGCTGCCGAAGCAGATGCAGGCGCGCCGCTCGGTGGGGACAAAAGGGAAGTCTAAAAACGGGGTCGGTGCTGCGGGAATGAGGCCCTAGGTGGGTCGATCATCATCGCCGAAAAGCACGAGCCGAATTCCGGCAGATTTCCAGAACAGTGCCGCCGACAGCAGCCACAGGCCTGCGAAGAAAGCGTTCAGGACCAGAATTCCGATCGACCCCGGTGGCTCGTCGGCGCCGAGACCCATGGTCAGCGCGACCAGGCCGACCTGCGCCTGTGCGGTTCCAGTCGCGGCGAACCCCCGCGCCATTCCAGTCGGCCGGCCTCGCGCGGCGATGGCACTAGCGAGCGCAATCGCAATCACTGCGACATACATGAGGTTGGCGGGGTTATCCTCGGACCCGATGATTCCGACGGCCAGGTTGACCCAGATGAGAAGAAAGGTTGCGA
>DATLGC010000180.1:0-13434 GCA_035540655.1 Sphingomicrobium sp. | reverse complement strand
CCAGGAATCCTTGCGGCTGGTGCGGGGTCAGCCGAAGACCAAGATGAACTTCACGGCCGACTATGACCGCGACTGGCTTGGAGGAACGCTCCGGGTGACTCGCTTCGGCAAGGTTCTCGACGCGGGGCCGAACGAATTCCTCGATGTTCCGCTGGCGGCGAAGGCGCTGACCGACCTCGAAATTCGTCTCAAGCCGATGGGCGACCGCTTCACCTTGTCACTGGGCGGGAACAACATTTTCGATATCTACCCGACCAATACGCCTCGGGGCCGGGCGGTGAACCCGGCGACGGGCCTGGAAGCCAATTATCCGGTGACCCGCTATGTCACGCCGTTCAGCAACTTCTCGCCGTTCGGCTTCAACGGCCGATATCTGTACGGGCGCGTGGCGGTGAACTTCTGATGGAGCCGAAGGACGGCGCGGAGTAAATCCGCGCCGTCGATCGACAGGGCCGGCGGCTAGTCGTCGGTCTCTCCGTCGCTTCGCGCCGCCTGACGATGGCTTCACCATCCTCGCCCGCGTTGGGCGGTCCGACCTAGTGCCGGTGCTCGTTTCGAAGCTGGTAACGGCCGTCGGCGAAACGGCCGAACATGGTCTCGATCGCCGGGTGGTCGACCGGCTCGTCGCTTTCGTCGGGGACCAGATTCTGCTGGCTGACATAAGCGACGTAGCTCGTCTCCTCATTCTCGGCGAGCAAGTGGTAGAAGGGCTGATCCTTCGAAGGCCGGATCTCCTCGGGAATGGCCTCATACCATTCCTCGCTGTTGGAGAATTCCGGATCGACATCGAAGATCACGCCGCGGAAATCGAAGATCCGGTGACGCACCACCTCGCCAAGGGCGAATCGCGCCTGGGGGATGGAGAAGGGCCGGCCTTGCGGGTTCATGGGCGGGAAACGATCGATGTGCGACATGGCTGCAATCTAGGGAGCGCGCGAGGCTAGGCAAGCATCTGCGGCGCTGCTAGAGGCGCGCCCGACCCGGCCGGTACCGGCCCGAGCGCCTTGCTGACCTGCGGAGAGGTGGCTGAGTGGTCGAAAGCACCGCACTCGAAATGCGGCGTACGGGCAACCGTACCGTGGGTTCGAATCCCACCCTCTCCGCCATCTAGCCGCCAGTAACGCTCAGATTTGCGCAATTCCGCCGGCGCGCCGATCGCTTTGTCCGCTCTCGCGCACGCGCAGGGTTGCGAGCGCGGCGGTGACGAGCGCGGCGGCGGCGAATGCCATCGTCCAGATCGGCTCGTTCGGGAAGAAGGCCTTCATGATCGATCCCATGACGGTGGCCACCAGGAGCTGCGGGACGACGATGAAGATATTGAACAGACCCATGTACACGCCGAGCTTGCGCTGCGGCAGGGTGGAGGCGAGGATGGCGTAGGGCATGGCAAGGATCGATGCCCAGGCGATGCCGACGCCGACCTCGGCCAGCAGCAGATGCTGGGGGTCGCGAAGCAGGAAGAAGCTGGCATAGCCGGCAGCGCCGCACAGCAGGCCGACGGCGTGCGTCTTCACCTTGCCGATGCGCCGCGCGAGGAATGGCAGAAGCATCAGCGCGGTTATCGCCGCGACGCCATTATAGACTGCGAACAGCACGCCCACCCAGTTTCCGGCACTCTGGTAGCCGGCGCTCGCCGGGTCCGGCGAGTTGAAGAAATATTGGGCGACGACCGGGGTCGTGTTGATCCACATGATGAAGAGCGCCGACCAGCTGAAGAACTGGACAAGGGCGAGCTGCTTCATCACCGGCGGCATTCCGGCAAAATCGCCGACTATGCTGGCGAGCATGTTGCTGCCGCGGCCGCGCCTCGCATAAGTGATGGCAAGCGCGCTGAGGGCGCCGTAGCCGACTAGCAGAGCGCCGAGCAGGTACATCTCCTTTTCCAGGTCCAGCGCGGCGACCGCGACCAGCACCACGGCGCCGGCCGCAACCCAGGCAAGGCTGCCGCGGAACGTACGCGCGCCAAGCGCTCGGACCGTGTCCTCGCTGCTCGGGTGGTGTGCGTCCTCGCCGTAAGCGGCGAGCTCGTCGGGGGCATATT
The DNA here is from genome assembly GCA_035540655.1 of Sphingomicrobium sp. GTDB lineage: Bacteria > Pseudomonadota > Alphaproteobacteria > Sphingomonadales > Sphingomonadaceae > Sphingomicrobium. The sequence continues at coordinate 11,393 of DATLGC010000180.1, read as the reverse complement.
CGCGAGTGGTCAGGACCGTCCACAGCACGGCCAGGAACAGTGCGGCGCCGCCGAACCAGAAGCTCCAGCGAACCGTGTCGGGGACGCTGGCGTCGCCGGCGACATTGGAGACTCCGAGATGCTCGAGCGCCCACGGGAAAATCGAGCCAACGACCGCTCCGACGCCGATGAAGGCGGTCTGCACGGCATAGCCGGCAGTGTGCTGTTTCTTGTCGAGCATGTCGCCGACGAAGGCCCGAAACGGCTCCATGGCGATGTTGAGGCTGGCATCGAGCACCCACAGCAGGATCGCCGCGAGCAGCAGGATCTCCGACAGCGGCATGATGATGAGCGACAAAGCGGCGAGGATCGCCCCGGCGAGGAAATAGGGCCGCCGCCGGCCCAGACGCCCGAGCCAGGTACGATCACTAAGGAAGCCGACGATTGGCTGGACGAGAAGGCCGGTCAGCGGCGCGGCGATCCACAATGCCGGCAGGTCGTCGAGGCTTGCTCCAAGCGACTGGAAGACCCGGCTCATATTTGCGTTCTGCAAGGCGAAGCCGATCTGGATTCCGAAGAAGCCGAACGAGATGTTCCACAATCCGGTCCATCGTTGCCATGGCTTGGTCCTGGAAGCCGTCGCCGCCGCTTCGTTCATATGCCCCTCCGTCATAGCTCCCGCTGGCGACGCTGGCAGGTTAAACCGCCGATGCCAACGCCTCCGGTGCGTTGTGCACTGCAGCAGCATAGGTATTCATTGGCGCCGCCGGGGCGCGTGCTCGATGGTGCCTAGGGCACGCTCGATCCGCGAACGCGCAGGCTGACTGGGAGGAGCTGGCTAGAGTTCGATTCGTCCTCGATGCGCTTGATCAGCGCGTCGACAAGCGCAGCGCCCGCGGCCTTGGCATCCTGGGCGACGGTAGTGAGGGGCGGATTGGCGTAGCTGGCGGCGGCAAGGTCGTCGAAGCCGACCACCGACACGTCGCTCGGGACGCTCAAGCCACGCTCGTGCAGCGCATGCATGGCACCGATCGCCGCGAGGTCGGACGTGGCAAAAATGCCGTCGGGGAGTGGACCCCGCCGAGCGAGCTCCGCGACAGCCGCGCGTCCCTCGGCCTCGCTTGGGCCGGCCGGCACCGCCAGTGCTTTGTCGACTGTCGTTCCGGCCTGCTGGTGCGCCCGGCAATAGCCTTCCCATCGGTCGAGAAACTCTGGATATGCTTCCGTCGCCGTGCCGATGAAGGCCACCCGGCGGCGGCCGACGTCGAATAAATGCCGGGTCGCGTCATATCCGCCCTGCTCATTGTCAGAGCCGACGACGGCACCGAACTCGGCCGCGCGCGGATTGCCCCAGCAGATGAAATGGGTTCCGTGTGCCACCAGCTGCTCGAGCCGCGGCCGGTGCAGCAGATAATCGCCGTAGCCGAGCAGGATGATTCCATCGGCCTTCCGGCTGTCTTCATAGTCGACATGCCAGTCATCGCTCAGCTGCTGGAAGCTGATCAGCAAGTCGTACTCACGCGCCGCGCAGGCGCGGACCATCGAGCCCAACATCGACAGGTAGAAGGGGTTGATCAAAGTGTCGTCCGGCGTCGCATCCTCAAAGAAGAGGGCGGCAAGGGTGCGGGCATGGCGACGGCGCAGCCCCGACGCATTCTTGTCGACCTTGTAGTGAAGCTGCTCGGCAGCGGCGAGCACTCGCGCCCTGGTTTCGGCGCTGACCGACGGATTGCCGCTGAGTGCGCGCGACACGGTCGGCTGCGACACGCCCGCGATCGCCGCGATGTCGAATGAGGTTGGCCGCCGGCTGATCGTCACACGCTGAGCCTAAGTCGCGTGAATACGTATGTATAGCCGCTCCCGCCGTTCCGCTGAGCCAAACTGCTGATATCCTGTCCGGTGGAGAGGGCTGCCGGGCCAGGGGCGATTTCGGCCGTGACCGCAGCCGCACGAGGGGGACGAAATCAGATGAGCGCCACTCTTTCACGTTCGCTGCTTGCGAGTGCGACAAGCCCGCTGGCAATCTGCACGGCATTGACGCTCTGCGCGGCGCCAGCCTTCGCGCAGACAACGACCCAGGATCCACAGCCCAACGTCGATATTACGACAGCGCCAGACGCTGAGCCGACGCAGCAGGAGGCGGCGTCTCCCGCCCCCGCGCAGACCGAGGGCGAGGCGATCGTCGTGACCGGCTTTCGCGCCGCGCTCCAGTCCGCCGTCAACACGAAGAAGCGCCAGGAGCAGATCGTCGAATCGGTGACTGCCGAAGACATTGGCAAGCTGCCCGACGCGTCGATCGGTGAATCGATTGCTCGGCTTCCAGGCGTCACGTCGCAGCGCACGCAAGGACGCGCGAACGTCATCGCGATCCGCGGCTTCGGGCCCGACTTTTCCCAGACATTGCTCAACGGGCGCGAGCAGACTTCCACGGGAGACAACCGCGGCGTCGAGTTCGATCAATATCCGTCGGAAGTCGTCAGCCAGGTGGTGGTCTACAAGACACCCTCTGCAAGCCTGGTAGGGCAGGGGCTGGTCGGCACCATCGATATCCGCACCATCCGCCCGCTCGATTTGTCGCAGCGGGTGATCGCCATCGGTGCGCGCGCCAGCTACGCCGACCTTGGCAAGCTCAACGCGGGCTCCACCGACAGGGGCCACCGGGTAAACGCGACGTTCGTCGACCAGTTCGCGGACAATACGATGGGCGTTGCCCTTGCGGCGTCCTACGTCGACGAGCCCTATCATAATCAGGAATATAACTCGTGGGGCTTCTTCACGCCGGACTCGACCGGCAACGTGCTGCCCGCCGGTTTCAAGCCTTTCGTCACTTCGACCCGGCTCAAGCGGTTCGGGGTCAACGGCACTTTCCAGGCCGAGCTCTCGCCGCTCGTTACCCTGACCGCCGACGGTTTTTATTCAAACTTCAACGATGACCAGTCGAAGCGGGGCATCGAGCTGCCGGTTTCCTGGTTCGGGACCACTGGCAACACCGCCAACTTCACGGTCCAGGATGGTCAATATATTTCCGGGGTCCTGGAGAATGTGCAAGGCGTCGTCCGGAACGATGTATTCCAGCGCAAGGCGGATCTCTACTCGCTGGGCCTCAACACGGCTTTTGATCCCGGCAACGGCTGGAAAGGCTTCCTCGATTTCGGCTGGTCGCGGACCGACCGCAACGAGCTAAGCCTCGAGAGCTATTCGGGCACCGGCTATAACTGGGACAATCCATTCAACGAGGGCGACGAGTTCGCCGCCGCCGATCCAGTCGACACGATCGGTTTCCGATGCGGGAAGCGGGGGTGCGTTTTCGACCCCACTCTGGATTACAGCGATCCCAATCTCATCCGGCTAACCGATCCGCTCGGCTGGGGCGGCGGCCGGGTCCAGGCCGGTTACTATAACAACCGCATCGTCAAGGATGACCTTAAGCAATATCGCGCCGAAGTCGAGCGCGAGCTCGACATGGGCTTTCTCAGCTCGGTCAAGCTTGGCCTCAGCTACACCGACCGCGCAAAGTCGCTCCGGCCGGACGAATCCTTCGTCACTCTGCCGAACGGAGCGACGATCGCCACCATCCCCAACCAATATCTTCTGCGCCCCACCAACCTCGCTTATTTGGGGCTCGGGCCGATCGTCAGCTACGATCCGCGGCGGCTGATCGCCGGCGGCGTTCTGACCCTGGAGCCGAATACGTCGAATGACATTCCGGCAAAGGCATTCCGGGTCAATGAAGAGCTGCTGACCGGATATGTGCAGGCCAATGTCAATGCCCAGATCGGCAGCGCCAACCTTACCGGCAACGCCGGAGTTCAGGTCGTGCGCACCAACCAATCGTCGTCGGGCATCGCCTTCGCTGACGGTACTCAGGTGCAGGTCGAAGCCGGCGACCGTTACTGGCACGTTCTGCCAAGCCTCAACTTGTCGGCGCGCATGCCGAACGATTTCATTCTTCGCCTGGCGCTGTCGCGGCAGATGCAGCGCCCGAGGCTTGACGACATGCGCGTGGCGATCGGCTACGGGCTGTCAAACACCCCTTCGGGCCTGATCATCGAGGGAGGCGGCGGCAACCCGCGGCTGAAGCCCTATGTCGCCAACGCCGTCGACTTCAACGTGGAGAAATATTTCGCGGGTAGCGGCTATGTTGCGCTCCAGCTCTTCTACAAGGACATCAAGAGCTTCATCTATAACGGCAAGTTCGAGTTCGACTACACCGGCTTCCCGATGCCGGCCGGACCTCCGCCTTCGTCGATGATCGGCTTCCTGACCGCCCCGCACAATACTGGCGGCGGCAAGCTATATGGTGGCGAACTGGCCGCAACGCTTCCGTTCGGGGTGGTCGTGCCTGCACTCGAAGGGTTCGGGATCACCGGCGGAGTCGGCTACACCAAGAGCCGGGTGCGCGATCAGAACGGCGATGTCACCGCAATCCCCGGCTATTCGAAATGGGTGGCAAACGGCACCGCCTTTTTCGAACGCTGGGGCTTCAACGCCCGCGGCAGCGTACGCTACCGGTCGAGCTTCCTTGGCGATTTCACGGGCTTCGGCGGGTCGCCGACACGCCGCCAGGCGCTTGAGGAAACCATCGTCGACGGTCAGATCGGCTACGACTTCGGTCCTGGTTCGCTGATGCCCGGACTGTCGGTTTACGTGCAAGGCCAGAATTTGACCGACGAGCGGTTCGCCTCCGTCGTGAACACGGCGACGCCGATGCAGGTGATCGATTACCAGATCTACGGACGCCGTTTCCTCGCTGGCTTCACCTATAAGTTCTAAGAGCGCCTTCGGCGGCTTTGTCCTGTGTGGGGCAAGGCCGCCCGGGGCTGAAGAGGCGGAATGGCGAAACGCATCACCAATATCGTGATTGCGGGCGGCGGCACCGCCGGCTGGATCACGGCGGCCATGCTCGCGCGCTTTCTCGAGCGCGGCTACCGGATCCGCCTGGTGGAATCGGATGCGATCGGCACAGTCGGGGTGGGGGAAGCGACCATCCCCCAGATCAACCTTTTGAACTCGGTGCTGGGCATCGATGAGGCCGAGTTCGTCAAGGCAACGGGCGCGACCTACAAGCTCGGCATCGAGTTCGTCGGCTGGCGTGAACCCGGCCATAGCTACATGCATAATTTCGGAATCGTCGGCCGCGGCACGGGACTGACTCCGTTCCCGCTGCTCTGGCTGCGAATGCACGCTGCCGGCCGGGCGCTCGAATTCGGGCGCTATTCGCTGAACGAAGTCGCCGCACGCTCCGGCAAGATGGCCAAGGGCGCACCGAAAGACGGGCCGGTTCCAGAGCTCGTCTACGCTTTTCACTTCGACGCCTCGCTCTATGCCGCATTCCTGCGCAACTACGCAGAGAAGCGCGAGGTCGAGCGAATCGAGGGGCGCATCGGCCATGTTGAGCGCGATTCTGAAAGCGGCAATGTCGAGGCGCTGGTGCTTGACGGCGACCGCCGCGTCGAAGGCGATCTGTTCATCGATTGCACCGGTTTTCGCGGCCTCCTGATCGGCGAGACGCTCGGCAGCCGCTACCTCGACTGGTCGAATTACCTGCCGTGCGACCGGGCGCTGGCAGTGCCATGCGAGCGCAGCCCGGCGTTCCGACCGCATACGCAAGCGATCGCCCACGAGGCCGGATGGCAATGGCGGATTCCGCTCCAGCACCGCACCGGCAACGGCCACGTCTATTGCAGCGCCTTCATGTCCGACGACAAGGCGGCCGCGACCCTGCTCGCCAACCTCGACGGCAAGGCGCTCGACGAGCCGCGGCCGCTTCGCTTCACAACCGGCCGGCGCGAGCAATTCTGGGTCAACAATTGTGTCGCGGTGGGCCTTTCGGCCGGCTTCATGGAGCCGCTGGAGTCGACCAGCATTCACTTGATCCAGGCCGCGGTCACCCGGCTCTTGACCTTCTGCATGCCGCGCGGGCCGATCGATCCTCCGGTGCGCGACAATTTCAACCGACTTTCGGCGATCGAGTGGGAGCGCATTCGCGACTTCCTGCTGCTCCACTACAAGGCCAACAAACGCTTCGGGCAGCCGTTCTGGGATCATTGCCGGTCGATCCCGCTGACCGACAACCTCGCCGCCAAGATCGAGATGTTCAAGGCCAGCGGCCGCGTCCTTCGCGAGGATGGCGAGCTGTTCACCGAGGAAGCCTGGACGCAGGTGATGATCGGGCAGGATATCATCCCCGACAAATGGCATCCGCTGGCCGACATCGCGGACGAGGATGAGCTCAGCGGCTATCTGGAATCGATTGCCTCGGCCTATGCGGCTCGCGCCGCACAGCTTCCGACGCACGCGCAGTTCGTCGATCGGGTGGTTGGCGTCGAGTCAAGGGCAAAGGAGCATGCGGCGTGAGGGGAGTGGCAGCGTGAGCGCAAAGCGACTGGGTCGAGGTTTGGGATTTGCGGCGCTGGCCGCAGCGTTCGCGTCGGTCGCATCCGCTCAGGTATCCGACTTTCGGCAACGTCCGCCCGAAGACGAGGTCATATATTTCCTGCTTCCCGACCGGTTCGAAAACGGCGACCCCGCCAACGACCGCGGCGGAATCAGGGGCGGCCGCCTGCAGACCGGCTTCGATCCGACGCACAAGGGCTTCTTCCACGGCGGCGACCTCAAGGGCCTCACCTCTCGCCTCGATTATATCCAGGGGCTCGGCGCGACGGCGATCTGGCTGTCGCCGGTGTTCAAGAACAAGCCGGTGCAGGGGCCAAAAGGCGGGGAGAGCGCCGGTTATCACGGCTATTGGGTGACGGATTTCACCCAGGTCGACCCGCACCTCGGGACCAACGCCGACTTCAAGGCCCTCGTCGAAGCCGCCCACGCCCGCGGGATGAAGGTCTATATGGACATCATCACCAACCACACGGCGGACGTCATTTTCTTCGCCGAGTGCGAAGGGACCGGGCAGTGCCCGTACCGAAGCATCGCCGACTACCCCTATCAGACGCTCGGCGGGGTCGACGGGCCGCGGATCAATCCCGGCTTCGCTGGCCATGAGGTGGGCACCGCCGAGAATTTCGCGAAACTGACGAACCCGAATTTCGCCTACACCGTCAAGATCGCTCCGTCGGAACGGACCGTGAAGGTGCCGGCCTGGCTCAATGACCCGATCTATTACCACAATCGCGGCGACACGACGTTTCGCGGCGAATCGAGCCGGATGGGCGACTTCGTCGGGCTCGACGATCTGATGACGGAAAACCCCCAGGTGGTTGGTGGAATGATCGAGATTTTCGGTTCCTGGATCGATCGCTTCGGCGTGGACGGCTTCCGGATCGACACCGCCAAGCATGTGAACCCGGAATTCTGGCAGGTCTTCGTTCCGGCGATGGAGGTCCGCGCGCGGGCGCGCGGAATCCCCAATTTCCATATGTTCGGCGAGGTCGCCGACGACGATTTCCAGCCTGGGCGCCTCGCCCAATATACGCGCCGGGACAAGCTCCCGACGGTGCTCGACTTCGCCTTCAAGCAGGCGGCGCTGCGCTCGATCGCCGGCGATTCGCCGACCGAAATCTGGCGGGAATTCTTCAGCCAGGATGTCCTCTACGAGGGCGGCGAGGAGCGGGCCAAGCAGCTACCGACCTTCCTCAGCAACCACGACCAGGGACGCTTCGCTTATTTCGTCCGGCAGTCGTATCCGAACGCTTCCCAGCAGGAGGTGCTGCAACGCGTGATGCTCGGCCACGTGCTGATGATGACCGCTCGCGGAGTTCCGACAATCTATACGGGTGACGAGCAGGGCTTCGTCGGCGACGGCGGCGACCAGGATGCGCGCGAGAACATGTTTCCGAGCCAAGTCGCGAGCTACAACGACAATGACCTGCTCGGCACCGATGCGACGACTGCCCAGAGCAATTTCGACACCGGGCATCCGCTTTACAGGCTGATCGCGGAGCTCGCCGGCATCCGCAAGAGCCAGCCGGCGCTGCGCCGCGGCAGCACGGTGCTGCGCGCCGCCGAAGACGAGCCGGGAATCCTCGCTTTCTCGCGCCTTCTCGGCGGTGAGGAGATTCTGGTCGTGGTCAACAGCTCGACCCAACCGATCGAGCGCAACGTCGTCGTCGACGCAGGGTCCGAGCGGTTCCGGGCGCTTGCCGGCAGCTGCCCCGCGGCCGCTCAGGCGCCGGGCAGCGTGCGCATCAGCCTGCCACCGCTCGGCTACGCAATCTGCCATGCCTCACGCTGAACTGGCTTCGGCGACCGCTGCCGGAAACCGGGCCCATCCCTGGTGGAAGGGCGCCGTAATCTATCAAATCTATCCGCGCAGCTTCTGCGACACGAACGCGGACGGGATCGGCGACCTTCAGGGGATCGCTCGCCACCTCGATCATGTCGCGGACCTCGGCGTCGACTGCATCTGGATCTCGCCCTTCTATACCTCGCCGATGAAGGACTTCGGCTATGACGTCGCCGATTATCGCGCCGTCGATCCGATCTTCGGGACCATCGGCGACTTCGACACGATCGTCGCCCGAGCCCACGAGCTCGGGCTCAAGGTGATCATCGACCAGGTCTTTTCGCACACATCCGACGAGCATCCGTGGTTCATCGAGAGCCGCTCGAGCCGGGACAATGACAAAGCCGACTGGTATGTCTGGGCCGACCCCAAGCCAGACGGATCGCCGCCAAACAACTGGCAGGCGGTGTTCGGCGGACCGTCGTGGACGTGGGATGCTCGCCGCGAACAATATTACCATCACAACTTCCTGACAGAGCAGCCCCAGCTCAATTGCCACAATCCCGAGGTCCAGGAGGCGCTGCTCGACGTTACCCGATTCTGGCTCGACCGGGGCGTCGACGGATTCCGTTTCGACGCGGTGAACTTCATCATGCACGATCCGGCGCTGACCGATAATCCGCCGGTCGCCAATCCGGTGAAGCGGACTCGGCCGTTCGATTTCCAGCACCATTTCCACAACCAGTCCCAGCCCGGGATCCCGTTGTTCCTGGAGCGTCTGCGCGAGGTCATGGATGGGTACGGCGACCGTTTCGCCCTGGCCGAGGTCGGAGGCGAGCAGGCGCTGACCGAGATGCGCGAATATACCGCCGGGCCGAACCGGCTGCACAGCGCCTATGGCTTCGACTTCCTCTACGCCCGGGCGCTGACCCCGGACCTGGTCGCGCGAGCCGCCGACCATTGGCCGGATCGAAAGGGCATGGGATGGCCGAGCTGGGCGTTCGAGAATCACGACGCGCCGCGTGCCCTCTCCCGCTGGGTCGCGCCCGAGCACGCTCGTCAGTTTGCCTGCATGAAGATGCTTCTTCTGGTCGCGATGCGCGGCTCGATCATCCTGTTCCAGGGCGAGGAGCTCGGCCTGACCCAGGTCGATGTGCCGTTCGACCAGCTGCAGGATCGCGAGGCCATGGCCAATTGGCCGCAGACCCTGAGCCGAGACGGAGCCCGGACGCCGATGCCCTGGACCGCGGACGGGCCGGGGCATGGCTTCACGGCGGGAAAACCCTGGCTGCCGTTCGGCCCCGACCATCCCGCGCTGGCGGTGGACCGGCAGGCGGCGGATCCCCGGTCGATCCTTTCCTTTGCCCGCCGCTGCATCGCTCTGCGCAACTCCAATCCGGCCCTGCGCTGGGGGACGATCGATATACTGGAGGCCAGCGCCCAGAAATTGGTGTTCGAGCGGGCCCATGCCGATCAGCGCCTGCGCTGCACCTTCAACCTGGCCGATGTCGAAGTGCCGCTTTCGCCACACAATGGCGCGCTCATCCACACCGGCGACGTGCTTGCCAATGCCCTTGGCCCCTATGCCGCCTTGATCGAGGAGTTGTGATGCGTTTCCTTCTGGCCCTGCTCGCGCTTCTCGCCGCTGCTCCGGCGGCCGCGCAAACGCGCACCGTCGCAACCCACGCATCGCCCTCGGGCACGCTCACCCTCGAGGTCACCATCAATGGCGAGGGCAGAGTCGGCTATGCGGTGGCGCGCGAAGGCCGGCCGGTGATCGGCGAAAGTCATCTCGGCTTCCTGTTCACCGACAGCCGGCAGATGCTTCGCAACATGGAATTGCTCGGCACCACGACCAGCAGCCGCGACGAGACTTGGGAGCAGCCCTGGGGCGAGTGGCGTACCGTTCGCGACCATCACAATGAGCTCGTCGCCACGTTCCAGGAACGCGACAAGCTCCGCCGCACCATGCGCGTCCGCTTCCGCATTTTCGATAATGCCGTGGCATTCCGCTACGAACTGCCGCGGCAGCCCAACCTCCCCCGCGCCAACATCGTCGAGGAGTTGACGCAATTCCGAATCGTCGAGCCGGGCGAAGCCTGGTGGGCGCCGGCCTTCGAGAGCAACCGGGAGGAATATCTCTACAACCATACGCCGATCGACGGCATTGCCACCGTCCAGACCCCCGTGACGATGCGGACAGCGAGCGGAGTGCACATCTCAATCCATGAGGCCGCGCTGGTCGATTATTCGGGAATGAATATCGCGCGGGTTCAGGACGGTCTGCTCAAAGCGATCCTGACGCCGTCGTCGAGCGGTCCGAAGGTGGTCCGCGACACGCCGTTCGAAACGCCCTGGCGAGTGATCCTGATCACCGCCGACGCGCCCTCCCTCTATCATGCGAACACGGTCTTCCTGAACCTCAACGAGCCGAACAAGCTCGGCGACGTCAGCTGGGTAAAGCCGACGAAATATGTCGGCGTGTGGTGGGGAATGCACCTCGACACGCAAAGTTGGGGGTCCGGACCCAAGCATGGCGCGACCAATGCCTACACGCGCAGAATGATCGATTTTGCGGCGAAGCACGGCTTTGGCGGCGTGCTGGTCGAAGGCTGGAACGTCGGATGGGACGGCGACTGGTTCGCGACCGGCGACGAATTCAGCTTTACCCAGCCCTATCCCGACTTCGATCTCGAAGGCATGGCGCGCTACGCGCGGTCGAAGGGCGTGCGGCTGGTCGGCCACCATGAAACCAGCTCGAACATCATCAATTACGAGCGCCAGCTCGATGCCGCGCTCGACCTTTATGCCCGTCTCGGCATCACCAGCGTCAAGACGGGCTATGTGTCGGACGCGGGCGGCATACAGGCTTTCGACGAGAATGGCCGCCGAGTGTTCGAATGGCACGAAGGCCAGCGGATGAGCCGGCACCACCTCAAGGTCGTCGAGGAGGCAGCGAAGCGGAAGATCTCGATCAACCCGCACGAGCCGATCAAGGACACGGGGCTGCGCCGCACCTATCCGAACTGGATCACTCGCGAGGGCCAGCGGGGGATGGAATATAATGCCTGGGGAGAACCCAAGAACCCGCCCGGCTATGACACGGAGCTGATCTTCACCCGAATGCTTAGCGGTCCGATGGACTTCACTCCCGGAATCCTCAGCCTGAAGGGTCGGGGCGACACGCCGATCCCGTCGACGCTGGCGCGGCAGCTCGCTTATTATGTCACCATCT
>DATLGC010000179.1:0-7559 GCA_035540655.1 Sphingomicrobium sp. | reverse complement strand
TACCCGGACCTGCCCGGACGGAACGGTGGTGCTGGCAACGGATCCGTGCCCACTTCCGCCGCCGCCTCCGCCGCCGCCGCCGCCGCTCCCAGAGCGCGGCTAAGCCGGAGAGCGAGACGCCAGCTCGCTGGCGTCACCGCGGATAAGAAAGGCCGGTCCGGGGCTTCCCCGGGCCGGTTTTTCTTTGGCTGGGCCAAGCGGCGCTTTTGCCCGGCCGTATTCGGCCGCGGTGATGCATTCCGGGGTCGCGGTGGTGTTGCAGCAATACATCGCTTTTTGTGAAACTGCCGGCCGAGTGTCGGATTCCCGAAACTTTCGGACAAGCCGCAAGTTGGCTGCGCATCCATTCACAAAAAGGGAAATTCCCAATGCGCAGATATTTGCTGGCAGCTGCCGCTGCTGCTGCCGTCGCCACTCCGGCGGTGGCCCGTGACGGCTCGCCCTATGTCGGGATCGAAGGGGGCATCCTGTTCCCAAGGTCGCAGTCCGGCGATGCTTTCGTCGATTTCACGACCACCCAGTCTCCAGCTACCCCCGCTGCCCCCGCCGGCCCGGCGGACGCCAACTTCGAGAATGCTTTCGGCGTCGACTATCGCCGCGGCATCGATGTCGACGTTATCGCCGGCTACGATTTCGGCATGTTCCGACTGGAGGGCGAACTCGGCTGGAAGCGCGCAAGGCTGAGAGAGTTCGAGGTCGACAATGCTTTCATCAATTCGCTCAACATCGCGCTGAATCGGCCTTCCGCCGCGCCAGACCCTGGAGCTCCGGGCCGTGCGGCGCTGACCGCGGATGATGTCCCGCTAAGTGGGCGGATGAACATCATTTCGGCAATGGCCAATGCCTTGATCGACATCGGCGCCGATGATGGCCTGTCCTTCTACGGCGGCCCCGGCTTCGGTCGTGCCTGGGCCCGATTCCAGGGCGAGCGCGACAGCGCCTGGGCATGGCAGCTGATCGCAGGCGTTCGCTATGCGCTCAGCCCGAACATGGATGTCGGCCTGAAGTATCGCTATTTCCGGACCGGCAGGCTCGGCTTCAGCGATGACGAAGGTTTTGCTCTGCAGGGTAATCCGGACCGCTTCGTCATTAACCAAACGAACGTCGACCGCACCACCAACGCTGTCGTTCTGACCGATTTCGATACGCGGTTCCGTTCGCACAGCCTGCTGGCGAGCCTGATCTTCAACTTCGGTGCTCCGGCTGCGGTGCTTCCTCCGCCTCCGCCGCCGCCACCGCCTCCGCCGGTTGCTCCGCAAACGCGGACCTGTCCGGATGGAACGGTGGTGCTGGCGACGGACGCCTGTCCGCTTCCGCCGCCCCCGCCGCCGCCTCCGATGCCGCTTCCAGAGCGCGGCTAGGCCCGACGGCGGGCGCCGGCTCGCCGGCGTCACCGCGGATCAGAAAGGCCGGTCCGGGCATTTCCCCGGGCCGGTTTTTCTTTGCCGGTCTTCGCCGGAACCGCGAACGTCCTTCGCGGTTGCCAGTTCGTGACAGACAGACGCGACAAAGCCTTCGCCGACTTTCGCCGGATCCTGAAGTGGAGCGTCGCTCTTGCCGCGCTCGCCGCTGCGGCGGCTCTTGCCTATCTCGAGATGAGTGGCGGGCTCACCGTGCATCTCACGATCGCAACGGTCATCGGCGTCTTCTTCACCGTGATCCTTGGAGCCGGGCTGTTCGCTGCCATGTATTTCAGTGACAAGAGCGGGCACGACCAGAACGTCACCGACGCGACGCGGAACCGGAACGAGGAGATCTAAGGCCGGAGGTGCCGGCCTGTCTGCGAATTCCTAGCGGCCGGCGACCTGCGCCTGGCGATCCCAACCGTAAACGTCGGCAGTGTAGGCGACACGGCCGCCATCCGGATGTGCCGTCAGATAGGTCAGGAAGATCGGAACGCCCTGCGGCAGCTGGACGTGGATTTCCGGATCAGCGCCCGGCGCCACCGGCTCGCGGCCCATCAGCCAGCGGGCGAATCGCCTTGCATCCTCGAGCCGAACGCAGCCGTTGCTCAGGGCACGGTTCGATTTGGCGAACAGGTCCTTGCTCGGCGTGTCGTGGAGGAAGATGTCCTCGCCGTTGGGGAAGGAGAATTTGAATTTGCCCATCGAATTGCCAGGCCCGGGCTGCTGGCGCACCCTGATCTTCTTCTGGCCGGCCGCGACCGCCTTCCAGTCGATCTGGTTCGACGGGATCACCGCCGAATTCTCGGTCCAGTCGGCCATCACCTCGTAGCCGCGCGGCCTGAGGTAGGCTGCCCCTTCGCGGACTGCGCTCGGCGCAACCGTCTTGCGGATAAGGTTGTCGGGAACGTTCCAATAAGGATTGAACGTCGCATAATGGATGATGCTGGCGATCATCGGCGTCGGTGTCTCGCTGGTGCCGACGATGACCTTCATCGAATCGACCGGAACCCCGTTTTCGTACATCCAGAGCCGCTGGGTCGCGGCGTCGACAAGGACATAGCGGCCGCTGGCGGGGATTGAGCGCGCACGATCGAGGTTGGCGATCAGACGCGGGTCGGGAACCATGCTGCCGGTCGCCTGGGCTTCAGCGATCGCCGCAGCGCGAAGCTGGGCGTAAACGGGATTGACGTTGGAGACGCTGGACAGATGCTGCTCGAGAGACGGGGCGGCGGCAGCCGTCAGCAGGATCTGGTCGGCTCGAACGCCTTGAGGCTGAAGCACCGGATAGGCGTAGATCATGCCGTCGGTCGGCTTCTTCAGCGCCTGAACATAGGCCACCCAGGCGGTCGACAGCGTCCTTTCCGCCGCAGCGATCGCCTGCGGGTTGCCGCTTCGCGCCTGAAGAATCGCGGCTTCAGCCTGGGCCGCAAGCTGCGGGCCGAGGGCAAAACCGTCGAACGGCGCTCGCCGGAGGATCTGGACAAGCTGGTTGGCGGCCGGGCTGACGGCGCCGCCGCGGAACCAGATCGGCTGAGTCCGCCATGTGTCGTAAAATGCGGCGACAGCGCTCGCTGCCGGAAGGCTGCCAGCCGATGCCGGAGCTTGCAATGGCTGCGCAGACGCGGCGGCCAGAGGAGCCAGCAGCAATGCCGCGGATGCAAGATACCGAGAAGGCTGCAAAATCACCATCGAACCCCTTTACCGGAAGTTACCTTAACAATGCCGATACCAGCCGCGCGGTTCAATAGCGGAGCGCGGAAGGTGGCCCGGCGTGGCCTTCGAGTCACACCTGCCGGACGGCATCACTCCCATTCGATCGTGCCGGGGGGTTTCGATGTATAGTCATAGACGACGCGGTTGATGCCCGGCACCTCATTGACGATCCGGGTGGCGACGCGGCTCAGGAACTCGCTGTCGAACGGATAGACGTCGGCGGTCATGCCATCGACGCTGGTCACCGCACGAAGCCCGCAGACGCTGTCATAGGTGCGCGCGTCGCCCATCACTCCGACCGACCTGACGGGGAGCAGGACGGCAAAGGCCTGCCAGATGGCGTCATAGAGGCCGGCGCCGCGGATTTCCTCGAGATAGATTGCATCGGCCTTGCGCAGGATGTCGCAGCGCTCCTTGGTTACTTCGCCGGGAATGCGGATGGCCAGGCCGGGACCGGGAAACGGATGCCGGGCGACGAAGGCGTCGGGAAGCCCGAGCTCGCGCCCTAGTTCGCGGACTTCATCCTTGAACAGCTCGCGAAGCGGCTCGACCAGCTTCATGTTCATCCGTTCGGGAAGTCCGCCGACATTGTGGTGGCTCTTGATCGTCACCGAAGGGCCGCCGGTGAAGCTGACGCTCTCGATGACGTCGGGATAGAGCGTGCCCTGGGCGAGGAACTCGGCGCCGCCGATCTTGCCCGCCTCCTGCTCGAACACGTCGATGAAGGTCTTGCCGATGAACTTGCGCTTGGCTTCGGGGTCGGTGACACCCTCGAGGCCACCGAGGAAATCGCGGCTCGCGTCGACGTGGATGAGCGGAATGTTGTAGCTGCCGCGGAACAGGCTGACGACCTGCTCGGCCTCGCCGAGCCGCATCAAGCCATGATCGACGAAGACGCAGGTCAGTTGTTCGCCTATCGCTTCGTGGATGAGGACTGCCGCGACTGCGCTGTCGACGCCGCCGGACAGGCCGCAAATGACCCGGCCCTTGCCGACTTGCTCGCGAATTTCCGCCGTCTTGGCTTCGCGGAAGCTCGCCATCGTCCAGGTGCCGCTCGCTCCGCAGACGTGACGAACGAAATTGGCGATCAGTTTCGCTCCGTCCGGCGTGTGGACGACCTCGGGGTGGAACTGGACTCCGTAGAAGCGCCGCTCCTCGTCGGCGGTGGCGGCGAAGGGTGCGCCTTCGGACCTGGCGACCACCTTGAAGCCCGCCGGAATGTCCTCGACCCTATCGCCGTGGCTCATCCACACCTGGTGGCGCTCGCCCGGGGCCCAAAGCCCGTCGAACAGCGCGCATTGCTCGACGACGTCGATGAAGGCGCGGCCGAACTCGCTATGGTCGTGGCTGACGACGCGGCCGCCCAATTGCTCGGCCATCGCCTGCTGGCCGTAGCAGATGCCGAGCATCGGCAGGCCCGCACCGAACAGACTGTCGGGCGCGCGCGGGCTTGCCTCCAGGGTGAGGGAGGCGGGCCCGCCGGACAGGATGATGCCCTTCGGGTTGAGCCGGCCGAGGGCCGCCCCGGCCGAATGAAAGGGCACGACCTCGCTATAGACTCCCGCTTCGCGCACCCGCCGCGCGATCAGCTGGGTCACCTGGCTGCCGAAGTCGACGATGAGGATCGTTTCGGCCGGATCGACGGTCATCGGGGGAGGGCACTCCAGGACAAAAAGAATGCGCCGGACCCCTAGAGGCCCGGCGCATCACTGTCCACCGAAGTGGAATTGGGTCGCTTACCGCCCGTAGGGATAGCCGTAGTGGGCGTTGCGGTTGCGCTCGACGTTGATGTTGCTGACCCGGCCGCGATAGTCGATGTCGCAGCGGAAGCTCAGCTCACCAATCTGCTGGTGCTGACCGTAGCCATAGGCGTTGCCATAAGGCGCACCGTAAGGCGAACCGTAGGGGGCGCCATAAGGGGCGGCCGCATGCATCCCGGCCGTGGCGACTCCGCGGACTCGGAGGAGCCCGTTGGAGCGGCGATCGACATTGGTGATGCCGAGAACCCGCGCCTGAGCACCATACTGGCCATACTGGCCATACTGGCCATACTGGCCATACTGACCGTACTGGCCATATTGGCCGTACTGGTTGCCGTAGCCGTACGGAGCGCCGTAGGGATTGCGGTGCCCGGCATATTGCCGCTCGAGCCGGTTGTTCACCGTCGCGATGCAGCGCTCGACCAGGGCGCGCTGGTCGACCCCATGGGCGTAGCGATTGCCGCCCAAGATGGCGTCGATCACTGCGCCAATGCTGCCCTGGTTGCCATAGCCATAGCCGGGGCCGGGATAATATTGAGCGGCCGCGGGGGCCGCCAAACCGCCGGCTGCAACTGCGACAGCCGCTGCTCCGGCAAAGATCTTTGTAACAGCCTTCATGGCCACTCTCCTTACAAACTTACTCGAATCGAGACATAAAACGATCCGAGCCTGTGGAAGTTCTTAGGCTTCGGCCACTGCACTTGGTCTGAATAAGCGGTTTGCTCCGGTTCACACATATTAACGCGAGGCTTCGCCCGGCACCGCATCGGGGTGAGTTCGTTACGCCCTCGCATCGCAGGAGAAAGCGCAATGAGAAGAGCCGTAACCTTCATCTTGCTGGCCACACTGGCTCTGCCCGCCGCCGCCCAGCAGACCTCGCCCGCCGTCGCCCTCGGCCCGGGAAGCACCTTGCTCAGCATCACCGCCGAGGGTCAGAGCCGCCGCGCACCGGATATCGCCATGTTCACCGCCGGCGTCGTCACCCAGGCAAGGACGGCGACGGAAGCGATGGCCGAGAACAGTCGACGAATGGAGGCCGTGACCGCCGCCCTCCGCCGCGCCGGAATCGCCGACCGCGACATCCAGACCTCGACGATCAGGCTGCAGCCGCGTTATTCGGACCCTGAACGCGACGCTCAGATCCGCGCCCGGCAGACGGGGCAACCCTATATGCCGCCCGCCGATCCGGGCCCGCCGCGGATCATCGGCTATGAGGCCCACAATAGCGTCCAGGTGCGCGTTCGCCAGCTCGGGCAGATGGGTCGGATCATCGACACGTTGATCGGCGCCGGCGCCAATCAGGTGAACGGCCCGTCCTTCTCGCTCGACGAGCCGCGCGCGGCGCTCGACGAGGCGCGGGTGGAGGCGGTCGCCAATGGCCGGCAGCGCGCCGAGCTCTACGCTCGCGCCGCCGGGCTTCGGGTCGCCCGGATCCTTTCGATCAGCGAGGGCGGCGGCCATTATCCGGTCGAGCCGCAGATCGTCGTGACCGGAAGCCGGATCGGCGCAGCCGCTCCGCCTCCGCCGCCGACCCCGGTATCGCCCGGTGAGCTGACGCTCGGCGTCAACGTGTCGATGCAGTTCGAGCTGGTGCGCTGACCTAGCGTCCGACCATCGGCCTCAGGCCGGTGAAATGGGCGGCGAAGCCGTACATGTCGGCGAACTCCTCGATCTGCTTGTCGGTCGGCTTGCCCGCGCCGTGACCGGCGCGCGTTTCGATCCGGATCAGGTGGGGCCCGCCCTGCCGGTCGGCGTGCTGGAGCGCGGCGACATATTTGAAGCTGTGCCCCGGGGTCACCCGGTCGTCAGTGTCGGCCGTGGTGGTGAAGGTCGGCGGGTAGCGAACGCCCTGGCGGATGTTGTGATAGGGCGAATAGTCGCGGAGGATGCGGAAATCCGCCTCGACGCCCGGGTCGCCGTAGTCGTCGACCCAATAGCGACCGGCGGTGAACTGGTTGAACCTCAGCATGTCCATCACCCCGACCGCGGGCAGGCCGACGGCGAACAGGTCGGGGCGCTGGTTGACCACGGCGCCGACCAGGAGGCCGCCGTTCGAGCGGCCCTCGATCGCCAGCTGGCGGTTGGTGGTCACTCCGGTGGCGATGAGATGCTCGGCCGCGCCGATGAAGTCGTCGAAGACGTTCTGCTTGTTGGCGAGCCGCCCGGCATCGTGCCATTCCTTGCCATATTCGCCGCCGCCGCGGATGTTGGCGACCGCCAGCACTCCACCGCCCTCGATCCAGCCCATCCAGCGCGGCGAAAATCCCGGCAGAACCGAGATGTTGAACCCGCCATAGCCGTAGAGGAGGGTCGGGCGCGGCCCTGGCGGAAGGTCCTCGCGGCGGACCAGGAAGATCGGAATGCGGGTGCCGTCCTTCGAGGTGAAGAAGCTTTGTTCGACGCTGATCGCGTCCGGGTTGAAGCTCAGTCCCGGCTCGGCGAAGGTGGTCACCGCATTGGTGGCGCTGTCGTAGCGGAAGATGGCGGCCGGGCGATTAAAGCTCGAGAAAGCGAAAAACGCCTCGCTGCCGTCCTGGTTGATCGAAAATCCGCTGGCCGTGCCGATTCCCGGCAGCTCGACCGTGCCGAGCGGCCGGCCGTCGAGGCTGAAGCGCCGCACCTCGGTCTTGGCGTCGCGCAAATAGGTCGCGACCAGCACGTCGCCGACGATCGACGCGCC
>DATLGC010000178.1:0-6837 GCA_035540655.1 Sphingomicrobium sp. | reverse complement strand
TCTCTGCCACTTCGGCGTGCCGGACTGGATCGGCGACTTCCAGAACCCCGATTTCCCGAAGCTCTTCGCCCAGTATGCCGGCGCCTTCGCCCGCCGCTACCCCTGGGTCCAGCTCTACACCCCGGTCAACGAGATGTACATCTGCGCCCTCTTCTCCGCCCGCTACGGCTGGTGGAACGAGGAAGGCACCACCGACCGGACCTTCGTCACCGCGCTGAAGCACGTCGTCGGCGCCAACATCCTCGCCATGCGGGAGATCCTGAAGGTCAGGCCCGACGCCATCTTCATCCAGTCCGAGAGCACCGAATACTTCCACGCCGAGAGCCCCGCCGCGATTCCCCCCGCCGAGATCCGCAACCAGGAACGCTTCCTCTCCCTCGACCTCAACTACGGCCGCCGCGTGGACAGCGGCATGTACGAATACCTGATGGACAACGGCATGACGCGCGAGGAGTACCATTTCTTCCTCGCCAACTCCCCGCTCAAGCACCACTGCATCATGGGCAACGACTACTACTGGACGAACGAGCACCTGGTGCAGGAGGACGGCCACACCCGCGCCTCCGGCGAGGTGTTCGGCTATGCCGTGCTGACGCGCCAGTACCACGACCGCTACGGCCTGCCGGTGATGCACACTGAAACCAACATGAAGGAGGGGCCGACCGGCCAGGAGGCGGTCTACTGGCTGTGGAAGGAATGGGCCAACGTCCTTCGAATCCGCAACGTCGGAATCCCGACCGTCGGATTCACCTGGTATTCGCTGACCGACCAGGTCGACTGGGACACCGCGCTTCGCGAGCAGAACGGCAATGTCAATCCGCTCGGCCTCTACGACCTTGACCGCAACATCCGGGCGGTCGGCCGCGCCTACAAGAAACTGATCCTCGACTGGCGCGACGTTCTGCCGGCCTCGAGCATGTGCCTGGTGGTTCCGATCGCGGCGCTGTCGCCGGCGGGAAGCGAGGCGGATATCGAGGAGCAGCAGGACATGCTTCGGCGGATGGCCCGGGGGCGCGGCCGGTGAGCTTGGACAGGGACGAGCAAAAGATGACGATTGGCCGGATCGAGACCTTCTACGTCCCGCCGCGCTGGCTGTTCGTCCGGGTCGAAAGCGCCGACGGCGCGGTCGGCTGGGGCGAAGCGAGCCTCGAGGGGCATGCCGAAGCGGTCGACGGCGCGTTCGAGTCGCTGCGAGACCGGTTCATCGGCCACGACTGGCGGCGGATCGAAGACATCTGGCAGGTCGCCTATCGCGGCGGTTTCTACCGCGGCGGGCCGGTGCTGATGTCGGCGCTCGCCGGGCTCGAGCAGGCGCTGTGGGACCTCAAGGGCAAGGCGCTCGGCCTGCCCGCCTGGGAGATGCTCGGAGGCAAGGTCCGCGACAAGATCCGAGCCTACGCCTGGATCGGCGGCGACCGGCCCGACGAGATCGCCGATGCGGCAAAGGCGCGGCGCGAGCAGGGCTTCTCGGCGGTCAAGATGAACGCCACCGCCGAGCTCGACTGGATCGGCACTCCGAGATTGTTCGACGAGGTGATCGACCGCGTCCAGGCGGCGCAGGCCGAGGACATGGACGTCGGGCTCGACTTCCACGGCCGGGTCCACCGGCCGCTCGCCAAGCAGCTGGCCAAGGCGCTCGAGCCGATGGGGCTGTTGTTCATCGAGGAGCCCCTGCTGTCCGAGAATCCCGAGGGGCTGGCGCAGATCGCCCAGCTGACGTCGACCCCGATCGCGCTTGGCGAGCGGCTCTATTCACGCTGGGACTTCAAGCCCTTCTTCCACATGAACGCGGTCGACATCATCCAGCCCGACCTGAGCCACGCCGGCGGGCTGCTCGAATGCCGCAAGATCGCGGCGATGGCCGAGGCGTATGACATTGCCGTCGCGCCGCACTGCCCGCTGGGACCGCTGGCGCTGTCCGCCTGCCTGCAGCTCGCCGCCTGCACGCCGAATGTCGCGATCCAGGAAATGAGCCTTGGCATTCATTACAATGTCGGCGCCGACCTGCTGGAATTCTGCTCCGACAAGGAAATGCTGTCACCGAGCGACGGTTACCTGACCATCCCGGAGGGGCCGGGGCTCGGAATCGAGATCGACGAGGAAGCGGTGCGCGAAGCCCACAAGGATCGCCACCGCTGGCGCAACCCGGTCTGGCGCCACGAGGACGGCAGCCTGGCGGAATGGTGAGGCGGCGGCCCGGGCCGCCCAAGATTAAGCGGCGCGGCGGCGCTTGTCGGTACGCTCGAACGGTACCTTTTCGAGCTTCCGGCGCAGCTGCTCGATCTCCGGGTCCTGGTCGGCGATTCCGCCAGTATAGCGGGCATCGCAATCGGCCTCTTCGCGGGTCAGCTCGCGAAAATAGGTGATCGACAGGCGCCGCCCGAAATTGTCGTCGCCGAGCAATTTGAGCTGCGGCTCGGCGTCGGCCGGAAGGCTGTCGCGAATCGCGGTGAGAGTGGTGATCAAACGATCGAGCGACGTATAGTCGCTGACCTCGATGAAATCCTTGACTCGGCGGCCCATTGATCCCTCCCCAACGACCGGGGTTGCAATTACCGTGCGCCGGAATCGCGGCGCAACGCCTAATGTCGATTTATCCCCAAGAGAGTTTCGGGCCTGTGAACAAGTTGGAAGGGAAACATGCAGATTCATGCCGAAGCCGACACCCTCACGCTCGCCGCAGGCTCTATCGAGCTTGAGCTAAATCCTTCAATCGGCGGCACTATTGCGAACCTTTCGCAAGTGGATGGAGATCGTCGATGGCCGATATTGCGCGAAAGCCACAGTCCGCTCGAAACCGTACTCGATGCCGCCAGCTTTCCCCTCGTTCCCTTCGTCAACCGGGTTCGCGGCGGCCGGTTCCACTTTCGCGGCAGGGAGGTCCGGCTCCAGCCGAACATGGCCGGAGACGCGAGCCCGCTTCACGGACAGGGGTGGTTGCGGCGGTGGAGCGTCGAATCGGCGGGCGAGCGGACGGCGATGCTGCGCTTCCGCCACGAGGCCGGCGAATGGCCGTGGGACTATGAAGCGCGGCAGGCATTCGCGCTCGATGAGACAGGGCTGAGCCTGCGCCTCGAATGCCGCAACCTGTCGAACGAGCCGATGCCCTGCGGACTTGGCCAGCATCCCTATTTCCATTGCGGTCCGGACACGCGGATCGACACGGGGGTGACCCACGCCTGGACGATCGACGAGCAGGTGCTCCCGGTCGAAAAGGTGCCGGCCGAGGGACGCTTCGATCTGGAGGACCGGAAAGTCTGCGGCCAGGACCTCGATCATGGCTTTGCCGGCTGGAGCGGGCGGGCGCGGCTGAGCGACCCGGAATGGCCGTTCGCGCTGGAGATGTCGTCGCCCCAGGCGAGTTTCTTCCAGCTCTATTCGCCGAGCGAGGGCGGGATCTTCGTCGCCGAGCCGGTCACCCATGCCAATGCCGCGCTCAATGCCGGCGAGGAGGAGTGGGAGGAACTGGGCCTGCGGGTGCTTGGCCCGGGCGAATCGATGGTGCTCGACATGCGGTTGGAGGTGACCGCCAAATAGCGCCGGTTCAGGTTGAAGCTGGCCAAGACGCCCTATATAGGCCGCTCCTCGCCGAGCCATTCGGAGACGTGGGTGAGTGGCTGAAACCAGCGGTTTGCTAAACCGCCGTAGGGGGATTACTCCTACCGAGGGTTCGAATCCCTCCGTCTCCGCCAGCCTGCCATTTCCGCAAATCCGCTGTCGTCCAAGGCAATCGCGCTGGCTCGCCAAGGGATAATGTCCTAGGCAAGAGCGGGGGATGGCTTCGGCATTGAATGGATAGGTGGAATCACCGGTGGTCGCGCGAGAGTTTAACCGCTCCTTTTGGCAATCGGCTCCAGTCGCGGATTTAGAACTCCCCCCGCTCCAGTCGGGCGACTTGCCATTGGGCGAGTTCAAGATGCTAGCCGACAACATCCCGACGCTGTGCTGGATCGCGAACGGCGACGGCTACATCGTCTGGTACAATCGGCGCTGGCACGAATATTGCGGCACTACGCCCGAGGCTATGGAAGGGTGGGGTTGGCAGTCGGTCCACGACCCCGACCTTTTGACGGCGGTGATGGACCGCTGGACCACGTCGATCGCCACCGGCCAGCCGTTCGAAATGACATTCCCGCTGCGCGGCGCCGACGGCCTGTTCCGCCCGTTCCTGACGCGTGTCCAGCCGCTTCAGGACGCTTCGGGAACGACGGTCCGCTGGTTCGGGGTCAATACGGAAATTTCCGAGCAGGTCGCGGCCGAACGGCAACTTCAGGCAGCTTCCGAGCGAGTCGAGCTCGCGCTGAACGCCGGAGCAATCGCCGGCACATGGGTGTGGGACATTCCCAACGACCAATTTACCGCTGATGAGCGCTTCGCGCGCTCCTTCGGCCTCGATCCGGAGCAATGCCGTCAGGGGCTTCCACTTACCGTCCCCTTTGATTCGATACTTCTCGACGACCGGCCGCGGGTCGAGGAGCTCATCGGGAAGGCGCTGAGCAGCGGAGGCGACTATCGCGCGGAGTATCGCGTCCGGCAAGATGGCGGAGACTATCGCTGGGTCGAAGCCGTGGGCCGCTGCGAACTCGATTCCGCCGGCAAGCCGCTCCGCTTCCCGGGAGTCCTCGTCGATATCGATCTCCGCAAGAGGGACGAGGCAGCCCTGGCCGCGAGCGAGGAAAGGCACCGCCGGATTTTCGAGCAAACGAGTGACCTGATCTTCACCACTGATCTCAACCAGGTCATCACCGCCTGCAACCCCGCCGGCACCGAGGCCCTTGGGCTCAGCGGCGACGAAGCTGTTGGCCGAAGCATTGCCGAATTTGTCTCGTCCGAAGACCTCGAGCTCACTCGGCAGATGCTTCAAAAGAAGCTCGAGCAGGGCGGGACCACCCGATATGAGTTGCGGGTTCATGGCAAAGGCGACTGGCGCTACTGGGAAATCAATTCCGGACTGACCTTCGACGACAGCAATTCGCCGGTCGGGATCCACGTCGTCGGGCGCGACATCACCGATCGCAAGCGGCTCGAGAGGCATCAGCAGATCCTCGTCGCGGAACTCAACCACCGGGTGAAGAACACGCTGGCGATCGTCCAAAGCCTCGCCCATCAAACATTTCGCACCGAAGCTCCGCCGGAAGAGTCGATCGCCGCGTTCGAAGGGCGGCTGCAGGCCTTGGCGGTCGCGCACAATCTCCTCACCGGCCGGAACTGGGAGGCCGCTTCAATCGGTGAGGTGATCGGCAGCGCGCTTGCACCATTTTGCACCGACGGACGGTGCGAGGCCGGGGGGCCGGAGATCAGCCTTCCGCCCGAGACGGCGGTGAGCCTGTCGCTGGTGATCCACGAGCTGGCCACCAATGCGTCCAAATATGGCGCGCTGTCGAAAAAGTCTGGGTCGGTTTCGATCAGCTGGACGACCGAAGATGGCCGATTTGAACTGTGGTGGCGCGAGGTCGGAGGTCCTCCGGTCAAGCCTCCGGGCAAGTATGGCTTTGGCACCAAGATGATCAAGCGGACGCTCGCCGCCGAGTTCAGGGGCGAGGTCGAGTTGAACTATGCCGAAGTCGGCCTGTCGTGCAGGGTCGCCGGGGTCATCCCGGACTGGCCTGTTGTCTAGCCATTCCCATTCGCCCGCTTTGCACCCAAGTCCGACGTTCACCCAAAGCCCATCGACATGGCACAAAGAGGAGCCGCGTCGGTTTGACGCGCCATGACCTTGCAGCAGACTATTGGCAGTCGGGCGGGCAAGTTGGCCGAGGCCGAGGCCGAGCTGGTCGACCGGCTCGATCCCGACTCCCGCTCGCCGGCTGCCAAGGCGGTGACGATCGTCGGCAAGCTCGGCGACCAGCCGGAAATGCGGATGCTCGGCGGCGCAATTCTCGCCGCAGGCCTGGTTTCCCGGCGGCGGCCGCTCGCCGCCGCCGGTGTCCGGATGCTCGTGGCGCACGAAATCGCCACCTTCCTCAAGAGCGCCGCCAAGAGCCGCATCGACCGGGTCCGGCCGCGAAGCGCCAGGAGCGAAGGCGAGCGCAGGAT
Organism: Sphingomicrobium sp.; assembly: GCA_035540655.1. GTDB lineage: Bacteria > Pseudomonadota > Alphaproteobacteria > Sphingomonadales > Sphingomonadaceae > Sphingomicrobium. Next base: position 801 of record DATLGC010000178.1, on the reverse strand, counting down.
CAGGCCGGGTCGAAGCCAGGCCAAGGAAAAGACCAGCTTCCCGTCGGGCCATAGCGCCGGCACCTTTGCCGTCGCCCGCGCCCTGGCCCGCGAATATCCCGCCGCCCGGCCCGCGGCGCTGGCAGCGGCGGGCGCTGTGTCGGCCGCGCAGGTCCCGCGGATCGCCCATTATCCGAGCGACGTCGCGGCCGGAGCGATCATCGGCATCGCCGCCGAGGCGATGTCGCACCTGCTGTGGGAGGCGGCGCGGCGGATCGTCAGACCTTCAGCTCGGCGGCGCGCATCTCGGCTTCGCGCTTGAGGTTGCGCGCGAGCTGGGCCTGACCGCCGAGATATTGCGGCGGCACGTGCACGTCGCGGTAGTCGAGCTGGGCGGCGGCGCGCAGAGTCCAGAACGGGTCGACCAGATGCGGCCGGGCCAGCGCGACGAGGTCGGCTCGGCCGGCGGCGAGGATCGAATTGGCATGGTCGGGCTCGTAGATGTTGCCGACCGCCATGGTCGCGAGCCGCGCCTCGTTGCGGATCTTGTCGGAAAAAGGCGTCTGGAACATTCGGCCGTAGACCGGCTCGGCGCCGGTCCAGGTCTGGCCGGCCGAAACGTCGATGAGGTCGGCGCCCAGCTGAGCGAAAGCCTCGCCGATCTCGACCGCCTCGTCGGGGGTCACTCCCTGCTCGCCGGCCCAGTCGGTCGCCGAGATTCGCACCGACATCGGCATGTGCGGCGGAACCGCGGCGCGCATCGCCGCGAACACTTCCAATGGGTAACGCAGCCGGTTCTCGAGGCTGCCGCCATATTCGTCG
>DATLGC010000177.1:0-20528 GCA_035540655.1 Sphingomicrobium sp. | reverse complement strand
TGGTCCGCTTCCAGGGCCGCGAGCATGTCCTTGCCCTGATCAACCTGTCGGGCGGCGGGGCGATGGTCGAAGGCGATCTCGGCGCCGGCCTGTGGGACACGGTCGAGCTTGTGCTCGGCGATCATGGCGAGGTCGAATGCGCGGTGCGCTGGATCCGCGCCAACCGCTTCGGCCTCGAATTCGCCCACGAAACCCGGCTCGACTGCGACCGGCCGACCCGCGACCGGATGCTCCGCGAGGTCATCCGCAAAAGCTTCCCCGAGCTCGACGGGATCGACGGCGGCGGCGGCGCCGAAGCGGCCAGCGACGAGCCGCCGGCCGAGCAGAACCGCGGCGAGACCCGCCACCCGCTGATCTGGAACGCCATCGTCCACCACGAATATGAATGGGACAATGCGCGGCTTCGCAACATCTCCAGCAGCGGCGCGATGATCGAATGCGCGACCCGCCTGCCCGAGGGAGCGACCATCTATCTCGACCTCAGCGAGGCCGGCCGGATCGCCGCCACCGTCTGCTGGTCGCGGGGCGACCAGGCGGGCCTGCGCTTCGACGAGAAGTTCGACATGCGCCGCCTGGCCAAGAGCCGCCCGGCGATCGCTCCCGAGCGCTGGGTCCGGCCCGATTATCTCCGCGACGAGAAAGAGGACACGTCACCCTGGGCGGCGCGCTGGCAGCGGCTGACGCTCGAGGAGCTCGGCCGAACGCTGGCCGGCTAATAGTCCCGGCTGACCCGGACGTTGGCGCTGGTCCGGCCGATGGTCGAGATCGACGACAGCAGCGATAACCATCTGGTCATCTGATATTCGACCCGCGTCGCGGAATAGCCGTGGCCGTCGGTGATCACTTCGACGAACAGCCGCCCGCCGACATATTTGCCGGCCGCCAGGGCCGTCCCCTGCCCCGCCGCGACGTCGGCCGGGATGATCCTCAGCCGATCGAGCCCGACCGCCCGGCGCACCGCGTTGATCGGATCGAGATTGCCTTCGCCCGACTGGAGCGCGGCGACCGCGGCGGCGAGCTGCAGCGCTTCGGGCGCCGACAGGTTGGTGATCGACGTGCCGAACAGCAGCCGCGACAACAGTTCGTCCTGCGGCAGCGCCGGGACGCTGGCGAAGGTGATCTCGGGCCTCAGGCCCGTGCCTGCGACCCGGACGCTGGCATCGAGGCCCTGGACCTGCGCTTCGGCGCGAATGTCGAGCTGCGGGTCCGGCGGGCTTTCGCCGCGGAAGCGGATGACGCCCTGGGCGAGGCGGAAATTGCGTCCGGCGAAATCGTAATTGCCGCGGATGAGGTCGGCGCGGCCGGTGAAGCGCGGTGCATCGGCGGTTCCGCCGATGTCGACATCGGTGCGCCAGCGGCTGTCGATGCCCAGCCCGCGGACCTCCAGGTCGCCGCCGGCGACCTTCAGCCGAAGCCGCCAGGGATGGAGTTCGGCCAGGTCGATCACCTCGCCGGGGTCGAGTCCGCTGTGTCGCACCTGCAACCTCGGGACGCCGGCGGCGGCGCTCGCCCGGCCAAGCGTGAATCGGCCGCGGTCGAGCGCCAGGGTGCCCGAAATGGTGCCGGTCCTCCCGTCCGAGCGGATCTGCAGCGGACCGGTCACCCGGGCGGCAATGTCGTCGCGGTCGAGCAGCAGCGCCCGGCTTGCGTTGAACGACAGGTCGAGGGCCGTTCGCGCTTCGGCAAAGGTGACCGTTCCGCCGCCGCTGATCGCGCCGCCTGCAGCCGTGCGACCCTCGATCCTGCTGAACACCAGCCGCGGCCCGGCAAAGCGCGCGTCGCTGTTAAGCTGGTCGATGACCATGCCCGTAACCGGGCTTTCGAGCCGGGCGTTCTGGGTTCGAAGCGAACCGCGGATCGCCGGATCGGCAAGCCGTCCGCCAATGTCCGCGCCGACAGCAAGCGGGCCGGACAGGTCGAGCAGCTGCGTTCCGGACAGCCGCCAGAGCGTGTCGGCCGGGCCGGCGTAGCGCAGCTGCGCAAACAGGGGCGCATTGATCAGCTCGGCAACCAGTGGTCCCCGGCCGAGCGGCGCGAACCTGGCCTGGGCACGGCCGATCGTCTGTCCGTCGCTGTTGGCGATTGCGCGAAGCGCGGCCTGGTTGCCATTGACGGCAGCATTGATCGCGACGTCGATCGGCTTGGACGCCAGGACAAGGGACGAGCGGCTGAGGCCGCGGATGGTGAGATTGGCGCGGCCGGAGCGATTGCCGCTCCAGGCATAATCGACCCGGCCGGTCGCCGCTCCGCGAAGGCCGAGATCGGGCCAGATGATGTCGAGGATCTGAAGCGGCATCGATTGCAGCTGCGCGTGGAATTCCGGCCGAGATCCGCTGCGTCCGGAGACGCTGCCGCGACCATCACCGAAGCGAAAGGTCGTCGAAGCCAGTTGCCAGCCATCGCCGGCGCGGGTCAGGACCGCCGCCTGCTGAAGGACCAGGGGCCGGCGGTCGATGTTTCCTCGGCCGGTCACGTTTATCCGGTCGGGCGTTACGTCGGCCAGGGCCGAAAAGTCGAAGGCGGCGCCCCGGCGGCCGGCAAACGCGGCGCGCACCTGCCCGCTGCCGTTGACCAGCCGGGCGTTGGCTGTGAGCTGGGCAAGGCTGATGCCGCCACTTTCAAAGCCGCGGGCATTGACCACGCCGTCGACCGTGGTTCGGCCTTCGGCAAGCACGATCGTTCCGTCGAGCCGTCCTGAGCGGACCGAAAAAGCGCCCGGGAAGGTGGCGTTGCTGGCGGCCAGATGCGCTTCGATCCTCTGGGAGTCGCCCGCCGGGCTGAAGTCCAGCGTGCCGTCGAGCCCGCCACCGGCCACCGCCAGCCTGCCGGTAAAGCCGCCTGGGTCGGACCGAAGATCGCCGCGGGCGCGGGTGCCGGCGACCTCGAGAACGCCAACCGAGATCACCACCGGCGATCCCGCCGGCAGAAGGATTCGGCCGGTGCTGGTGAAAGGCCCCAGCCGCGATCCTCCCGCCGAGCGATAATCGAAGCCCGCGGCGGTCGGCTCGAGCAGCAGACGCACGTTGCTGAGGCCGAGAGTCTCGTTCGGCCGATCGAAGAGGAAATCGAGCCGCGGCCGCTCGATCGGCCCGTCGAGTGTCATGGTCAGCGGGCCATATTCCGACTGCCGCCCGCGAGCCTCGATGTGGAAGGTGCCGTCCTGGTTGCGGCGCCCCGACCCCGACAGCCGCAAGTCGGGCGCGAACAGCTGCAGGTTGCGCAGGTGCAGGACCCCGTCCGGGCCGCGCTCCAGTTCGGTTTCTAGCCTCGGCAGCCCGCCGGCAAGGTCGCGGAAGAATGCGTTGTCGAGCCGCCGCACCCAGGCCCTGGCGGTGCCGACGACGCGCGAGCCTCGACCGTCCGCCGACGGCACGACCCTTAGCTCGGTGCTGACGTCGACGATGCCGAGGCCGTCAATGAAATAGCGCGTCATTCCGCCCGAAAGGAGGACTTCGAACCGGCCGCTGACGAGGTCGATCAGAAGCGCGACTCGCGCCTGCAGCTTGTCACTGGTGAGCCGAAGTGCCTCGCCGCGGACATGGGTCGGAGTAAGGCTGAGCATGCCTTCCAGCCGGGCATTGGCGAGGATGTCGCCGGCCGCATCCCCAAGCCCGGTGATCGCCCGCGCCTGAAGGCGCAGCGGGACTCGCATCGGCCAGGGCGAAAGCCGTCCCCTGCCCTCCGCGCGAACGTCGATGAAGCCGGTGTCGTCGAACGCCACCCGTGGCGAGCTGAGGCGGTAGGCGTAATCGGCGGTGGCGAATGGCCCGTTCAGGGTCCAGACCATCCGGACATTGTCCCCGGTCATGTTGGGGAAAAGGGCGGGCGGACGAAGCAGGTCGATGCCGAGCCGAACGCCCCGGTACCGGCCGTTGGCGAGATCGACTGCGCCGCGCGCAACGGCCCTGAGGGCGGGCGAGCGCATCGCCAGCTCGCCGTTCAGAATTCGCCGCTCTAGCCTGGCGTCGCCGCGCACCTGGACGACCGGCGCGGTCAGGCGCATCACCTTGCCGGAGGCGAACTGGGCGATTCCCAGCTGGCCGGACAGTCGGTAGCGGCCGGAGTCGGCTCCCAGGCCGAAACGCGCCGCCTGGCGGCCGCCGACATCGAGCGCGGCGCTTCCGCGCCAGCGGCTCCAGCTGCCGTCCCCTTCGATGGTCAGGTCGACCGGGCGCCGCCAGCCGAGAAGCGCCGGGACCAGGCCGTTGGCTGGCGATTGCAGGCGGATGTCGAGGTCGAACCGGTCGCGGCCGGGCTCGGCGTCGAGGGTCGCCGCCAACCGATCCCCGCCATTGTCGAGCGCCGCGCGTAGATCGACCATCGCCCGGCCGGCGCGGATCGTCGCGCTGCCTTCCACCCGGCCGCTGCGCGCTTCGCCGGTCACTTCGGGGGCAAGCTCGAGCCGGCGAATGGCAAGCTCGCCGACGTGAACGTCGAATCGCGGAAGGATCGGCCCCCGCCTTGCGGTGTCGCGAAGCTTCGGCAGGCGAAGAAGATTGACCCGGTCCGCCGCCACCCGGTCGATGTGCAGCGCGTTGTACAGCCACGCCCCGGGCGCCCAGTCGAGCTCGATTTCGGGCGAGGTCAGGAACACGCCCTGGGTATCGGAAACGGCGACATTCTTCAGCCGCGACTTGCCGAAAATCGATCCTTCAATCCGGCCGATCCGGACCGACAGTCCGGAATCCGTCGCCATTCGCGCGATCCGGTCGGCGACGAAGCGATGGCCGGGCGCGGTATCGAGAAAAACAAGCGCGCTGGCGAGCAGGACGAGCAAGGCAATGAGCAGGGTCGCAAGCTCGCGAAGTAACACTCGCGCCCAGTCGCGGCGAATCCACCTTCTGGCGCCGCCTTGCTCGTCGGCGACCGGTGCGGCGCCCGCTTCGCTCACGTCAGAATGCCTGTCCGAGAGAGACCGTGACCGCGATCGGGCTGTCGCCCTGGCGCGGATTGAGCGGCGTTCCGACGTCGATTCGGATCGGCCCAAAACTCGAATAATAGCGCGCCCCCAGACCTGCTCCCAACTGCCAGCCACCGGTCCCCGGCAGGATGTCGCTGGTCAGCGTGCCGCCGTCGAGGAACGGGACGATTCCGAAATCGGCGCCAAACGCGCGCAGCCGGACCCGCGCCTCGAGCGCGAATTCGGCCAGGCCCCGGCCGCCGACCGGGTCACCGTCCAGTTCGCGGGGCCCGAGCCGCTGATAGCCGTAGCCGCGCACCGATCCGCCGCCGCCCGAATAAAAGCGCCGCGACGGCGCGATCTCGCTCGCCTGGGCGCCGATGATGGTCCCGAGCCGGATCCGGCCGGCAGCGACGACCGTCGGCGAAAGCGGATGATAGGCGCTCGCGTCGACTTGCGAGCGGGCATATTGGAAGCTCCCGCCCCGGGCCGAGATTTCCGGGCTGACTCGGCCGCTCAGGCGAAAGCCGCGGGTCGGGTCGAGCAGATCGTCGCTGCCGTCATAGCCCAGGCTTGCCGGCAAAGCGGCGATCAGGAAGGTGCGGCTTTCCTTGGCGGCCGGATTGGCGAAAATGCCGCGCTCGTTGGTCGCGAGCAGATCGGCGCCGACGCTCCACGTCCATGTCTTTTGCCAGATGATGTTGCTTTGCCGCTCGATCCCGCCCGACAGGAGCAGGGTCCTGGCTTCGTAAGCGTTGCGGTTGGTGTGGCTGACCGAGGCGAGCAGGTTGAGCACCTGGTCGCGCTGGAGGAAATTGTTGCGGCGGAAGGCGACGGCGGCAAGCTGCTCCTGCGTTCCAAGCACGCCGCGAAGGGTCAAGGCGCCTTCCGGGTTGAACAGGTTGCGATGCTGCCAGCTGGCTTCGACTCGCGCCCCTTCTCCGGTCCCGTAGCCGAGCTCGCCGGCGATGGTTCGCATCGGCGCCGGCTGGAGATCGACGGCGACGTCGACGGTTCGACCGTCCTCCGAGGGAATGACCCGCGTTTCGGCCGAAGCGACGAGGCCGGTGGCGATCAGCGCTCGGCGCAAATCGTCAAGCCGCGATCGCCGAAAAGTCTCCCCCGGCTCGAAGCGGGCGATTCGCGCGACATGGGCGGCGCTGAACGGCGGCCGGCCGGCAACGCGGATCGCTCCGAAAGTTGCGATCGGCCCCGGCTCGACTGGCAGAACCAGACGGGCGCGGCGCGATTCATGGTCGATGACAATGTCCTGCTCGCCGATTTCGGCAGAAGCGAAGCCGCGCTCGCCGAGCGCCACCCGAAGCGCAATCCCGCCGGCGATCACCTCCGACGCGATCACCGGGTCGCCGCGCCCGACGCCGAATGCCTGGCGAAGCGCCTCAGCTTCCAGGCCGGCCGCCTCGAGGCCCGGAAGATCGACCGTCTCGAACAGATATTGGGGGCCGGGCTCGGCCGCGAGGACGATCATCAGCAGGCCATTGGGCTGCTCGATTCGCGGCTCCACGGCGGCGTCATAATAGCCTTGCGAGCGAAGCAGCTCCTCGAGCAGCTCGGCGTCGGCGCGCAACCGATGGTCGATCTGGGCGGCATTGGCGGGCTCGTCGGCCGCCGCGCGCAGCGCCGAGCTTCGGTCGAATGCCTCGACCAGCGCGGAACCCTCCGGAAGCTCGGTGACCCCTTCGATGGCGAGCGCATAGCGTCGTTCGCGCGCGGCTTCGTCGAGACGAAACTGCTCGGCGCGAGCGGCTGGGGCGCCCTCTGAGAGCAAGATAGAGTCGGCGGGGGCGGCATCGAGCTCGGGCCAGTCGAGACCAAGATCGGGCATCGGATCGAGCGGAGCCGATGGATCGAGCTCGGCCGGCGCCGGCGCCGCAGACTGGGCGAAGGCCGGGCAAGCGAACAGCACCGCCATCGCGGCCGCGCACGACAGCCGGGCCCGCCCGCTACCCTCTCCCCGCAAAATCATGCACCTAGCTGTAGTCGGCGCTCATGAATGGCGCCAGACTCGAAGCTAGTGGACGGTTCCGCAAACCTCGGCGCTGCTGAGCGTGGCAATCACCCGCTCGATCTGCCGCCAGTGGCAGAAGCGGAGGACATTGCCGGCGTCGCGGCTCTTCTCGGCGAGCGCGGCAGCCTCGAAGCCTGCATCGTCGCCATAGCGGTCGAGCATGTCGGAAGCCTCGGCGAGCGCGAGACGATCGGCGATGAAAAGCGAATCCATGGGAGCCCGTTAACCCGGCCGGTCTTTCGGTACTGACGACAAAGCTCGTCAACGCGGCCGTAACCATGATTCAAGGTCGATTTGCCGTGGCCCCGGCCCGCCGACTCTGCCATCAGCGAGCGATGGTCCAGCCAGAAAGGAAATCAGGCGGCGTCTTCATCTTCCTTGGCGTTCTTGCCGGGCTGGTCGGGGGAGTGTTGTTCGGCGAACCGTCGCTCGGAGTGATGACCGGCACCGGCGCGGGCATAGCCGCCGCGGCGATGGTCTGGCTCGCCGATCGCCGGCGATAAGCTTCAGCCGATCCGTCGGCCGGCCCAGATCACTCGCCCGACACAGTGGATCTCGTCGATCGCGCAGTCCGGCCAATCGGCATAGGCCGGGTTGTCGGACTGCACGGTGACACGGCGAGCGACCGGGTTCAGCGCAAGGCGCTTGACGACCACCGCCTCGTCGACCCGAAGCACGTAAATTCCGTCCCGCAGGCGATCCGGGCCGTCTTCGAGATCGACGAGAATGTCGTCACCGGAATTGAGAGTCGGCGACATCGAATCGCCTTCGACCCGAATGATCGACAATCGGCCGGGCGGAGTCGCGGTCAGCGCCTTCAGCCATCGCTCGTCGAAGCCGAAATAGGGCTTCCCCGATTCGGCGCCGGGGATCGCCCCTGGGCCGGCCGAGACTCTAACCGGGCTTCGCCGGACCGCGACAAGCCCTGACGGGTCCTGGTCACCGGTCGGCGGCCCGCCGAGCATCGATTCGGGTATCGCGAAATATCGAGCCAGCTTGCGCCGCTCGTCCTCCTTCAGCCGGCGCGGAACGCCGCGTCGGACAAACTGCTGGATATAGGCGGGATTGCGGCCGAGCATCCGCGACAGGCCGGCGAAATCCTCACCGCGCTCGGTGCACAGCTGTTCGAGCACGTGGCGAGGGTCCGGAAGCATGGGATATCCTTAATTATAGGTTACTGCCTAGACAAGTAGGAATTGCGTTGGAATTGAATTGGAAGCCGAGTCGCACGAAATGATAAGGACTGAACTGTGCACTTGATCCGTGAAATCGAGAAATTCCTGCGCCGAAGCGACGTCCCCCCGACCCGATTCGGACGGGACGCCCTTGGCGACCCGCGCTTTGTCTTCGATCTCCGCCGGGGACGCGAACCGCGATCCGCGACCGCCGCTCGGGTTCGCGCCTATCTCGAGGCGCTGCAATGATGCGCCTGGTCTTGTCGCCGGCGGCCGCGGCGCTGCTGCGAGCATTGCTCGACCGAGCGAAGGTTCGCCGAGATAGGATTTTGCTAAGCGATTTTACGTCGGTGGATTGGCAATCGCTGACCCTGGTCGGCGAGCGGCATGTGATCTGTCTCAGGGTTCCGGGACCGGATGCTCAGTCGGTCGTGCAGGCGCTGACCGATGATCTGGGCGAGGCGGAATTCTCGATCCCCGGGCAGATCGTCGCCGATATAGCCTTGGCCTCGCCGCCCGAGACGGCCGCCGATGGCTCGATCAGCATCCGGATGGAGGCGCTGACCATTGCCGATTGAGCGTTCAGCGCAACGAGCGCCGAAGCTCGGCGAGCGCGTCGTGAAGAGCATGGGTGGCATCGGGTGGGGTATTGAGCTTGCCGCCGGCCCTAAGATGCCGGTCAATGGTCGCCTGAAGCTCGCCGGCAGTGGGCAATTCAACCGGCTGGAACAGCCGAACCACGCGCGAATCGGGGGAGAGGCTGGCGAGCACGTCGTCCAGCACCAGCTCGTCGACCTCGGCCGGCTGCTGGACGGCCATGTCGGCGGTGAGCAGCAACTCGGGGGGATCGAATGACTCGCTTTGCACCGTCACCGGCTCGAACGGGGAAACCGCGAAGGTCGGCGGTTCCGGCGGGACGCGTCGAAGCCCGGCAAAGGCCGCCGCGAACCCGGCGAGCGCCGCCAGTGCCGCGCCCGGGCCCGATCCGGCGAGCTTCACCGCCGCCAGAGCCAGCGACGCCGCGAGCGCTGCCGCAGCGGCGGCATCGACCCCAATTTCGATCCAGTGTCGGCGCTGCCCCTCGTCCATCGCCAAGGCCTAGCGCGAAATACTTTCCAGCCGGTTAGGCCCGGGCCTCGACCAAGGCGATCAGCGCATCGGTGAATTCGGCGACATCGTCGGGCCCGCGGCTGGTGACGATGTTTCCGTCGACCGCCGCCGGCTCATCGACCAGCCTGGCCCCGGCATTGCGAAGATCGGTCCGGATCGAGCGCCAGCAGGTCGCCGTGCGGCCCCGCAGGACATCGGCCTCGACCAGCAGCCAGGGCCCGTGGCAAATCGCCGCGACCGGTTTTCCGGCGGCATGGAAAGCGCGGATCAGCGCGATTGCCGGTTCATGCGTTCGCAGCGAATCGGGATTGCGAACCCCCCCGGGAAGGATCAGCGCGTCGAAATACTCGGCGCGGGCGTCGGGGATCGTCAGGTCCGGACGGATGACCTTGCCCGGATCGTCCATCACCGTCGCCTGGATCGGCGCCATGTTGGGCGCGGCCACCCGAACCTCGGCGCCGCGCGCCAGCAGTATTTGGCGGGGACCGAACAGCTCCGACTCCTCGAAGCCATCGGTGGCCATGATCAGCACTTTCGAACCTGCAATCCTGGGCATTCGGAACACCTTCGGGCGCCGCTCGCTTATTCGCCCCGATGCCCAGAGTGAAGCCCAACTGATGCTGCGCCACAGCAGCGATGCCGAGCCCGGCTTCACCCGCAAACGCATGGGTCGCTACTGGGCCTATTTCGACGAGACGGGCGAGCGAGTCACCGACCGCGAGACAATCGACCGGCTGAACGCCCTCGGGCTTCCGCCCGCCTATACCGATGCCTGGTTCTGCAAGCATCCCAACGGCCATCTCCAGGCGACGGGAATCGATGCCCGCGGCCGCAAGCAATATCGCTATCACGCGGATTTCCGGGCCAAGGCGGACAAGAGCAAGTTCGAAGCATTGATCGACTTCGGCAAGGCGCTGCCGAAGATCCGGCGGAAGGTCGCCAAGGACCTCGCCCGGCGAAAGCTGACCAGGGACGCCGTGATCGCCGCCGTGGTCCGGCTTCTCGACACCGAATATCTGCGCATCGGCAACGAGCAATATGCCAGGGACAACAAGAGCTTCGGCGCCACGACCCTGCTGTGCAGGCATGTCCGAAGCCGGGGCCACAGGCTGACGATGCGCTTTGCCGGAAAGCATGGCATCGTCCGCGAGGTGACGATCACCGACCGGCGGCTCGGACGCGTCGTCCGGCGCTGCCAGGAACTGCCTGGCCAGGCCCTGTTCCAATATGTCAACGGCTCGGGGGAGCCCCAGGCGATCTCCTCGTCGGACGTCAACGACTATATCCGCGAGGCTTCGGGAAGCGACTTCACCGCCAAGCATTTCCGTACCTGGGGGGCGAGCATCATCGCCTTCGACAAGCTGCTCGACGCCGAGGAAGCCGAACGAGTGAGCGTCCAGACGGTGGTCGAGCCGGTCGCCGAGGCGCTCGGCAACACGGTCGCGATCAGCCGCAAGGCCTACGTCCATCCGGCAATCATCGAAACGGTCAAGGGCCGTCCCCGCAACGCCCTCAAGGGACTGAAGCGGCAGCGCGCGCGCAAGTGGCTGTCGTCGACCGAGACCACATTCCTCAAGTTCCTGTCGTCCCGCCGGCGGCGGCGAAAGCCCGCTTCGGCTTGATCGGGCCTGCCGCAGCCGCCATGACGGCGGCAATGGCGACCGGGGGCGAATGGTGGACCAATGTCGGGCCTTGGCTCGACTCGAACCGCGACGCGCTGCTGATCGGCAGCCTGGTCGCGGCCGGCATCGTCGCCGTGATGCTCGTGCTTCGCTCGATCGGATCGGGCTTCGTCGCCGCCGATCCCGAATGCCGAAGCTGGCGATCGGTCATTGGCCGGGTCCTCGCCAGGACCAGCCTTTTCTTCATGGTCGTCACCGCGCTGGCGATCGTCACCACCTACGCCGAGCCGCACCCGCGCATTCGCCGGCTGATCGACATCCTGTTCATTATCGCCGCGGCGCTTCAGGCGGCGGTCTGGGCGCGCGAGCTGATCCTCGGGGTGATCAGCCGCCGGGTGGCGGACGAGGCGGGCGAATCGACGCTGGCCAACGGCATCGCGGTGATCCGGGTGCTGGTCAGCATCACCCTGTTCGCCATCGCGCTGATCGTCATCCTCGACAATCTCGGGGTCAACGTCACCGCGCTGATTGCCGGTTTCGGAATTGGCGGAATCGCCATCGGCCTTGCCGCGCAGGGCATTTTCTCCGACCTGTTCGCCGCGCTCGCCATCCTGTTCGATCGCCCCTTCCGCCGCGGCGATACCATCCGCTACGGAACCAGCGTCGGCACCGTCGAGAAGATCGGCCTCAAGACCACCCGCCTGCGCTCGCTCACCGGAGAGCAGCTGGTGATGGCCAACACCAAATTGCTCGAGCAGGAGATCCACAACCTCGCCGAGGGGCACAGCCGCCGGACGACGCTGACCTTCGGGCTCGTCTATCACACGCCGCCCGAGCTGCTGGAGCGCGTGCCCGAAATCGCCCGGGCGGCGGTCCAGTCGCGCCCCGGCTGCGCGTTCCTGCGCTGCGCGATGACCGGCTTTGGCCAGTCGAGCCTCGATCACGAACTGCTCTACGACAATTCGACGCTCGACATCGAGCGGATCACCAGCGACCGATCGGCGATCATGCGGCAGTTGCTCAGCGCGTTTCAGGCGAACGGAATCGAGTTCGCCTATCCGACCCAGACCAGCTACACGGCCGCGCCGGACGGAACCTTCGTCTTGCCTTATCGCCCGACCGGTCCGAGCGCGGACTGATGCCCGTCGCCGCGCTCGACGAAATTCGCGGCCGCATCGGCGAGGAGGTGGGCGTGTCGAGTTGGCTGACTATCGGCCAGGAGCGGATCGAGGCCTTTGCCGACGCCACCGAGGACCGCCAGTTCATCCACGTCGATCCAGCCGCCGCCGCCCGCACGCCGTTCGGCGGCACCGTCGCCCACGGCTTCCTGTCGCTGTCGATGCTGTCGCGCATGGCAGCCGAAGCGATGCTGGTCCCGGACGGCCTCAAGATGGCCGTCAATTACGGGCTCGACCGGGTGCGCTTCATCGCTCCGGTGAAATCGGGCAAGCGCATCCGCGGCCGCTTCACGCTCGATTCCATTGACGAGAAAGCCCCGGGCCAGCTCCTGCTTCGCCACACGGTGACGGTCGAGATCGAAGGCGAGGACAAGCCGGCGCTGACCGCCCAGTGGCTCGGTTTGCTGTTCGTTTGAATCGACAAGTGAAACTCCATCGGTATTGCGATCGCAACTGATCCAAGGAGACCATCGATGCCCCGCGACGCCGTCATCGTTTCCACCGCCCGGACGCCGATCGGCAAGGCCTATCGCGGCGCGTTCAACGCGACTCCCTCGCCGACCCTCGCCGCCCATCCGATCCGCGCCGCGATCGAGCGGGCAAAGGTCGATCCGGCCGAGGTCGACGATGTCATCATGGGCGCGGCGCTGCAGCAGGGCGTGCAGACCACCATCGGCCGAACCGCCGCGCTCCGCGCCGGGCTGCCGGTGACCGTCGCCGGAATGTCGATCGACCGCCAGTGCGCATCCGGCCTGATGGCCATCGCCACCGCCGCCAAGCAGGTGATCGTCGACCGCATGGACATCGTCGTCGCCGGCGGGGTCGAATCGATCAGCCTCGTCCAGACCGGCGAGATGCGGCTCGGCCCGGACCCGGAGCTGCTGTCGATGCACAATGGAGTCTACATGCCGATGATCGACACCGCCGAAGTGGTCGGCGAGCGCTACTCGATCAGCCGCGAGCGATGCGATGAATATGCGCTGCGCTCGCAGCAGCGCACCGCCGCCGCCCAGGCCGAAGGCCGGTTCGACGACGAGATCATTCCCGTCACCGCCCGGATGGCGGTCAAGGACAAGGAGACCGGCGAAGTGTCGATGCGCGACATCACCATCGAGCGGGACGAAGGCAATCGCCCGGACACGGCGCTCGAAGGCCTCGCCAAGCTCGAGCCGGTGCGCGGGCCCGGCCGGCTGATCACCGCCGGCAACGCCAGCCAGCTGAGCGACGGAGCGTCGGTGTGCGTGCTGATGGACTCTGCTCTTGCCGAAAAGCGCGGGCTCGAGCCGCTCGGCCGCTACATCGGCATGGCGGTTGCCGGGACCGAGCCCGACGAGATGGGCATCGGCCCGGTCTACGCCGTTCCTAAATTGCTCGAGCGTTTCGGCCTTGGCGTCGACGACATCGGCCTGTGGGAATTGAACGAGGCTTTCGCCGTTCAGGTGCTCTACTGCCAGGACCAGCTCGGCCTCCCCGACGAGCGGCTCAACGTCAACGGCGGCGCCATCTCGGTCGGCCACCCCTATGGCATGAGCGGTGCGCGTCTGACCGGCCACGCCCTGATCGAAGGCAAGCGCCGCGGCGCGAAACATGTCGTTGTCACCATGTGCGTCGGCGGCGGAATGGGCGCGGCCGGGCTGTTCGAGGTTTTGTAGGAACTGTTGGAAATGTTGCTACAGACTTTGGAGCCTGCTAATGAGCGGCCATGGCCGCGCTATCGATCCGTGAACTGAACGCCAACATATCGAAGGTCATCGCGCGGGTGGAGGCCGGCGAAACGATCCATGTCACGAGAAACGGCCGGGTGGTTGCCGAACTCAGGCCCAAGCGTCCCGTCCGCGATGAAGCGTGGCGCAGGGCTTACAAAGAAAGCGTCGAGGTGCTTCGGCGCGGCTTTCCCGGCAAAGTCGGAAGGATCACGGAGGAAGATAAGTACGGGGACGCGAACCTTTGAGGTTCGCGATCGACTCCAACATCCTCGTCTATGCCTTGATTCGCGACGAGCCTCGGAAGCACGAACTTGCATCAGAAATCATGGTGCGGGCCATGTCACTTGACGCTGTCATTGCCGCGCAAACGCTGGCTGAGTTTCTGAACGTCGTGCAGCGAAAGCAGCCGCAGCTGTTCGAGGAAGCGCGTACACAAGCGCGACGCTGGAAGATCACCTTCGAGCCACTCGACACGTCCAGCCACCATGTTCTCGAGGGCGCGGATTTCGCGGCGCGTTATCGGCTGCAGTATGGGATAGCATCATTTGGCAGGTCGTCCGGTCGGCGGGTGCAGAACTATTCTTGACTGAAGACCTGCAAGACCAGCTCACGATAGAGGGAATGAAGGTCCTGAACCCGTTCTCACCAACAAACTCAGCAGAGCTGCAGGCGCTGCTTTCTTCGTCCGACCACCAGATCGACTGGTAACTTGTCCGCGCTCGAGCTCCTCGCGCTTGGCGCCTCGCTCAGCCTGCTCGCCGGCTGGCGGCTCTACTTCGTCACCTTCGTCACCGGCCTTGCCATGAAGACCGGCTGGATCGACATGCCCGGGCAGCTGGCGGCGCTCGATGTGCTTGCGAACAACTGGGTCATCGGCATCGCCGGGGCCGGAGCGATCGCCGAGTTCCTCGCCGACAAGGTTGCCTGGATCGACAGCGCCTGGGATTCGGTCCACGCCTTCGTCCGGCCCATGGGCGGAGCGCTGCTCAGCCTGGCAATCGTCGATTCCGGCGACCCGGCCTGGCAGGTCGGAAGCTTCCTGCTCGGCGGCGGCGCGGCCTTCCTCGCCCATGTCGGGAAAGCCGGCGCCCGGACGATCGTCAACGCCAGCCCCGAGCCTTATTCGAACATCGCAATATCGACCGGCGAGGATGTCGCGACGGTCGGCCTGCTGTCGCTTGCCATCGCCTATCCGATCGCCGCGGCGATGGTCGCGGGCGTGATCGTCGCGCTGTCGCTGTGGCTGGTCGTCGCCGCCCGCCGGGCGCTGAGGCGCCTGTTCCCTGCGGTAAAGCCTGCGCCCAGGGGTGAACCCTAGGGCGAATCGCGGGTTTCAGTCGGTGAAGGAGACTGTTCCATGGCCGAATCGACGACTCCGCTTGCCGAGCGAATCGCCAGGGTGCTGGCCGGCGCCGCCCACAGCAGCAATGCCGAGGGCAGCGACCCGTCGGCCGGGGAAAAGGTCGACCTCGTCTGGCGCGAGCATCTCAACCAGGCGCTGGCCGTGCTCCACACGATGCGCGAGCCGGACAGCCGAATGACCGAGGCGGGCGATGCCAAAACATGGTCGCGGATGGTCGAAGCGGCGATCTCCGAAGTGGAGCAGGAGGAGTCGGTCTAGCCGCTCAGCCGTTGGCGGCGATCCATTTCTCGACGACCGGCGCGATCCGCTCGCGCCACTTGCGGCCGTTGAAGATGCCGTAATGGCCGACGTCCTTGGCCATCAGATATTTCTTGCGCGCCTCGGCGACGCCGGTGGCGATGTCGAGCGCCGCCCGCGTCTGGCCGATTCCGGAAATGTCGTCGCGCTCGCCCTCGATCGCCAGCAAGGCCGTGTCGCGAATGGCGCCGGGGTCGACCCTGCGGCCGCGATGCTCGAGCTCGCCCTTGGGCAGCAAATGGCGCTGGAAAACGACGTCGACCGTCTGCAGATAGAATTCCGCCGTCATGTCGCAGACCGAGCGATATTCGTCATAGAAATCGCGGGTCGAATCGGCGCTTTCCTCGTCGCCGACGACGAGATGCTTGAACATCTCCCAATGGCTGATGAGGTGGCTGCCAAGGTTCATGGTCATGAAGCCGGCGAGCTGCAGGAAGCCCGGATAAACCTTCCGCCCCGCCCCGGGATAGTAGATCGGCACCGTCGCGATCACATTGTTCTGGAACCAGGCATGCGGCCGCTCGGTGGCGAGCGTGTTGACCGCGGTCGGCGCCTCGCGCGTGTCGATCGGCCCGCCCATCATCGTCAGGCTCTTGGGCCGCCAGCGGTTCTTGTCCGCGGCCATCAGCGCGGTCGCGGCGAAAGCCGGCACCGACGGCTGGCAGACGGCGAGCATGTGCGGCCGCTCGCCCCGCCTTTCGCCGATCGCCTTGAGGAACGCGATCAGATAATCGACATAATCGTCGAGGTCGAAAGCGCCGTCCGACAAGGGCACCAGCTTCGCGTCGCGCCAGTCGGTGATGTAGACGTCGTGGCGCGGCAGCATCCGCTCGACGGTGCCGCGCAGAAGGGTGGCAAAGTGGCCCGACATCGGCGCGACGATCAGCAGCGGCGGGCCATCCTCGACCCCTTCGCGGACGAAGCGCTTGAGCTGCCCGAACGGCTTGCGCAGCACCACCTCCTCGCGCACCGCGACCGTCTGCCGGCCGACCATCGTCTCGTGGATCCCGAATTCCGGCTTGCCTCGGGGCGCCGACGCATGGGCGAAGACGTCGAGACTGGCGGCGACCAGCGGGCTCATCGCGCCATAGGACAGCGGGTTCGAAGGGTTGCTCCACCATCCCGCGCCCATTCCGGCAAGCCTGCTCGCCCCGGCCAGCAGCGAGCGTTGCACTTCATAGGCGTCGTAGAGCATCGAACCTCGGGAGTTGTGGTGGCCGTCCAACCGATGTGGCGCGCATTTGCTCCCCGGGCAAGGAGAAGATGCTGCGCCGCAATATCGCTGCGCGGCAATTGAGGCCGCCCCGACACACTGCTAGTCCCTCAGGCGGGATGGGCATTACCGAAGACAAGCAAAGCGCGAAGCTCGGCAAGCTGCTCCTCGTGTGGCGCTATGCCGCCCGCTACAAGGGCCGCATCGCGCTCGCCCTCTTTTTCCTCATCCTGTCGTCTGCCGCGACCCTCGCCATCCCCTACGGCTTCAAGCGGGTGATCGATCAGGGCTTCATCGCCGGCGGCGGCGGCCCCGCGGTCGAAGCCGCCTTCCGCTATCTGCTGATGATCGTCGTTGTCCTGGCGATCGCCACGGGCATGCGCTTCTACTTCGTCTCCTGGCTCGGCGAGCGGACCATCGCCGACCTGCGATCGGCGGTTCAGCGCAACCTGCTCACCCTGCCGCCGCGCTTCTTCGAGGAGAACCGCCCGTCCGAAATCGCCTCCCGGCTGACCGCCGACACCGCCATCCTCGAGCAGATCGTCGGCTCCTCGGTCTCCATCGGGCTTCGCAACCTCGCCACCGGGCTTGGCGGAATCGTCTTCCTCTTCGCTCTGTCGCCCAAGCTGGCGGCTCTGCTGGTCATCGGCATCCCGGTCGTGCTCGGCCCGCTGATCCTGTTCAGCCGGCGGATCAGCGCGCTCAGCCGAGCCGCCCAGGACCGGATCGCCGACGTCGGCTCGACGGTCTCGGAAACGCTCGGCGCGATGAAGGTCGTCCAGGCCTTCGGCCAGGAGAAGCGCGAGGCCGACCGGTTCGGTGATGCTGTCGAAAATGCCTTCGCCATGGGCAAGCGCCGCTTCCGGGCGCGGGCGATCATGACCATCCTCGCCATCGCTCTTGTGTTCGGATCGGTGGTGCTGGTGCTTCGCGAAGGCGCCATCGACGTCGCCGCCGGGCGGATGACCGGCGGCTCGATCGCCGCCTTCGTCTTCACCGGCGCGCTGGTCGCCGGCGCCTTCGGCGCGCTGACCGAAGTCTATGGCGACCTGCTTCGCGGCGCCGGCGCCGCCGGACGGATCGCCGAGCTTCTCGCCGCCCGGCCCGAAATCCGCGCTCCGGCCAATCCGGTGCCGCTTCCGCGGCCCGCGCTTGGCGCGCTGACCTTCGACAATGTCACCTTCCGCTATCCCACCCGGCCCGACGACAAGGCGCTGCACGGCCTGTCGCTCGCGGTCGCCGCCGGCGAGACGGTGGCAGTCGTCGGCCCGTCGGGCGCCGGCAAGTCGACCCTCTTCCAGCTCGCCCTGCGCTTCTACGACCCGCAGGAAGGCCTGGTGATGCTCGACGGGGTCGATCTTCGCGATGCCGACCCGGCCGATGTGCGCAAGCGAATCGCCCTCGTTCCCCAGGAAACGGTGATCTTCGCCGCCTCGGCCCGCGACAATCTGCGCTACGGCCGCTGGGATGCGAGCGACTCGGACATCGTCGCCGCCGCCAAGGCGGCCAACGCCGACGAGTTCCTCGAAGCGCTTCCCGACGGCTACGACACCTATCTCGGCGAAGGCGGCGCCCGGCTATCCGGCGGCCAGCGCCAGCGCCTGGCAATCGCCAGGGCGCTGCTTCGCGATTCGCCCTTGCTGCTGCTCGACGAGGCAACCTCGGCGCTCGACGCGCGCGGCGAGCGCCTCGTCCAGGAGGCGCTCGAGCGGCTGATGAAGACGCGAACGACGATCGTCATCGCCCACCGTCTGGCGACGATACGCGCCGCCGACCGGATCATCGTTATGGACGGCGGCGCGATCGTCGAGGAAGGCACCCATTCGAGCCTGTCCGCCGCCGGCGGGCTCTACGCCAGCCTCGCCCGGCTGCAGTTCGAGGATCGGGCGGCCTGAGCTAGCTTTTCCCGCCGGTCGTCCCGCCGGTCGTGCCGCCGCCACCCCTGCTGGTTCCGCCGCGGCTGCCGCCGGTTCGCCCGCGAGTCCCAGCCGTCGATCGCTTCGCGCCGGCCGGCGTGCGCTTGGCTGAAGCGCCGCCCGAACCCGTCTTGGCCGCCGTTTTCCGGCCGCTCTTGGCGGCGGTGCTTCCGGCGCGCGCGGCGGCCGTGGAGCGGGTTGCCCCAGCGCTCGATGCCTTGGACCGGCCGGCGGCGGACTTGGCCGAGCTTCGCGACCCCGTCGACGCCCTGGCCCGCGACCCCGTTGACGCCTTCGCCCGCGACCCGGTCGAGCGGCCGGAGCTGCTCCGGCCCCCGGTCGCGGAAGCGCCGCCCGTCCCCGCTCCCTCGCCTTCGGTCCACTTTCCGGACAGCACGCGCTGCGCCGCGTCGGCGACCGCTTCGGCGATCAGCGAGCCGAGCCGGGCGGCGCTCGAAGCGACAGTGCTCGCCGCCTGCTGGGCGCTGTCGGCGGCCTCCATGCCGGCATCCTTGATCGCCTTTCGCGCCTTCGGGCTTGCGCTGATCGCCGCGGCTGCGGCGGCAAGGCCGGCGGCGAGCATCTCGCGGCTCATCGCCGCCTTGGCGAGCTTGTCGACCGTCGTTTCGCCCGACGATGTCGATGAAGAAGAAGACCGTGTCTTGCTGGACTTTGCCATCGCAAATCCTCCCTTTGGCAGGAAGAAAGACACTTCAGACGCGTAACGGTTCCGAAACCCCGTGCCCACGGCGCGGCGGACGGCGGCGCGAAAGCCCGCTAAAGTCGCTAATGTCCCGTACAAGGCGACCATTTCCGTGACTTTAAGCGCGTCGCACGGCGCCAAGCGCAATGCCGGCAATGCCAGCTTTCGCGAGCGATTGTCCGCAAGAAAGCGGGGTAGCGCGGGTTGGGGCGGCGCGTGCATCGACCAGCTTAAATCACAAACATGCGGCTGTAGGACAGGATTTTCCGGCATCGCGCAGAACGCAGAGGCGGGAGGAATTGCCAGAGCTGGCGCGGCGACGCATGCGGGGGTAGTGCTTTCAGCGGCGTCGAGGGTATCCCGAGCTGCGCCTGAAAATGGGGACCGGCGGTGAACGGCCGAGCGGCTATTGTTTTACTCTCAATTGCGCTGGTCATGCTGCTGTCGGCCACTGCAATCGAGATTTACCAGTCCCCAGGTCTTTGGAAGTCGATCTGCGTGGGCGTGCTGATCGGCTATTTGTTTGCACAGCTCCTTCTCCGCCTTGATCGCGTGCGCCCTGGTGATCGTGATCGCCAGCTGGCACCAAACGGCCCGGGCCGCAGTACTGCCGCGACTGCTGATGCACGCATGAAGAGGCTTATCATCGGCGTCATCGCGATCGTGTGGATCGCGGGATGGGGTTTCATGTTGCACTTCAGCCGGCAGGGCCTTGGCCGGTCCGATGTGGGATATTGGCAAGCGAAAGCTGCTGGCGATGAGGCGATGGCTCTGATGTACCACCAAGCTCAGTTGTTCTACCACGACTGGGCACAGGCGTCAGTTTTACTGGGGATCATTGTTCCCCTCGCGATTCTGGCCGCCATCGGCATCTATCGCCGGCTGGGTAGATCGCGTTATTCATCACTGCAGGCAAAAGCGAATTTTGACTAAGCCACAATGAAGACGTGGAAGCCGTTCGCCTCGCTCCAACTCCTGATATAAGGACTCGTGTTCCGCAGCTTCGCTCCTGACCCGCACGACGCCTGGACCGGCACCGCGACCAGCCACGATGCCAAGGGCAATCTGACGTTCGAGCCGCAGTCGGGCAGGACCTATGCTTACTCCTCCGAGAATCTGCTGACCTCGGCGAGCGGCGGAGTCAGCCTCGCCTACGATCCGGTGATGCGGCTGCGTGAGCTCGCCGGCGGGACGACGACGCGCTTTGCCTATGACGGGCTGGCGATGATCGCCGAATATAATGCGAGCAACGCGCTGCAGCGGCGGTTCGTGCACGGCCCGGCGGTGGACGAGCCGATCGTCCAGTACGAAGGCAC
>DATLGC010000176.1:0-4426 GCA_035540655.1 Sphingomicrobium sp. | reverse complement strand
GGTCGGCGCCCGCTCGGCCTTGTTCCTGCCCTATCCGAACCTCGGCCTGATCGTCGTCGACGAAGCGCATGAGCCGAGCTTCAAGCAGGAGGACGGGGTGCAATATCACGCCCGCGACGTCGCCGTGATGCGGGCGAAGTTTGAGGACATTCCGGTGATCCTCTCCTCGGCGACGCCGGCGATCGAAAGTCGCCAGATGGCCGAGATCGGCCGCTACCGTGAGCTCACCCTGCCCCGCCGCTTCGCCGGCGCGAGCCTGCCCGAAATACGCGCGATCGATCTCACCCAGGACCCGCCGCCGCGCGGCCGCTGGCTGGCCCCGTCGCTGGTCGAGGAGCTCGAGACCAACCTCGAGCGCGGCGAGCAGTCCCTGCTGTTCCTCAACCGCCGCGGTTTTGCCCCGCTGACCCTGTGCCGCCATTGCGGCCACCGGTTCCAATGCCCCAATTGCACCGCCTGGATGGTCGAGCACCGGCTGATGCACCGGCTGGCCTGCCACCATTGCGGCCATGTCATGCCGCCGCCCAGGGCCTGTCCGGAATGCGGCGAGGAGGACAGCCTGGTCGCCTGCGGACCCGGGGTCGAGCGGATCGCCGACGAGGTCGCGGCCCTGTTCCCCGAGGCGCGAACCGCCATCGTCACCTCGGACACCATCTGGTCGCCGGCCCGCGCCGCCGAATTCGTCGCCGAGATGGAGGCGGGCGCGATCGACATCGTCGTCGGCACCCAGCTGGTCACCAAGGGCTATCACTTTCCCAACCTGACCCTGGTCGGGGTGGTCGATGCCGATCTCGGCCTTGCCGGCGGCGACCTGCGCGCCGCCGAGCGCAGCTTCCAGCAGATCCAGCAGGTCGCCGGCCGCGCCGGGCGGGGCGACAAGCCCGGCCGGGTGCTGGTCCAGACCCACGACCCCGAAGCGCCGGTGATCGCCGCCTTGGTGTCGGGCGATGCTCCGGGTTTCTACGCGGCCGAGACCGAGGCCCGGCGCGAAGCGGCGATGCCGCCGTTCGGCCGGCTGGCGGCGATCATCGTCTCGGCCGAGGACCAGGCCGAGGCCGAGGCGGTCGCGGCTCGAATCGGCCGCGCCGCGCCCAGCGTCGAGGGAATGGCGGTGTTCGGGCCGGCCCCAGCCCCGCTGGCCATGCTCCGCGGCCGCCACCGCCAGCGACTCCTCGTCCACGCCTCGCGCTCGCTCGACGTCCAGGACGTGATCCGCGACTGGCTCGCCCAGCTCGACTGGCCGGCGAGGGTCAGGGTCGCGGTCGACGTAGACCCCTACAGCTTCCTCTGAGAACGCTTCCTTTACCGATACCAGTCACGTGAAGCGAATGAAGTTCCCTTTCCTGGCCGGCGCTTTCTACGCCGATCGGGTATGGGCGGTCGTCGGACTCGCCAGCGACGGGCCGACGCTGGCGCAAATCGGTAATTGCGACTTGCCCCAGCCCAGCGAGGAAGCGGCGATGGTCTTCGCCAGCTATTACGAAGGCGCAGCCGTTTCCCCGGTGCGTCTCGGCGAGGGCAGGCAGGGTGACACCACCAGCGTCGTCGATGTGCATATCGGGCGAGGGTTCGCTCCACTCTATGTCGTCATCGCGGGTTCCCGCCACAGCATCCTGAACGTTTCGGGCTGGACTCGGCGCGTGGAGAAATTTGTCGTCGCCACGCGACCGGACTTCCCGACCGCCGTCACCGGACTGCCTTCCGACAAGATCATGTTCGTGCACCGCGACAAGTGCGGCGGCACCATTCCGCTCGATGACCTCTACGATCTCGCGCGAACCCGCCAGGACGTCAGTTCTGCTTCGATGGTCGTCCGCCGACCCTTCCCCGAATCGATGCCGGAGGAAGAGCGGCGCAAGCAAAAGACACCGTTCCGGATGCCGGAAGCGATCGGCGGTTCCTATCAGCCGGAATCCCTCACCCTGTCCGCCTCTGGAGTCAGTTTCTCCGAATATCGCTCCCATTCGCACGGATCGGTCCCCGACTGGTTCAAGCGCGCCGAAGCTCCGCTTTTCCACCCGGCTGGACTTGCCGAGGTGAATCTGAGCGCACTGGTCGCACCCGTTGCCGCCCGACCGTACCGAGTCCTGCCCGACCGCGCGGGGCTCGCTCAGCTGGTCCGGGACGGCAAAATCGAACAGCTGGGCAGCGACAGTTTCCGGATCCTCGAGGCCATCGAATTGCCCGAGGGATTGTGCGGCTCGATGAGCGTGACCTTCACCCTCGCTGCCGGAGCGCCCCATCCCGAGGGCGATCTGTGCCACAGCAGGATCCAGTAACGGCTCGACCGGCCCGGCGAGGGTCCGGATCGCAGTCGGCGCCAATCCTTGCACTTTCCCCTAGACGGCCGCAGTCAGCAAGTTAAGCTGTTGATTGCTCGGGCCTTGGGGGGTTCCTGGACAATGCTGGCACGAATTCTGATTGCTGCGGCGATACTGTTAGCTCCGTCGACTGCCCTGGCACAATGGAAGCGGGCCGAAACCCGCCATTTCGTCATCTACAGTGACAGCTCGAACGATCGCATCGAAAAGCTGGCCGAGCGCCTCGAAAGCTATGACAAGCTGATGCGCATGGCGACCGGCATCGCCGAAGACGTCAAGCCGGTGAAGGTCCGTATTTACGAGGTGGCGGGCACCGCCGATATCGATCGGGCGCTCGGCTACAGCAGGAGCGGCATCGCCGGTTTCTACAGCAGCAATCCGCTTGGGCCGTTCCTCGTGACCCCGCGCAGGTTCGATTTTGAAACGCGCGGTGATGTCACTCCGGAGCTCGTGCTTCAGCACGAATATGCACATCATTTCATGCTCCAATATTTTCCCGCCATCTATCCGTCCTGGTACGTGGAGGGCTTTGCCGAGCTGATCGGGTCGAGCAAGATGCTGGGCGACGGTCGCATCGGCTACGGAATGCCGGCGAAGCATCGCGGCGACGAGATCGCCGCTTATTGGGTGCCGCTCCAGGAATTGCTGACCAGGGAGCGGGTTCGCGACCTCGACACTTATGGCCAGGGCTGGGCGCTCGCCCATTTCTTCACCTTCAACACGGAACGCGGGAAGCAATTTCGGGCCTATCTCGCGGCCTTGGGCAACGGGCATTCGTTCGAGCAGGCGGCGCAAGTGTTCGGCAATCTCGGCGAGCTCAATCGCGAGGCGCGCCGTTACGTCACTTCCGGCACCTTCAGCTACACGCCTGTCCGTCCCGAAATCCGGCGCCCGGTGATCGAAAACATTCGCACCCTGCCCGCCGCCGAAGCCGAGCTTGTGCCGATGGTAATCGCGTTCAGCGACATCGATCTTGAGTCGATCCGCAAGGAACATTGGCGCGATCGGCTGCGGCGGGTTCAGGAGAGCAATCTGAAGCAGATCCGCGAAGTCGCCGGCAAATATCCGAACGATCCGTTCGCCCTCTATTTCCTCGCGGAGGCAGAAACCGCGTCGGGCAACGTGCAGCCGGCGGAAATCGCGGTCGACCGGCTGCTTGCGATCGAGCCGAACAATGTCCGGGCGATGGCCCGCAAATCGATCCTCCTTTCCCGGCAGGCGCGGGTGCTGCGGGGAGCGGAGCGCGCCGCCGCCACCGCCCGGGCCAGGGAATTGGCGGTCAGGGCGAACCGGGCGGACGTGGACGATCCGATGCCGCTTCTCGCTTACTACCAAAGCTTCCACCTGACCGGCGAAAAGGTTCCCGCCGAGGCGATCGATGGGCTGATGCAGGTGGTCTCGACCGTTCCCGGCGACACCGTTGCGCGCCGGCTGCTGGTCAACCAGCTCGAATCCGATGGCCGCTATGTCGAGGCGATCGGCTGGCTCATCGCGCTTGCCAATAGCCCGCACGACACGCCGCTCCGCGACGCGGCGCGCGAGCAGCTGGAACGACTTCGCGCAAAGCTCGGCATCAAGCAAGCCGCCTGAGCTAAAGAAGCGATCCGCTACCCTCGCTCATTAGCAGCCTGCGCTTGCGCTCCACTCCGCCCGCATAGCCGCCGAGGCTGCCGTCGCTGCGCACGACCCGGTGGCATGGCACGATCACCGCGACCGGATTGGCGCCATTGGCCGACCCCACCGCCCGGACGGCTCCGGGCTGGCCGATCGCCGCTGCTATCTGGGCGTAGCTTCGGGTCTCGCCTGGCGGGATTTTTCGAAGTTCTCGCCACACCGATTCCTGGAAGGCGGTGCCGGCAACATCGATCGGAAGCTCGGGAACCGCCATCGGCTGCTCGATGGCCGCCAGAGCGCCCTGCACGAGCTTCGCCATCGAGCCGTCGTCCGCTATCAGCGTCGCGTTCGGGAACAGCCGGCGAAGCGCTTCCTCGCCCTCGTCGAACGTCAGCCGGCAGATGCCCTTCGCCGTCGCCGCGATCAGCATCGGGCCGAGCGGGCTGTCGACGATCGTCCAGCGGATGGTGACTCCGCGGCCCCCGTCTCGC
>DATLGC010000175.1:0-11111 GCA_035540655.1 Sphingomicrobium sp. | reverse complement strand
CCGTGATCTGGCCGGAGCCGGGCTTGAGCCAGACCCGGGCGACGGCCGCGAGCAGGAAGTCTATTTCGCCCGCCCGTCGCTTCGCCTGGTGATCAACCAGCCGTTCGATGTCGCCGACCGGCGCGGCCAGTATGACGTGGTCGCCACGGTCAAGGGCGGCGGGCTTTCGGGCCAGGCGGGAGCGGTCAAGCATGGCATTGCCCAGGCGCTCAGCCGCTTCGAGCCGGCGCTTCGGACGATGGTCAAGCAGGCCGGCTTCCTCACCCGCGACCCGCGCGTCGTCGAGCGCAAGAAGTACGGCCGAGCCAAGGCCCGCCGAAGCTTCCAGTTCAGCAAGCGCTAAGCCGCCGAGCATAAGCGCACGCTTGCTTTAGCAAGCGAAGCTTATGTCGAGAGACGGCGTGCGCCGGCCGGCCTGCGGCCGAGCGGCCAGCCGCGCTGGCCGACAGGACCGACGTCACGCGGATTCACTCCGCGTGACAGCCAGCCATTGCTCCCGCAATGCCGGTCCGCACCCCCCCAGACCGCCCGTCCGCTTACAAATCGACGCTCGCCATCCCCCGCTCGTGGTAGCGCTCCCCGGCCGCGGCTCCCGGCGGAAGGATCGAATCCACCCGCCGAAGCTCCTCCTCGTCGAGCGTCACGTCGAGCGCCCGGATGTTCTGCTCGAGATAGGCGCGGCGCTTGGTCCCCGGGATCGGCACGATGTCCTCGCCCTTCGCCAGCACCCAGGCGAGCGCCAGCTGCGCTGGAGTGCAGCCCTTGGCCTTGGCCATCAGTTTGATCTCGCGCACCAAAGCGATGTTGCGGTCGAAGTTCGCGCCGGTGAAGCGCGGGTGGAAGCGGCGGAAATCGTCCTCGGGAAAATCGCCCGGGCTCTTGATCTCGCCGGTCAGGAATCCGCGCCCGAGCGGCGAATAAGCGACAAAGCCGATGCCAAGCTCGCGCACCGTCGGCAGGATTTCGGCCTCGGCGTCGCGGCTCCACAGCGACAATTCGGTCTGCAAGGCGGTGATCGGGTGGGTCGCATGCGCCCGGCGGATGGTTCGCGGGGCCGCCTCGCTTAGCCCGAGGAACCTCACCTTCCCTTCGCCGACGAGCTCGGCCATCGCCCCGACCGTCTCCTCGATCGGCACGTCCGGGTCGACCCGGTGCTGGTAATAAAGGTCGATCGTCTCGACCCCCAGCCGCTCGAGGCTCGCCTCGCAGGCCGAGCGGACGTAATCGGGCCGGCCGCACACGCCGAGGAACTCGCCCTGCGGCCCGCGGACGCTTCCGAACTTGGTCGCCAGGAAGACGCGCTCGCGGCGGCCCTCGATCGCCCGGCCGATCAATTCCTCGTTTCGGCCGACCCCGTACATGTCGGCGGTGTCGAAGAAGGTCACGCCCCGGTCGATCGCCAGGTGGATGGTCGAGATCGACTCCTTCTCGTCGGCCGGGCCATAGAATTCCGACATGCCCATGCAGCCAAGGCCGATCGCCGAAACTTCGGGGCCTTCGGCTCCCAGGCGTCGAGTCGGAATCGTCATCTTGGCCTCCTGGCTTGATCTGCCCGCGCTTCGGCAGGGCTTGCCTCAAATTGCGCGAAGCCGCAAAGGCTGATCGGAATGACGCGTCTCGACGACATTCCCGCCCTCCTCGACCGGCTCTCGGAGATTTACGACACCAGCTGCGGCAATCTTCGCCGAGCGCTCACCGCCTATGTCGAGCGCGGCGAGCGGCCCGATTCCGAGGCGCGCGCCGAAGGCGCCTTCGCTTATCCCGAGCTTCGAGTCGAATATGACGCGAGCGGGCCTATCGCCGCCCCGACCCGCGCCTTCGCCCGCCTGAACCAGCCCGGCGTCTACGCGTCGAGCATCGCCCGGCCCAAATTGTTCCGCCGCTATCTGCACGAACAGCTCGAACATCTTGTCCGCGACTATTCGGTCGACATCAGCGTCGGCCGCTCGGCGAGTGAAATCCCCTTCCCCTACGTGCTCGACGGTGGCGAGCTCGAGCTTGGCGGCATTGGCGCTGCCGAGCTGTCGCGCTGGTTCCCCTCCTCGGAGCTTGTCCACATCGGCGACGAGATCGCCGACGGCGCCTGGGACGCCTCGCTCCATTCGGCTCGGCCGCTGGCATTGTTCGACGCTCCGCGAACCGATTTCAGCCTCGCCCGGCTCAAACATTATACCGGCACTCCGGCCGACCATTTCCAGCATTTCGTGCTGTTCACCAATTATGTCCGCTACGTCGACGAGTTCGTCCGCTTCGCCATCAATGCCCTTCGCGCCCCCGACACGCCCTATACCGGCCTGTCGGTGCCCGGGCGGGTCTATGGGCCCGGCGATCTCGACGGCGCCGAGGCGGAGATCGCCGGCGGCAACTGGCGCCGGCACCAGATGCCCGCCTACCATCTGATGGCGGGCGACAATATCGGCATCACCCTGGTCAACATCGGCGTCGGCCCGTCCAACGCCAAGACCATTTGCGACCATATCGCCGTGCTCCGCCCGGAAGTGTGGCTGATGATCGGCCATTGCGGCGGGCTTCGCCCAAGCCAGGCGATCGGCGACTATGTGCTCGCCCACGCCTATTTGCGCGACGATCATCTGCTCGACGACGTGCTCCCGACCGAAATTCCGCTGCCGGCCATCGCCGAAGTGCAAAAGGCCCTGTTCGAAGCGGCGATGACCGTGACCGGTGAGGAAGAGGACGACCTCAAGAAGCGGCTCCGCACCGGCACCGTCGTCACCACCGACGATCGCAACTGGGAGCTTCGCTACACCTTGTCGGCGCGCCGCTTCAACCAGAGCCGGGCGGTGGCGATCGACATGGAATCGGCGACCGTCGCCGCCCAGGGCTATCGCTTCCGCGTGCCCTACGGGACCTTGCTGTGCGTGTCCGACAAGCCGCTTCACGGAGAGCTCAAGCTGCCCGGCCAGGCCAATGCCTTCTACGAGCGGGCGATCAGCCAGCATTTGCGGATCGCCATCGAAGCGATCAACCTGCTCAACGAGGAAGGCGAGTCGCTCCACAGCCGCAAGCTGCGCAGCTTCGACGAACCGCCGCTCAGGTGACCGGGATGGGCGGCAAGGACAAGCGGCCCGACACCAGGCTCATCCACGGCGGCCGCCGCAGGGAATGGCGGGGCCAGCTGGTCAGCCCCCCGGTCCACCGGGGCTCGACGATCTTGTTCGACACCATGTCCGATTTGCGCGCGCGAAGGCCGGGGTTCGGCAGCTATTATTACGGGCTTCACGGCACTCCGACACAATGGGCGCTGGCCGAGGCGCTGACCGAGCTCGAGCCGGGGGCTGCCGGCACCGTCCTCACCTCGTCCGGCCTGGCGGCGGTCACCAACGCGCTTCTTGCCGTGCTATCTTCGGGCGACGAGCTGCTGGTCGTCGATAGCGCCTACGGCCCGACCCGCGGCTTCTGCGATTCGCTCCTCGCCCGCCTTGGAATCTCGGTCCGCTACTACGACCCGCTTACCGGCGCCGAGGATCTGGCTGCCCTCGCCGGCGAAAAAACCCGCGCGATCCTGCTCGAAAGCCCCGGCTCGCTGACCTTCGAGGTCCAGGACGTTCCGGCAATCTGCGCGATGGCGTCCCGCCGGGGCATCGTCACCCTGCTCGACAACACCTGGGCGACGCCGCTGCTGTTCCCGGCGATGCGGGCCGGAGTCGACATCTCCATCCTCGCGCTGACCAAGCATGTCGGCGGCCATTCGGACCTTTTGTTGGGCGCGATCACCGCGAACGAGCGTTGGTTCGGCAAGGTGCAGCGAACCGTGTTCGGGCTCGGCGACGCGGTCAGCCCCGACGATGCCTGGCTTGCATCGCGCGGGCTTCGAACCCTGTCGCTCAGGCTCCGCCGCCACGAGGAAAGCGGCTTGGCGGTCGCGCGATGGCTGGGCGATCATCCCAGGATCGCGCGCCTGCTCCATCCCGCCTTCGAAGGCTGCCCAGGGCACGAGTTGTGGAAGCGCGACTTTGCCGGCTCGTCGGGCCTGTTCGCCTTCGTCCTCAAGGGCGGCGAAGGGAAGGACCGCGACGCGCTGCTCGACCGGCTCGACCTGTTCGGCCTCGGCTACAGCTGGGGCGGCTTCGAAAGCCTCGCCGTTCCCGCCGACCTTGCCCCCGGCCGCCAGTTCGCGCCCAGGCTCGAAGGGCCGGCGGTGCGGCTGCACATCGGCCTCGAGAATCCGGACGATCTCATCGCCGATCTGGACAAGGCGCTGGCCGGTTATCCGGGCGACTGACGGGCGGTCGCCCCTCGCGTTGCTCGCGCGCTCCATGCTCGGCAATCCCCCGATTGCCTGCGCGTGGAGCGGGTAGCGGGAATCGAACCCGCGCGTTCAGCTTGGGAAGCTGACAGGCTGCCACTACATCATACCCGCGGCCGCACGATCACTTAGGTTTGGGCAATTGCCAGGTCAACGGACCGGGATTGCGCCCGACTGAAAGGCGCCCACAGCTCCGGCCAGCGGCCAAAGCATCCATTCCGGAGGAATAGTTAAGCCAAGCTAAGCCGGTTGCGGGCGAGACGGGCGCAGCAGGAGTGGGCGCCATTTTATCAGCCGAACAGCAGCAGCCGCCGACGGGCGGGGAGGACAATGCCCTGGATCCGCGCGCCGATGCCCGAAGCAATGTCTTTGTCATGGCGGCGCTTTACTCCGCGACCTCCTCTTGTCCCGTTCGGATCCGCAACATGTCGCGCGGCGGCGCCCTGGTCGAAGGCGGCATTCTGCCGGATGAAGGCAGGGAGATCAGGCTGAGCCGAGGCAGCCTGAGCGTCTCGGGCCGGGTGGCCTGGCGCGACCACGCCCGCGCCGGTCTGCGCTTCGATTCTTCGATTGTCGTCGCCGACTGGCTTCCAAGCGGCAATCGCAGCAGCGACCAGCAGCGGGTCGACGCGATCGTCTTCGCCGCCAAGCGCGGTCTCCAGGCGGAGTCGGGCCAAGCCCCGCCGAATTCTGCGGATGCGCTCGACCGCGGCGTCAGCGTGGCCGCTCAGCTCAGGCATTTCGGCGAATCGCTCGATCAGGTCGCCGAGCAACTGGTTGCCGACGCCGGAGTCGCCGCGCAGTTTCACACCCAGCTGCAGGTCCTCGACGGGATCGCCCGGGGCGTGGGCAGGATCGCCTCGGAGCTCGCTTCGCCGCCCCGGCGCTGAAGCTGACCGGTCAGATCCCGCCTTCGATCGCCTCGAAGCCGGCCTCGGCCAGCTTTCGGGCGAGCTCGCCGGCGCAGTCGGCCGCCTGCTCGCCGCTTTCGCAGCGAATGACGAAATTGGCCCCGAACCGCCCGTCTTTGGCGAAGGGGTAGCTGCCGATCGCGACTCCCGGATGATCGTCCTGGACGGTCCGGAGAAGCTCGGCGACGTCGCTTTCGGCGGCGAAGGCGCCAACCGCGACCGAAACCACCGGCCGCCCCCCTTCGAGCTTTCCGGTCAGCGCCTCGAGCATCCGGGCGGCGATGCTCGGCACTCCGGCAAGGATATGGACATTGCCCATCCGGATGCCGGGCGCGCCCGACAAGGGATTGGCGATCAGTTCCGCCCCCTGCGGCACCCGCGCCATCCTCAGCCGCGCTTCGTTCACCCCGCCGCGGCTTGCGTAATATTCCTCGAGGATCGCCCGCGCTTGCGGATGGACGACCACCGGCACTCCGAACGCCTCGGCGATCGCGTCGACCGTGATATCGTCATGCGTCGGGCCGATTCCGCCGGTGGTGAACAGATAATCGTGGGCGCCGCGAAGCGCGTTCACCGATCGCGCGATCTGGCCGATATCGTCGGCGACGATCCTCACCTCGCGCAGCCGGATGCCCTCGTCGTTCAGCCAGCGCGCCACCTGGGCGACGTTGAGGTCCTGGGTCCGGCCCGACAATATCTCGTCGCCGATGACCAGCAGCGCCGCGGTCCAAACCTTCGCTTCTTCGCTCACTCGGCCTCCGGTGACTTCGCCCCTCCGATTGCCTATCTAGCCGCCATGACTCAATATATCACCGTCTCGCCAGAAGACCGGACCGAGGCCAAGACCGGCGTCATCAAGCTGCACGGGCCCGAAGGCTTCGCCGGGATGCGCGCCGCCGGCCGCCTCGCCGCCGAAATCCTCGACGCCCTGGTGCCGCACGTCGTCCCAGGCGTGACCACGCAGGAGATCGACGACATCGTCCTCGACCACATGGTCCGCGCCGGGGCGGTGCCGGCGACTCTCGGCTATCGCGGCTACACCAGGAGCTGCTGCACCTCGATCAACCATGTCGTCTGTCACGGCATTCCGGGCGACCGGGCGCTTCGCGACGGCGACATCGTCAACATCGACGTCACCCCGATCCTCGACGGCTGGCACGGCGACACCAGCCGCATGTATTTCGTCGGCGACGTCCCGCTGAAGGCCCGCCGGCTGGTCGATGTCACCCACGAGTGCCTGATGCTCGGGATCGCCCAGGCGCGGCCCGGCAACCGGCTCGGCGACATCTCAAGCGCCATCCAGCGCCATGCCGAACGGCACCGCTACAGCGTCGTCCGCGACTTTTGCGGCCACGGCCTCGGCCGGCTGTTCCACGACAGCCCGGAGGTCGTCCACGCCGGCCGCCCCGGCACCGGGCCGGAGCTTCGTCCCGGAATGTTCTTCACCATCGAGCCGATGATCAACCTCGGCCGGCCCGACACCAGGATGCTCGACGACGGCTGGACCGCGGTCACCCGCGACCGCTCGCTGTCGGCCCAGTTCGAACATTCGATCGGCATCACCGAAGACGGCTGCGAGATTTTCACCAAGAGCCCCAAGGGACTCGATAGGCCGCCTTACGCCTAGGCCGCCGCCGACTTCCGCCGCTCGTCCCACCGCCTGGCGAGCGCGTCCGCCCGCTCGACGTCCTCGGGGAAATCGACCTCGCCCCATTCCTCGCCGGCGATGTCGAGAGTCCACACCTCGCCGTCCTGGGCGATGTGGTGGATCACCCGAAGATACCAGATGGTCGTGCCCTCGCTCGACCGGATGTCGCGCTCGATCGCTTGGGCGAAGCGCTCGGCGCCGCCGTCGCGAAAGGCGAGCAGGCCGATCGATTCGCCGTTCACCCCCTCCGGGATGCGCTTGCCGATCGCCATCAGCCGCCCGTCAGGCGCGACCACGACCTTCATGTCGTCGGCATCATATTGGTCCTTGCGGTCGATGGTGACGCAAATGCCCGGCTGCCGGTTGCCGACCACCCTCGCCATCAGCGAATCGCTGACCAATGTGTCGCCGTTCCACACCAGGCAGTCGCCGCTCAGCTCCCCCCGGGCGAGGAACAGCGAGCCGAGATTGTCGGCGACCTTGTAGAAGGGGTTGTAGATCGTCCGCACCTTGGGCCCGCCCGACCGCCTGGCGATCGCCGCCTCGACCAGATCGTCGTGAAAGCCGGTGACCACCACCGCCTCGCCGACCCCGTTCGATGCGAGCGCGTCGAGCTGCCGGTCGAGCAGGCTCCGCCCGCCAAATTCGATCAGGCACTTGGGCCGCTCGTCGGTCAGATGGCCGAGCCGCGAGCCCTGGCCGGCGGAAAGGATGATCGCTTTCATCGCCGCGCGATTGCCCGCCAATTGCGGCAGCGGTGCGGCATTGGCTAAGGCGAGGCGATGAAGAAGATCGAAGCCATCATCAAGCCGTTCAAGCTCGACGACGTCAAGGACGCGCTCCACGAGGTCGGCGTGTCCGGAATCACCGTCACCGAGGTCAAGGGCTTCGGCCGCCAGAAGGGCCATACCGAGCTCTATCGCGGCGCCGAATATGTCATCGACTTCCTGCCCAAGGTGAAGGTCGAGGTGGTGGTCGAGGACAGCCTCGCCGACAATGCGGTCGAAGCGATCATGGCCGCCGCCCGAACCGGCCGCATCGGCGACGGCAAGATTTTCGTCCTTCCCGTCGAGCAGGCGGTCCGAATCCGCACCGGCGACCGCGGCGAGGACGCGATCTAGCCCCGCCCGCGATGGACGACCCGCGCCTCGCCTCGATGTCCCCCGAAGAGCTTCGCTCGGCGATGCGCGGCCTCGGCTACCGCACCCAGGCCGATCTCGCCGGGGCGATCGGCGTATCGCGCTCGGCGGTCAGCCTGTGGCTGGAGGGCAAGGTCGGAGTCCCCCGCCCGGTGGCGATGCTCCTGCGAATGCTCCTCGCCGCCCAGCGCCGATCCTTTTGATCCTCTCTCACCGCCGCTAGCCGGTCAGGCCGACGTCGAGCCGCTGCGAAATGCTCGCCTCGGCCGCCGGCCGCAGCCCGACCCTGGTGAACCAGGCCTCCAGCCGGGCGCAGCCGTCGGGGATCGGCTGATTGGCGCCGCGAAGCGCGTCGATGTAGCAATAAAGGCAGATGTCGGCGATGGTGAAGCGCTCGCCGGCCAGCCACTTGCCGTCCTCGATCAGCCCGTCGATCCACTGCATGCCCTTGCGGCCGCGCTCCTTCATCCCTTCCGCCGCCTCGGGAATGCAGTGGGTCCGCTCGCGGAAAATCTCCAGCCCCTCGCCGAAGTAGAAGCCGTGGAGCATCGGCAGGCAGATGTTGATCTCGACCCGCCGCCACCACATGCGGGTCTCGGCACGCTCCTCGGCGCTTGAGCCGATCAGCGCCGGCTCGGGGTTCTTCTCCTCGAGATATTCGCAGATCGCCCCGGTCTCGGCGAGGCAGGTGCCGTCGTCGAGCTCGAGCAAGGGCGTCTGCCCCGAAGGGTTGCGGCCAAGATAGGGCTCGCGCCGGTTCTCGGCGGTGAAGATGTCGACCTGCTCGCGGTCGATCTCGATTCCCTTTTCGAGCATGAAGAAGCGCACCATGCGCGGGTTCATTCCGAAGCTGTCGTAGAATTTCATGCCATCCTCCCGATCGATGCGTCGGCGCGCCGACGCGCCGGCGCGCCGGGAGCGCTTGTGAGCAACGGAGTCGCGAGATAGCACGGCCGCGCCCCGCGCGCACGGCCGCGCGCTTTCTCCCGTTCGTCCGCCGAAGCCCCGGACTTGATCCGGGGAGTCGTCGAGGAACGACTACCGTCCCAACACGACGTCGATGCCGGTCAGCACCCGATCGAGTTTGCGCTGCGTAATCTTGCCCACGCGCTCGGTCAAAGCGAGCCTGTCCACCGCAATGACCAGTGACACGTTCGCGACCGAATCCTTTTCTAGCCCTGTGTCCCGAGCGCGCAGCAGGACGTTGCCCGGCGCCGCAGCCCATTTCAGATTGCTGGTCAGCGGCACGCACACGGCAGTCGCGATCCGGCTCCGGTTGAAGGCGTCACCCTGGACAACGATGACCGGACGGCGATACCCCGGTTCCGATCCCCCTGGATCGCCGAGGTCCGCCCACCAGACCTCGCCTTGCGCGACTACCATTCAACGTCGCGGAGGGTTCGATTGGCGGCCGCGATGACCAGCGGGTCGGGGCCCGGGTCGACGTGGTCGAGCGCCGCGTCCATCGCCTTTGTCACCCGGTCGGACGAATGATCGCCGATGAAAGCTGCGAGCGCGCGGGCGTAGATTTCGCTGCGCGAGGTCTTCAGTTCCTTCGCCAGCATCTCGGCTTCGTTGAACACGTCATCGGGAATTGACACGGCAGTTTTCATACTTTCGGTATAACCACTGATCGGTGTCGCGTCAAGGCTACAACAACGCCCCCTGCGACCCCTTCTGGTGGCTTGCCCTTGTCTCGACCCGAGGCGCGCGGCGGTCGGGGCACCCCTCCCGCTCGCGAGCGCCCGGAAGCGGACCGCCCCCAGGCGGTCCGATCCGGCCGCTGGGCCGGGGGTGGGCCTGCTTCAGTCGAGCGGCAGCTCGATTTCCTTCATGATCCGGTCGGTCTCGGCGAGGATTTTGACGATCTTCTGATAGTGGCCGATGTCGTCCCACGACAGCGTGCGCCCGCGCCGGTCCTTGAGCCACTTCTGCGCCGGCTGGTAACCGCCGATGTAAAAGCCCCAGGCGATCTCCGGCACGCCATCGAAATATTGGTCCGAGTTGACGTAAACCCTCCCCGTTCGCCCTGAGCCTGTCGAAGGGCTGCCTTTCCCGTCTTCCCACTTCGGAAACCCGCCCGCCACCACATCATCGCCGCTGCCTTGGTATGGATAGGGAGTCTCGCCGATGGCGGGCGCTTCCATCAGGTGCAGACGGCGGAGCTGCTCGCCCTTTTCGCTGACATGGCGGAAGACTTGCGGAGAAGGAAGATAGGGAATGCGTGGGAAGTCCATCTTGAGGAATTCGGCGAATTTCGCGCGATAGGTAGGCGAGTGCAGCACGCCATAGATATAGTCGAACAGCTTGACCTCGCTCGGCCGCGCCTCGCCGGTGGCGGCGCGGAAATCGTTCTTGGGCCCGGCTTGGTCGGCCGGATCGATCTTGGCAGCCCTGCAGATGGCGGCGTAGAGCTTGGGGTCTAGGTTGAGACGAACCGTTTGATCGAGGGTATTCTCATCGGGATAGAGGTAAAGCGGAGCGAGGTAATTCACTTCCTTCAGACTCAACGAGTGATGTGTGATTAGCTGATCGAACGCGAGGATATCCGCAAAGCTTCGTGTACCCTCGACTTTGCGCGTGAATCCCAGTGCAATGTTCGGATGATCCACAACGTGCGGCATGACGGAAGGCGCGGGAAAGAAATAAATTCCACCCTGTGTGCCTGTGTAGAAAGTCCATCTTTTATCGAAGGGGCGATATTGGATCGGCCTGAGAAATTCTTCGGATCGATGCACCCTGACGTCTGATTGCGCAGCCGACAACGACCAGCTCTTCGAGTCATCCCCCACAGAATGGCGCGCCCGAAACTCCTCGATGTCGGACCTCACTAGCTCATTCATGCGCAGCCAAAGGTCGGCGCGGTCCATATCTACGGATAGACCGTCTCGCGCGCTGAGCGTGCCGGCTGAACTCTGGGGCATCAGCTCCTTCAGCGAAATGCCCTTCAGGTACTCAGCCTCGACAGAATGATCGCGTTCTTTGAACGAGTAGGACGGTGCCCGTGGCTCCCAAAGCGACGCCAGCTGGGTCGGCGAACTAGACCACAAAACCTCGTTCTTGTTTGAACGCGTCCCCCAAAGATCGCCGACGGACATCTCTGCAACTGCGCGAGCAGCTTTGGGATTCCGCACTCCGATTATGAT
>DATLGC010000174.1:0-9059 GCA_035540655.1 Sphingomicrobium sp. | reverse complement strand
ACCCGAAAGCCTGTTCACGCACATCGCCGGACTGAAAACGGTGATTCCCTCGACGCCCCATGACGCCAAGGGCCTGCTGATCGCCGCGATCGAGGACCCGGACCCGGTGATCTTCTTCGAGCCCAAGCGCATCTACAACGGCCCCTTCGACGGCCATCACGACAAGCCGGTCAAGCCATGGGCGAAACATCCGGCGAGCGAGGTTCCTGACGGCCATTATACCGTCCCGATCGGCAAGGCTGCGGTGGTTCGCGAAGGCTCTGAGCTGACCTTGCTGGCCTACGGGACCATGGTCCATGTCGCGCTCGCCGCGGTCGAGGAAAATGGGCTGGATGCCGAGGTCATCGACCTGCGCACGCTCGTCCCGCTCGACATCGAAACCATCGCTTCCTCGGTCGAGAAGACCGGCCGCTGCCTCGTCGCCCAGGAAGCGCCGCGAACCTCTGGTTTCGCCTCGGAGCTGGTGACCATCGTCCAGGAACGCTGCTTCTACCATCTCGAAGCGCCGGTCGAGCGCGTGACCGGCTGGGACACCCCCTACCCCCACTCCTATGAATGGGCCTATTTCCCGGGCCCGAAGCGGATGAAAAAAGCCCTTCAGAAAGTGATGGCCGACTGATGGCGAAATACCAGTTCAAGCTGCCCGACATCGGCGAAGGCATTGCCGAAGCGGAGATCGTCGCCTGGCACGTCAAGGTCGGCGACCGGGTCGAGGAGGACCAGCAGCTCGCCGACATGATGACCGACAAGGCGACGGTCGAGATGGAAAGCCCGGTCGCCGGCAAGGTGGTCGAGCTCGCCGGCGAAGTCGGCGACCAGGTGCCGATCGGCTCGGTGCTTGCGGTGATCGAGACCGACGGCGCGGCGCCAGCCGAGGATGCGGCGGAAAGCCGGCAGGAGCGGCCACTTGCCGACGGCGCCGAGGTGCCGACTGAGGCGCAGGAGGAGGAGCTGCCGGTCACCGCAGTGGAACCTCCCCTCCCGCCCGCGGGAGGGGATAAGAGGGGTGGGCCTGCAGCGACTGGACACAGCCCACCCCCAACCCCTCCCGCAAGCGGGAGGGGGGACAAAGTGCTCGCTTCTCCCGCCGTCCGGCAACGCGCGCGCGACCTCGGCATCGATCTTGCGCAGGTGAAATCGAAGGACGGTCGCGTCCGTCACTCTGATCTCGATTCCTATTTGCTCTACCAGGGCGGCGGAATCGCCCCACAGCGCGGCCCCGCGCGCCGCCAAGACGAGACGATCAAGGTCGTCGGCCTACGCCGCAAGATCGCCGAGAACATGCAGGAAGCGAAGCGCCGGATTCCGCATTTTACCCTGGTCGAGGAGTATGACGTCTCCGCGCTCGAGGAGACTCGCGCGATGATGAACCGCGACCGCGGCGACCAGCCGAAGCTGACCCTCTTGCCGTTCCTGATCATCGCCATGGCCAAAGGCGTCGCCGAATGGCCGATGCTGAACGCCACCTATGACGACGAGGCGAATGTCATCACCCGCCACGGCGCGGTGCACATGGGCATCGCCACCCAGACGGACACGGGCTTGATGGTGCCGGTGCTGCGCAATGCGGAAAGCCAGTCGGTTTGGCAGCTGGCGTCGGAAATCCTGCGGCTGTCCGAGGCGGCGCGCAGCGGCAAGGCAAGCCGGGAGGAGCTCAGCGGCGCCAC
The DNA here is from genome assembly GCA_035540655.1 of Sphingomicrobium sp. Taxonomy (GTDB): domain Bacteria; phylum Pseudomonadota; class Alphaproteobacteria; order Sphingomonadales; family Sphingomonadaceae; genus Sphingomicrobium. The sequence goes on along the minus strand of DATLGC010000174.1, from coordinate 7,392 downwards.
CATCACCATCTCCAGCCTCGGGCCGATGGGCGGGATCACCTCGACCCCGGTGATCAGCCCGCCGCAGGTCGCGATCATTGCCGTCAACAAGGTCGAGGAGAAGCTCGTCGTTGTCGACGGCGAGATCGAGATCGCCAAGCGGATGAACCTGTCGCTCAGCTGCGACCACCGCGTCGTCGACGGATGGGACGCGGCGAATTTCCTGCAGGCGATGAAGCCGCTGATCGAGAACCCGCTGCGGTTGCTGGCCTGAGAACGGCTTTCGTCATTGCGAGCGGAGCGGCGCCATCCAGCTCCACTTCTAGATTGCTTCGTTGCCTTTGGCTCCTCGCAATGACGGTTGCTAAGCCGCCAGGCGAATGGTCTCCCCAAGCGCCGCCTTGATCGACGCCGAGCGCTGATCGGGGCCGAGGTTCAGACCATCGGCGGCGACGAACTCGGGCTCGATGCCGATGAAGTTGAAGACTCCGCGCAAATAGGTCTCGAGATGCTCGAGCGCCGCGGCTGGTGAGCCGGGGCTGTATGTCCCGCCGCGGGCAAGCGCGACGATCACCCGCTTGCCGCGGGCGAGGCCCTCTGGCCCGGTCTCGGTATATCGAAAGGTCCTGCCGGCGACGAGAATCCGGTCCACCCAGGCCTTGAGCTGGCTCGGCAAAGTGAAATTGTACATCGGCGCGCCGATCACCACCGTCTCGGCGGTCAGGAACTCGTCGAGCACGGAGCTGTCGGCGAAAGCATCGAGCGTCAGGTGCGGCAGCGGCTCGGCGGCGAGATCGCGATAGACGAGCTGTTCGCCCCATTGAGTGTTCTTGAGCTGGTCGACAATCGAGCGCGAAATCGTGCGGCTCGCGCTGTTGTCGCCATTGATGCTGCTGTCGATATGCAGGATGGTCACTATTGCCTCCTTGGTATGGATTTGTTACCGAGGCACGCCAGATAACCACGAGCGAACCGCCCGCAAGAACGCACTTTTTTGTAGTGGACGAACAAATGTGTGAGACAGGAACATTGAGGTGCCTGCGATGAAGGATCCCGGAGACCCCGTCTGCCGCACCATCAGCACGCTGCTGTCGCGAATCGGCGACAAATGGACCGTGCTCGTCGTCCAGACCCTCGGCGGCGGATCGAGGCGCTTCAACGAGCTTCGCCGCGAAATCCCGAGCGTGTCGCAGCGCATGCTGACCCTGACGTTGCGCAACCTCGAGCGCGACGGGCTGGTCCGTCGCACCGTCACCCCGTCGATTCCGCCGCGGGTCGACTATGAGCTGACCGAGCTAGGGCATTCACTTCAGAAGCCGATCTGCGGGCTTGCCACCTGGGCGATTGAGAATGTCGAGGCGATCCACTCGGCCAGGCAGGAGTTCGACACGCGCACGGCGGAGACCGAAGCGGCATGAGTGACGCCACAGGGAGCGCCGATTTCAGGACGTTGATCGCGCGCGGCGACGACTATGCCCGCAATGGCGATGCCCGCGCCGCCGTATCCTTCTACCAGTTGGCGCTGGCTTCGGCGCGTCAGTCGCGCTCCGTCGACGCGCATGGGATGCAACAGCTCCAGCGTGCCCAGGCATACGTTCAGGCCCGAGCCCAGGATTTTCAGCAATCCCTCAGCCGCGCCATCGACGGCATCGAGCCAGCCGGGACGCACGCGAAAGCGCGCCTCCGCCATTCGCTCGACATGCTAAACGGGACACGCGAAATCTTCGCGCAGCAGCCCTCGGTTTTCTATTACCCTTATCTCGCCCAGCGTCAGTTTTTCGAGCGCGAGGAGTTCGAATGGGCCGAGGCGTTGGAAGCTGAAACGCCCGCGATCAAGGCCGAGCTGGTCGAATTGCTTCGGCAGGGCGCGCAGTTCCGCCCTTATATCGAAGCGGAAAAGGATCGTCCGGGCCGCGACTTCCACGGATTGCTCGACGATCCGAGCTGGAGCGCCTTCTATTTGTGGAAGGACGGGAAGGTAGTCGAGGAGAATGCGGCCCGTTGCCCGCGAACGATGGCGGCGCTGGAGAAGGTTCCGCTCAGCAATGTCGGCTCTCGAACGCCTTCGGTCCTGTTCTCGCTTCTGACCCCCGGGGCCCACATCCCGCCGCACCATGGAATGCTGAACAGCCGCCTCATCTGCCATTTGCCGCTGATCGTCCCGCCGGGTTGCTGGCTCCGAGTGGGCAACGAGACGCGCAATTGGGAAGAAGGCAGATTGCTGATCTTCGACGACAGCATCCAGCACGAGGCCAGGAATCCGAGCGCGGAGACTCGAGTCATCCTGTTGTTCGACGTCTGGCGCCCGGAGCTTGGCGACGACGAACGCCGCGGAATCTCGGCCATCTTCGACGCCATCGATCGGTTTGCCCCGCTTCCCGACGCCTAGCTGATCTGCGGCCCGAGAATCGTCGCGGCCGTTAAATTCCGGCCAGTTTCGTGCCCTCTGCGCCTGCACGTTGCCGATGCGCGGCGGGTCCCAGCCGTCTCCGGAACGGCCGTCTTTCGATCTCGTTGGTTGGGCAAGGGCGCACGCCCACCGGATCGCGATGAAAGAGGAGGATTTGATGGCTGACAATCGATACGGACCGCGCGGCGACCATGGGTACGACGACCGCGAGCGCGAGCGCTCCCGGCACGGGGGCGGCGACTGGGCCGGCAGGCGCGACCGCGACGACGACCGCGGATTTTTCGAGAAAGCAGGAGAGGAGATCCGCTCCTGGTTCTCGGACGACGACGATGATGACCGCTCGCGCGGACCGCGCGGCGACTTTGGCCGAAGCGAGCGTTCCGAAAGAGGTTACGGCGCTTCGAGTGGTTCAGGCGGTCGCGATTACGGACGCCATTATGACACCCGTTCCGACGAGCGCGGCGGGTCGCGCGGCCGGGTGCAAAGCTGGGAAGCCAATCGCGGCGAAAGCTGGGGTGGCGGGAACGAGCGTTCCGGCTCGGGCGGCTACGGCCGCGAACATGGCCGGGGCGGCTTTCAGGGCGACTATGGCGGCGGACGTGCCCAAGGCGGTGTTGGCGGGCGCGGCGACTGGGAAGGCGGCCGGCAGAGCTACAGCGGCGGCCGGGAGCGCGGACCCGAAATATCGGAAGGATTCGAGGACTTCCGAGGGACGCTCGGCGGGTTCGGCAATCAACAGTTCGGAAGCACGCTCGACGATCATTACCGCAGCTGGCGCGACCGGCAATTGTCCGAGCTCGATCGCGACTATCAGGAATATTGCCGCGAGCGCGAGCAGCAGTTCAGCCAGGACTTCGACAGTTGGCGGCGGAGACGCGGCGGCCAGGGAAGCGGGCAGGGTCAGGGCGGTGAGACCGGCCAACAGCAAAGCGCGGGCCAGGCGACCGGTTCGGCCGGCCAGAGCGGCGCCGCGGCTGAAACCGGATCGGGGTCCGCCATGGGCAGCTCCGGCAAGACCGCTGGCGGCGGCTCCACGGGCCGCGGCGGCCGATCGCGCAGCGACAAATGACTGGCGGCGGAGCCTCTCGACAGGCTCCGCCGGCTAACCCACGTCAGGATTGTGAACTGCCGCTAGGCCTCGGCGATGAAGCTGCCACGAGGAGTGAGATCATGGCGTTGAAGAGTGGAACCGGAAAAGCGAGGCGCGGCTTTGCTGCAATGAGCCCCGAAAAACAGCGCGAGATCGCCAGCAAGGGCGGCAAGGCGAGCCACGGCGGAGGCCGCAAACCGTCCCGGGCCCCGTCGCCGACCTAGGCGCGCCTCGCTTTCTGCCGCGCAACAGCAGTCATGTAACGGCAACCGCCCGGGCGGTATGGCGTTGAGGGAACCGCCATGTACCGCCCGACGCTCAACCGCACCGATCGCGGCGGCGCAATCGCCGCGGTGCTGGCGATTCACGCGGGACTGCTGTTCGCATTTCTCCACATGGGCGGCCGGATCGACCTCATCGCCGAGCCGCAGCGTCGGCTCGAGACGATCGACATCACCGAGCCGCAGCCGCCGCCCGAGGAGCCGCCGGTGATCGAGGAGCGCCCCCAGCCGCAGCGCGAGCAAGCCCGGGAGGAGGAAGGCGCCGCAAGCCCGGAGAATATCCGGAGCCAGGCGACGCCGGTGGTCGCGCCGCGACCGAAAATCGAGCTTCCGGTGACATCGCCGGTCGTCACTACCGAGACGCCGCGAGAAGGCGCCGACCCCACCCAGGGCGCCGCCGACGTTCCGGGCCCCGGGACCGGAGCGGGCGGGATCGGCACCGGCCCCGGAGCGGGCGGTGCGGGAAGCGGCACGGGCGGCGGCGGGACCGGCGCCATCGCCGCCCGGCCATCGCTGGTTCGCGGGATCACCAACCGCGACTATCCCGACGCCATCCAGCGTTCCTGGCCGCGCGGCGGGCAGATCTTCCTTCGCCTGCGGATCGAGCCGAACGGGCGGGCCAGCCAGTGCGACGTCATGCGCTCCTTCGGCAATAGCGCGGCCGACCAGTGGACCTGCCGGCTGATCATGGACCGCGGCCAGTTCCGCCCGGCGGTAAACGACCGCGGCGTGCCGGTGGCCGACTGGTTCGGATACATACAGAGCGACACCGGCCGGATGGTGCGTTGAGTCTCGCCATTGGCGTGTCGTCGGACTAAGGCCGCGGCGACGAAGGAGCATTGCATGATCGAAGCCGAATGGTGGGAGTATGACAACGCCGAGGAAATGGCCGAGGCGGTCGCCGGCGACGTCGGCTTCATCGTCGAAAGCGCGCTCGACGCGCGCGGCGCGGCGCTTCTGGCGCTTCCCGGCGGCAAGACCCCGCGGCCGGTATTCGACAAGCTCGCCAGGGCGAAGCTCGACTGGAAGCGGGTGACGATCATCCCGACCGACGACAGGCTGGTGCCGATGGACGACGAGCGCAGCAACGTCCGAGCCATCGCCAAGGCCTTCCTCCCGAGCGGGGCTCGGGTGATTCCGATCGCCGCCGACATCGCCGACCACCGGCTGGCCGGCAACAGCGCCGATGCAAGGCTGCAGGACCTGCCCTGGCCGCCCGATCTCGCCTGGCTCGGCATTGGCGACGACGGCCATGTCGCCTCGATCTTCGCAGGGCCGGACCTGCAAGACGCGCTCGAGGCGCCAAAGGCCCGCCGAGCGGTCGGAGTGATGCCCGAGCCGATGCCCGAGGACGCGCCGGTGCCGCGGGTGACGCTGACCAGGGCGGCAATCCTGTCGGCCAGAACGATCCTGTTCACGGTGCGCGGACAGGCGCGGCGCGACCTGCTCGAGAAGGCGATCGCCGACGGCCAGTCGAGCAAGCTGCCGGTCGGGCGGGTGGTGGCGGAGGCCGAGCAGCCGATCGACATCCACTGGTGCCCGTGATCAGGCCGAGCGGCGCATCGCATCCACCCCGCACGCCTCGAGCGGCTTGCCGCGAGTCTCCTTGAGGAAAATCAGGCCGACGACGAACGACAGGCCGGTGAAGACAATCGGGTACCAGAGGCTGGCGTAGATATTGCCGGTGATCGCCACCAGAGCGAAGCTGCTGACCGGTAGCAACCCGCCGACCCAGCCGGTGCCGACATGATAGGGCAGGCTCATCGCCGTATAGCGGATCCGTGTCGGGAACATCTCGACCAAAGCCGCCGCCTGCGGCCCGTAGAGCGCGGTCGCGGCGACCACGAAGGCGAGCAGGATGGCGAGCATCAGCGGCAGGTTGAGCCGTTGCTCGTCGGCACCGGTCGGATATCCCGCCGCCTCGAGCGCGGCGCCGATTTCCGCACCGACCTGGCCCTTCAAGGCCTTCAACTCGGCGTCCGACAGATCCTCGCCGCTGGGGATGGCGAGCCGCTGCTCGCCGACCGAGACGGTCGTCCAGCCGTCACCGGATTCGACCGTCCGGTACGAAATGCCGCGGGTGACGAGCGTGCTCTTGGCAATGTCGCAGGCAGTCGAGAAGCGGGCCGCGCCAACCGGGTCGAACTGAACCGAGCAGGTTTCGGGATTCGTGGCGACGACCACCGGCGTGGTGCGCTGCGCTTCGACCAGCGCGGGGTTGGTCGCCCCGGCGATCATGTGCGAGCCCGGGATGTAGAGCAGCAGCGCCAGCAGCATCCCGCCGAGCATCACCGGCTTTCGCCCGACTTGGTCGGAAAGCCAGCCGAAGAAGACGTAGAGCGGAGCGCTCACCACCGTCATGATCAAGAGCAGCATGTCCTTGGTCGGCGCCGGCAGGCCGAGCGAGCGTTCGAGGAACACCTGCATATAGAAAAATGTGAAATACCAGACGGCGCCCTGGGCGCACATGATGCCGAAGAAAGCGATCAGCACGCGCTTCAAATTGGCGCGGTCGGCGAAGGCTTCGCGAAGCGGCCTGTGGCAGACTTCGCCCGCTTCCTTGAGCTGCTTGAAGGCCGGGCTCTCGCTCAGCTTGAAGCGCATCCACACCGAGATGCCAAGGAGGATGATCGAGATGAGGAAAGGCACGCGCCAGCCCCAGATCCCGAACGCCGCCTCGCCGACGATGGTGCGGGTAGCGAGGATCACCAGCAATGCCGCGAGCAGCCCGAACGAGGCCGACGCCTGGATCCAGCCGGTCGCCGCTCCGCGCTTCCTGGGCTCGGCATGTTCGGCGACGTAGATTGCGGCGCCGCCATATTCGCCGCCGAGCGCCAGGCCCTGGAGGATGCGCAGGACGATGAGCAGGATCGGCGAGAGGATACCGGCACTTTCGTAAGTCGGCAGCAGGCCGATGGCGAAGGTCGCTCCGCCCATCAGCGAGACAGTGGCGATGAAGGCGCCCTTGCGCCCGAGCCGGTCGCCGATGGCACCGAAGATCAAGGCGCCGACCGGGCGGAAGATGAAGCCGGCAGCGAACAAGGCGAGCGCGGCGATCAGGCCGGCGGTCGGATTGAGGCCGGCGAAGAACACCCGCTGGATGGTCGTCACCAGAACGCCGAAGATGAAGAAGTCGTACCATTCGAACGCGGTGCCGGTCGACGAGGCGATCACCACCCGCTTCATCGACCACGGCCTGTGCTGCTCCTGCTGCGGTTCCCCGGCTACGCTCGCCATATTCCGTTTCCCCCGAGTCGCCCTTACGCCGGCGACGGCGAGCGGCTCAGCCGGGCGCCGAGTCGTGCAAAGAAATGGTCGCGCGCCACATCCTCCAGCTCGCGGTCGAGCGTCCCCTGCCGAGTTGACAATATTGACGATGCGGCGAGGGTCGCGCCGTCACCCTGGGCATGTACGGCCGGCGGCGCCCGCTTTGCCCACGCCCGGCCGCCCTGCGGCTGTTGGGGACGGGTGCCAAGCGCACGTTTCCAGCAGTCGGCGAATTCGGCATCGCGCGCTTTGAGCGCATAGGCCGACTTGCGGCTCATCCCGGCTTCGCGGGCGGCGAGGGTGACAGAGCGGGTCGCGGCGAGGGTGACAATGAAGGTGACAATCTTGCCCTTGTTCCATTCGTG
>DATLGC010000173.1:0-9506 GCA_035540655.1 Sphingomicrobium sp. | reverse complement strand
CTGATCTACCTCGAAAGCCCGGCCAACCCGACCAATGTGCTGGTCGACGTCGAGGCGGTGGCCGCCGCCCGCAACGCCGCCTTCGCGGAAGGGGAACGCCCGCCGATCGCCATCGACAACACCTTCCTCGGACCCCTTTGGGCGCATCCGCTCAAGCAGGGCGCCGACATCACCATCTACAGCCTGACCAAATATGCCGGCGGCCACAGCGACCTGGTCGCCGGCGGCCTGACCGGCCGCCAGGGGCTGATCGACCAGGTGCGGATGATGCGCAACACCATCGGCACCATCTGCGACCCCAACACCGCCTGGATGCTCTTGCGCAGCCTCGAGACCCTGGAGCTCAGAATGCAGCGCGCGGGCGAAAATGCCGCGCGCGTCTGCGAATTCCTCCGCGGCCACCCCAAGGTCGAGCATGTCGGCTATCTCGGCTTCCTCGAGGAAGGATCGCGCCAGGCCGACATCTTCCGCCGCCACTGCACCGGCGCCGGCTCGACCTTCTCGCTTTATCTGAAGGGCGGCGAGAGGGAGGCCTTCGCTTTCCTCGACGCGCTCAAGATCGCCCATCTCGCCGTTAGCCTCGGCGGCACCGAGACTCTGGCCAGCGCGCCGGCGGCGATGACCCATTTGTCGGTGCCCGACGAGCGCAAGCAGGCGCTCGCCATCACCGACAATCTCGTGCGCATCTCGATCGGCGTCGAAGATCCCGACGACCTCATCGCCGATTTCGACAATGCATTGGGGGCCGTGTAGCGGCCGCTAGGCCATCTCCCTAAGCCGTAGCCCCAGGCTGCGACGACGCTTCGGTGATCAGCGTCGATATGGCTGTTACGATTTGTGCCGGTGCGAACGGCTTTCGAACGATCAGGCTGTGCGGGACACCCTGGACCGGCCAGTCGTCAGCGGCATAGCCGCTCGTGTAAACAATTGGCAGATCGGGACGCAGTTCACGCGCCCGACGCGCGATATCCCACCCGGTAATGGTCGAGCCAAGGTTCACGTCGGTAACGAGGCCCGCCAGTCCGGTGGCCCCCTTGGCGTCTATCGCCGCCATTGCTTCTTCGGACGAGTGGGCGACGATGACCTCGAAGCCCCCCTCTTCTAGAACCTCCTTCACCATCTCGGCGATGAGGCTTTCGTCATCAATGACAAGTAGGGAAACGGCCGTGTCCACGTCAGCGTGATCCAAAATGATAGGGGCGGCCATCGAACTGACGTCGGCGAGTCGTAGGTCGCTGGAACGCCAAATACCAAAAGTAGTACGAAAAGCAATAAAAAGTTCGCTTCGTACTAAATTGTGTGTATAGGGCCGGCGTCGCAGGACGATCCGTCTGGACACAGTGCACCGAACGGGGGGAGATTCGATGCCTGGTCGTCGGCCATTAACCGACAGCGAGGGGGCGATCCTGACGCTCGTCCTGCGACAGCAGCCAATCACCGCTTACCAGATCGGGAAGGCCTTCGAGGCCTCGCCCGTGCACACGCTGAATACCAGCAAGGGAAAGCTGTATCCGCTAATCTATCGGCTCCACGACCGGGGATTGCTTTCGGGAGAAGCGGTGGAAGGTGATAAGCGCGGCACGCAGCTTTTTTCCTGCACCGCGAGCGGCAAGCAGGCTCTAAGGCGCTGGGTGCTCACGATCCGTCCCGAGCATGAGCTTTTGCACGACCCTTTGCGCAAGAAAATCCAAGGGTTTGAACTGCTCAGCCGGGAGGAGCAAATGAATTGGCTGGCCGAGGCGCGCGATCGCTTGGGCCGCAAGCTCGAGGACATCGAACGCTGGCCGACTGACGTCGAAGGTCCCTATGGCGAATTGGTGCATGAGAGCGCAAAGGTCGCGCTGCGGGGTCGCATCGCTTGGCTCGACGCGGCTCGCGAGCGAATTGCATCCGCACCAGACTGAGTTTCGGCGCGGCTTTGCAGTCGGCCCGGCCTAACCCCAATCCTCAACCGCCCAGCCGCGCTGCTCGGCAAGTCGCCGAAGCCGACCGTGCGGGTTGACCGCCACCGGCTCGTCGGCCCATTCGAACACCGGCGCGTCGGACGCATGGTCGGAATAGAAGCGGACATGACCGTGGCGACCGGTTAGCTGTGACTTCTCCACCCAGTCGGCAATCATCCGAAGCTTGGCGGGCCCGTAGCAATTTTCGCCATCGATCTTGGCGTGGACGCGCTCGTCGAGGCCAACGACCGAGCCGGTCCCGATCACGTCGTCGAACCCCAGGCGCTCGGCGATGGCGCTCGCGTATAACCGGTAGGAGGCCGTCGCCATCACCAGCCGGCGGCCCTGACCGCGATCGCGCTCGATCGCCGCGAAGGCGCCGGGGCGGATGTTCGAGCGCATTTGCGCCTCGGCGAAGCTGTCGACCAGCGGCTTCAAATCGGCAGGGTGGACCGCGCGCCCTAGCAGCAACGCATGGTTGATCTCCTTGAGCCTGGCCCGGTCGATCAGCCTGGCGACATAGGCCAGCATCGACAGGAGCACGAGTGGCGCCAGAAGCAGCCGCCACGGCGCCCGGCGAAGCGCGCAATGGAACAGAAAGGGCGTGTAGGTTGCCCGCCGGGTCAACGTCCGGTCCATGTCGTAGATGGCAAGGTCGCTCATCCGCGCTCCCGCAAAAGCGCTTCGGCCAGGTCGAGATCGGCCTCCTTGTCGACATCGACGCAGGCGAGGGGGTCGGACAGCTCGACGGCGCGGATCGACATTCCGAGCCTCCGGCCGATCCGGCCGAGGGTCTGGTCGAGCGTGCGCAAGCGCAGCAGAGCTCCAAGAAAGGCGGCCGGCCCGAGCACCCACAGCAGGCGCGCGACCTTCTTTCGGTCCTGCTCGACCGAACGCCACATCTCCAGCGCCGGGAGCACCTTGCGACCGCCAAGCATGAACAAATTCGCGCCGCTGTGGGCGCCTCCGCGAAACGCGATCCAGGTCCGCTTCGACTGCGGCAGCCGGCGCTGTAGGCCCCCCCTTTCGACCACTCCGATCGCCAGGTCATATCCGGCGGCGCGGGCGCAAAACTCGGCGACCATCGCCGGGGTGAGGAGCGCGTGATCGCCGGTCGTGACCAGCAGTGGCCAATCGGATGCCGGGCCGAAGCAAAAGGATTCGAGGGTCGCGGCGATGGAATTGCCCGATTGCTCGACCGTCAGCCGCGGATCGGCGGGAAGGACCGCCGCGATTCGCTCGGGCTGCTGGGCGAGCACCCGGATGCGGCCGATTGCCGCGCTATTCAGCAGGGCATCGACGGGCCAGCGCACCATCGGCACTCCGGACACCGGGATCAAAGCCTTGAGATCCGTGCCATGCGCCTCTGCGAATGGATCCGTTCCCGGTCGCGACCCGGCGAGCACGATGGCGGTGATTCCGGTCATGCCAGCCAGGATTTGATCGGCCGGCCGCGGTCGCGCCGAGAATTGGCCTGGGCCAGCCGGACGGCGTGGAACAGCAGCGACAGTATCGTCCACAAGGCGATCAGCTCGAGCCCGACGTCGGGGCGAGCAAACAGCAACGTCGCCACGAGGATGACCATGTTGGGATTGCGGCGCGCGGTGATCAGCCGGAACTGGCTGTCGATCCTCTGCCAGACATGGATGTGCATTCCGTAGCGTCGCATGAAGATGCCTTCGATCGCCCGCTGCGCCACATAGCCGCCGATGATCGCCCACAGCAGCATGGTCTGATAGACCGGCTCATGCGGCGTGCCGTAGGCGGCGAGGCCATGCGCCCAGGCCCACCACCAGAAGGGCGGGTGGACGAGGTCGATGCCATGGTCGAAGACATTGCCCCATTTCGACGAGGCTCCGGTGCAGCGCGCCAGCTTTCCGTCGACCGTGTCGAGCACCATGAAGACGAAGCCCGACGCGACCCCGAGCCAGTAATGCCCCTCCCAGAACAGCCAGAAGGCAAGGACGCAGAAGATTGCGCCGATCGCGGTCACCATGTTCGGGGTCATTCCCGCCTCGGCTGCCGAGCGGGTCAGGTGAAAGGCCGGCCGACGCCACAGATAGAGTGTGAGGATATCCGTCACGCCCTTGTAGGAGGCGTCATAAGCGGCGCGCTCGGCCGCCTCGGTGTCGTTGCCGTCGAGCAGAAGGACGAAGGGCCGCTCGCGCTTTCGAAGCTCGTCGTAACTGAGCGTCGCATCTTCGGCCGCCAAAATTTCGAGACCGTCATGATGCTCGCCCGACAGGACTCGCGCAGCATGTTCCGCGCTGTTCCCCGCAGGCAGATGGGCCATCACCGGTCGTCCGGACAAAGTCAGGAGCGAGCCGGGGCGAGCGCCGATCGCCTTGAGCCATGCTGGATCCCACACAAAGTCCATGCTCGCCGCCAGAATCGCGTGCTGCGTGTCGGTTTCGGCGTCAGTCGGAAATCCGGCGTTGGCCGCGATCCGGCAGGCTCGATCACGAGCGTTCATTCCAAACAGGCGCGCATCATTGTCGCCGATGGGCACGAACCGGGGCCTTGCGCTACTCTCCATGGCCCGCGGCTTAAAGGCGACAGGACGGACAGGAAAGAGTCCGCACTTGCCCCCGTTTCCGATTTCTAGCAGTTTTCACGGCCAATGGCCGCAACGACAACCTCCGCTGAGGATTCCGACGAGAGCCGAATCTGCGTCAGCGGCTCGCTGACGATCTCGCGCGTCGGCAGCATCCAGCGCGATATCGACGCAGCGCCGGATCCGCTGACCATCGATTTGTCCCAGGTCGAGCGGATCGACACCGTCGGCGCGTGGATCGTTTATCGAACGCTTCGCGACCGCAACGCGGAGGTGGTGGGCTCCAACGACGAGGTTCGGGCCCTGCTCGACCAGGTCGCCGAATATGACAAGCCGACCCGGGTCAGGCCGGAAGAACGCAGCAGCTTCCTGCGGGTACTCGACGAGCTTGGCGGATGGATCGCCGAGTCCGGTCGCACTCTGGTGGGTCTGCTCGGTTTTTTTGGAGCCACTCTGATCGGCTTCGCCAACCTCATCCGGCGACCGAGGCGCTTTCGGTTCAATGCGGTCGTGCAGAGGTTCGACGTCGTCGGAGTCCGGGCGCTCGGGATTATCGGACTGATGAGCTTCCTGATCGGAATCGTCGTCGGCCAGCAGGGCGCGGTGCAGCTACAGCAGTTTGGTGCGGAGGTTTACACGATCAACCTGATCGGACGGATCACGGTTCGCGAGCTCGGAACGTTGATGACCGCGATCATGGTCGCCGGCCGCTCCGGCTCGGCCTTTGCCGCGCAGCTCGGAACCATGAAGATCACCGAGGAAATCGACGCGATGCGCACCATCGGTGTGTCGCCGATCGAGGCGCTGGTGATCCCGCGCATGCTTGCGGCGGTGATCATGATGCCGCTTCTCGCTTTCTTCGCGATGATGATGTCGCTTCTGGGCGGCGGACTGTTCGTTTGGCTGTTCCTCGAGATCCCGCCGATCACCTACCTTCAGCGTCTCCAGGAAGTGATTCCGATCACCGACCTGTGGATCGGTCTCATCAAGGCGCCGGTGTTCGGTTTCATCATCGCCTTGACCGGTTGTTTTCAGGGAATGCAGGTCAAGGGCGATTCCGAGGAGGTCGGCCTCCGCACCACGACGGCCGTGGTGCAAGCGATCTTCCTGGTCATCGTTCTGGACGCGGTCTTCGCGGTTTTCTTCAGCTCGATCGGCTGGAAATGAGCAGCGACACGATCATCAGCGTCAGGGGTTTGTCGAACCGGTTCGGGGAAGAGCAGGTTCACGACGACCTCGACCTCGAAGTGCGGCGCGGTGAAATTCTCGGCGTGGTAGGAGGCTCCGGCACCGGCAAATCGGTGCTGATGCGCTCTATTATCGGCCTGCAGAACCCGGAAGCCGGCGAGATCGACATTCTCGGCGAGGACATGATCGGCCGTTCGGAGGATGAAGCGAAGAACATCCGTCGCCGCTGGGGCGTGCTGTTCCAGGCGGGCGCGCTGTTCTCGACCCTCACCGTCGCCGAAAATGTCGAGGTGCCGATCCGCGAATATTTCCCCCACATCTTGCCTCCGTTGCTCGACGAGATCGCCGGCTACAAAATCGCGATGAGTGGCCTTCCTCCGGAAGCCGGGCCGAAATATCCGGCCGAGCTGTCGGGCGGAATGCGCAAGCGCGCCGGACTTGCCCGCGCCCTCGCGCTCGATCCCGAGTTGCTGTTCCTCGACGAGCCGACGGCCGGCCTCGATCCGATCGGCGCGGCCGCTTTCGACGAGCTGATCGCTTCGCTTCAGAAAAAGCTCGACCTGACGGTCTTTCTCATCACCCACGACCTCGACACGCTTTATGCGATCTGCGACCGAGTTGCGGTCCTTGCCGACAGGAAAGTCATCGCGGTCGGAACGATTCCGGAATTATTGTCTTTGGATCATCCTTGGATTCAGGAATATTTCAACGGGCCCCGCGGTAGGGCGGCGCCCGGCGTTGCGAAGGAAAAGATCGAGGCCTGATGGAAAACCGGTCGAACTTCGTGATGGTCGGTGCAGTGACGCTGGCGATGCTCGCCGGCCTGCTGCTGTTCACCGTCTGGCTGGCCGGCCTGTCGGGCCGAACGACGCGTTGCTACGACATCTACTTCGCCCAGGGCGTCGGCGGTCTCAACCGCGGTTCGACGGTCAGCTTTGCCGGAGTCCCGGTCGGGCAGATCAGCCGCATCTCGCTTCTGCCCGAGCGGCCCGAGTTCGTCTGGGTGCGGATCGAGGTCGACGAGGAGACGCCGATCCTGCAGGGCACGACGGCGCAGATTCGCGGAGTCGGCTTCACCGGCGTCAGCGAAATCCAGCTGGCCGGCGCGGTGCGCGGAAGCCCGCCGATCCAGCAAGTCGGCCCGCAGGGCTGCCCGGTCATCCCGTCCAGCGCCGGCGGCCTTGGCGCCCTGCTCAACAGCGCGCCCGAGCTGATCGACCGAATCCAGCGGCTGACCGAACGGCTGACCGAGCTGCTCAGTGACCGCAACCAGAACGCGATCGCCGACATCCTCGAGAACGTCCGCCAGACCACCGCCGTGCTTCGCCAACGCGCTCCGGAAATGGCCGACGCGATCGCCGATGCCCGCATCGCCGCCCGCAACGCCGGCATCGCCGCCGAGCGAGTCGCCAGGCTGGCGGACAGCACCAATACCCTGGTCGTCGAGGAAGGCCGCCCGGCGGCGCAGGACCTGCGGCGGGCGATCGCTTCGGTCGAGCAGGCCGCACAGAACCTCGACGCCATGGTCGCCGATGCCCGCCCCGGCGTTCAGAACTTCTCCAAGTCGACCCTGCCCGAGGTCAACCGGCTGGTCCGTGACCTGCGCGAGCTTTCGGAATCGCTGCGCGGCTTTTCCGAGCGGCTCGAGCAGGGGGGAATCGGCGGAGCGATGGGGCCGGAGCGGCTGCCCGACTACAGGCCGAGGAGGCGTCAATGAAGACCCTGTTGCGTGTTGCAGCGCCGCTGTCGCTGGCGCTGTCGCTGGCCGGCTGCGCCTTGCTCGGCGGCGGCCCGAAGCCCCCGCCGACGCTTCTGGCGCTGACCCCGGAAGCGGCATCGCCAGGCGAGTTCGCCCGCTCGGCGGCGGCCGGCCAGGCGGTCACCGTCAGCATTCCGGTCATTCCCCGCGAGCTTCGCACCGCGCGGGTACCGGCAAGGGTCGGCCCGACCGACGTCGCCTACATCCGCAATTTGCAATGGGTCGACACCCCCGACCGGTTGTTCAAGGACCTGCTCGCCGAGACGATCCGGCGACAGACCAACCGGGTGGTGCTCGACCCGCGCCAGGCGGCGCTCGACCCCGGGCTGGTGGTCACCGGCCAGCTCCACGACTTCGGCTATGTCGAAGCCGAGCGGGCGGTGCTGGTCCGCTACGACGCGTCGCTGTCGACGCCCGGCGGGGCGCATGTCCAGACCCGGCGGTTCGAGGCCCGCGCCCCGGCCGACGGCACCGCGCCGACCGTCGGCCCGGCGCTCAACCGCGCCGCCAACCAGGTGGCGCTCGAAGTCGCCGGCTGGATCGGCAGCTAGGGCCAATTAGGCGAGGCTCTTCGACGCCTGTTCGAACACGTCCTTCGACAGTCCGGGAATGGCGACGATCCGCTCGAGCTCCGAGCGCATCAGCGAAGCCCGGCCGGGCTCGAAGCGGCGCCAGCGGCCGAGCGGCGGAACCAGCCGCGCGGCGACCTGCGGGTTGAGCTTGTCGGCGGCGAGGATCATGTTCGCGACAAAGCGGTAGCCGCGCCCCGACGGGTGGTGGAACGCCCACTGGTTCATGGCGAAGCTGCCGGCCAGCGCGCGCAACCGGTTGGGGTTGGCAAGGTTGAAGTCGGGATGCGTCGCCAGCCACTCGACCTCGTCGACGGTCCCGGCGCGCTGCGCCGCCGCCTGCAGAGCGAACCATTTGTCGAGCACCAGCGATTCGCCGCGGAAGCGGTCGTAGAAAGCGTCGAGCGCCGCGGTCCGTTCCGGCCCGTCGAGCGACACGAGGATGGCGAGCGCGCCCTGGCGATCGGTCATATTGTCGGCCGAATCGAACTGCGCCCTGGCGAGCGCCGCGCCCTGGTCGGGATCGCCCGCGGCAAGCAGCCCGAGCGCGACGGTGCGCAGCCGGCGAATGCCCTTGGCCCTGGGGCCGAGGTCCGATCCGGCGACATCGCCCGAGCGATGGGCAGCGAGCAATTCCTCGCCGAGCTTCGCGCCGATCGATTGGCGAAGCTGCTCGCGCGCCGAATGGACGGCGTCGGGATCGACGATCTCCATCCGGTCGCCGACCAGGCTTTCGGGCGGAAGCATGATCGCCTCGCCCTTGAACGCCGGGTCGAGGGCGTTTGAACGCAGGGTATCGCCGACCGCCCGGATGATCGGATCGGAATCGAGCGCCTCGCCGCGGGCGCCGGCGATCAAGGCGCGAAGCATCATTTCCTGGAGCGCCTCGAAGCGGGCGAAGGGGTCGCTGTCGCTCGCCGCCAATTTCTCGAGCTCGCCCGGGCGCCGCTCGGCCTCGACGATCACCGGCGCCGAAAAGCCGCGGTTGATCGACAGCAAGGGCAGCTCGGTGACATTGTCGAAGCGGATCTCCTGCCGCTTGGAATCGAGCAGGATCAGCCGCTCGGGGGCGATCTCGGCGCCGCTTTCGGCACCGATCAAGGCGGTGAGCAGCGGAAGCGGCATCGGCGCCTTGTCGGGCTGGCCGGGAGTCGGCGGCACATTCTGCTCGAGGTGCAGCGTCGCCGCTGCCGCCTGCGGATCATGCTCGATCCGAGCCTCGACCTTGGGCGTCCCGGCCTGGCCGTACCAGATTTTGAAGGCCGACAGGTCGACTCCGCTGGCGTCCTCGAGCGCCGCCACGAAATCGTCGCAGGTCGCCGCCTCGCCATCGTGGCGCTCGAAATAGAGGTCGGTGCCGGCGCGGAACTTCTCCGGGCCGAGCATGGTGTGGAACATGCGGATGAGCTCGGCGCCCTTGTTGTAGACCGTCGCCGTGTAGAAGTTGGAAATCTCCATGTAGGAATCGGGCCGCACCGGATGGGCGAGCGGGC
>DATLGC010000172.1:0-6011 GCA_035540655.1 Sphingomicrobium sp. | reverse complement strand
CTGAGCAATCGTCGCGATCTCGGCGGCGACGAGGTCCTGCGGGAGCGAGTTCGCGAGGTCGTAGCCGAGCTTGACGAGCTGATCCGCGAGGCAGGAGGCTGACTTTGGCTGAAGTCGAGCTATGGATCGCCGGCCGTTCGTACAGGGTCGCCTGCCGGGACGGCGAGGAAGAGACGCTGCAGGCAGCGGCGCGGCTGGTCGATTCCAAGAGCCGCGAAGCGCTCGCCGGCCTCGGGACGCTTTCCGAAGCGAGGCAGCTGCTGTTCGCGTCGCTCCTGCTCGCCGACCAATTGCTCGACGATGGCAAGGCGCCAGAGCCGCCGCCAACCTCCCCGAGCACCGATCCCGCACTTTCCCGACGGGCCGAGCAATTGGCCGGGCGGCTCGAATCCCTGGCCAATGCCCTTGAGAGTGAGCCGGACCACGCCTAGATAGACGGCGACGGGTACTGCCCGGTACGAAGCCAGGAAAATCCCTGAGGCGATTAAATATCCTAGGGGACTGTCCCTGTCCGGACCCTGGTCCGGTGCACATGGTCCCCACCTGACGTTTGTGGCGTCAGAGGATTTTAGGGCAAACGGCCATGGTGGTCCCGTCACTTCCCCCATTCCCTCCCGGGCCGGGCCCGGAGATTCCTGCGCTGGGCAAGGAATCGCTGCGGCGAGCGGCGCTCGACGCCCGCAAGGCCTACGTTCGCACGCTCGCCGATGCCGACAGGGCGAGGCTTGAGCAGCGCCTGGCCGAGCGGCTGACGGCATTGTGCGCCGGGTCGACGGTCGTCGCCGGCTATTCACCGATCGGCTCGGAGATCAGCCCCACGGCTGCGATCGAGGAAGCCCGGGCCGTCGGCGCCATCGTCGCTTTCCCGGCATTCTCGAACCCCGGCAAGCCGTTCCGCTTCCTCGCCGGTGACCCGACCACCAGCGGCCCCTTCGGCATCCTGCAGCCCAGGCTTGTCGCCCCGCCGGTGGAGCCCGACCTGGTCTTCGTGCCGCTGGTCGCGGTTGGTCCGGGCGGTACTCGCCTCGGGCGGGGCAAGGGGCATTATGACCGTGTGCTGGCGCCTCTCCGTCGCAAGGGCTCGCGACTGATCGGACTCGGCTGGGCGATGCAGCGGATCGAAGACTCGATCCCGGCAGACGCCTGGGACGTTCCTCTCGACGCCTTCGCGTCGCCGGAAGGCGTCGAGTGGTTCCGCTGAGGCGCTAGCCTCGCCGCTCGGCGATATAGGCGTCGACCAGCTCCTCGAGCACGTCGAGCGGCACCGAGCCATTCTCCAGCACGACCGCATGGAAGTCGCGAATATCGAAGCGGGGTCCGAGCTGCTGCCGGGCCCGGTCGCGAAGCTCGAGAAGCTTGAGCTGGCCGATCATGTAGCTCGTCGCCTGGCCCGGCCAGTTGAAGTAGCGCTCGACTTCCTTGGTAGCGTCGCGTTCCGAGAGAAGCGCGTTCTGAAGGAAATATTGGATCGCCTGTTCGCGCGACCAGCGCTTGGAATGGATGCCCGTGTCGACGACCAGCCGGACCGCTCGCCACAATTGCGTCGAGAGCATTCCGAACTCGGAGATCGGGTCCTGATAGAAGCCCATCTCCTTGCCCAGCCCCTCGGCATATAGGCCCCAGCCTTCCGCATAGACGCCGTAGCCGCCGAAGCGCCGGAACTTCGGCACGTCGGGCAGTTCCTGCGCAAGAGCGATCTGGAAATGGTGGCCCGGAGCGCCCTCGTGATAGCTGATCGCCTCGATCTGCGGCTTGAGCACCTGAGTCATGTCGGCGAGGTTCACATAATAGATGCCGGGCCGCGATCCGTCCTCGGAGGGGCTGTTGTAGAACGCGACCGGCGCAGTCTCCTGCCGCCAGGTCTCGACCGCACGGACCTCGAGCGCCGCCTTGGGCAGGCGCCGGAACCATTGCGGGGCGACCTGCATCACCTGGTCGCTGTATCGCCGGGCATCGGCGAGATACTGCTGCCGGCCAGCCTCGGTGTTGGGATATTTGAACTCCGGGCTGCTGATGATGTGGCGGAAGAATTGCTGGAGCGTCCCGGCAAATCCGACCTGGGTCTTGATTCGCTCCATCTCCCCGTGGATCCGAGCCACCTGCTGCAGTCCGATCTGGTGAATCTGCTCGGCCGTCATGTCGGTGGTCGTCGATTGCCGGAGTCGGTTGGCGTAGAAGGCTTCGCCCTCCGGTAGGGCCCAGGCGCCGCGGTTGCCGCTTGCCTGGGCTTCGATCGCGTCCCACGTCGCCAAGAAGCTTCGGTAGCCGCGCTGGAATGGGCCGGTGAGGGCTTCACGGACCTCGGCGATCAACCGCTGCTTTTCCGCCGCTGGCACGTCCAGCTTCTCGACCTTCGACTTGAAATCGGCGAATACCGGCGTGTCGTTGCCGCGAGTGAACGGCGCCCCGGCCAGCACCCGCCGGGCATCGGACCGCACGGGCGCGAAGTTGAAGCGCGACGGGACGATCCCCTGCTGAGCCTGGTAGCGCATGTTCGCCGTGATCTCGTTCATCACCCGCTCGACCTCGCGAAGCCGGGAAATATAGGCCTCGGCGTCGGCGACGCTGGCGACTCGGTGCTGGTTGATAAGGAACACCGGGAGTGAGCCCGTCGGGCTTCCGTTGGTGCTCGCCGGAAAGCTATGCCAGCGCCAGCGGAAATTGCTGACGCTCTGCTCGACCTCTTCCTCGAACAGGCGATAGCTCAGCCGGCCTGCGGGGCTGAGACGTGACGGATCGAACTGGGCACGAAGCTCGGCCAGGTGCCGCTGCGAAAGCGCCAGGCCCTGCTGGCGAAACTGGTCGGTATAGTCGTTGAGCCGGTCGTACTGGTCCTTTCGTCCCAGCGCGGTGAGGAATTGCGGGCTTCGCGCGGCCTGCTCCTCGAAAGCGGCATCGAGGAAGGCGGTGAGCCTTTGGTCCTCGGCCGCCGGATCGACAACCGGAGCCTCTGGGGCAGCGGCGAGCGGAACGGCTGGCTGGACAGGCTGCGGCACGGCCGTGCAGGCTGCGGTGGATGCCAACAACAAAGCAGCAAGTGAAAATGGGAGCTTCAAGGCCGGTCCTTTCGATGCGAGTTCTCGGTCGTCTTAACGCCTTGGGGCGCGACTGCCACCATCCCCTGGCGGCTTTCGACCGCCGGGCGTCTGGCGTCGGCCAACGGCCAAGGCGCCGCGATGCACCCTTGTCCTGCGCGAAAGCGTTCCTCACATCCGGACCCACATGCCCGACCCCCAGTCCCCATCGCCACGCAAGCTGATTGCGACCGCACTCATCCTACTGCTCATCGCAGTCTGGGCAGCGCTCGTCGCATCACTGGCTGGCTCGGTCGGAACGCTCCCGATACTCGTTCAGGCGCTGTTTTACCTCGTGATGGGAATGGCTTGGATCGTGCCGTTGAAGCCGCTTGTGCGCTGGTCCGAGACCGGCCGGTGGACGGTTTCGCAAAGCCCTAGCGATTGAACCAGGCGTATTAGGTGACTATAGCACCCGGCCTTATGTCCAGCTCCTTCGCCTTGACGTCCGCGCGCGACCGCGTGGTGCGCTTGTGCCGCGCCCATCCGCGAGAAGCCGTCGGGCTCGGCACGCTTGGCCTTATCATCGCGGTGGCGCTGGCCGGGTCGGCGTGGTCGACACCCACCATTGAGGGACTGCAGCGAGGGACCGGCAATTCCATCAGGGCGGACGTTCCTCCGGCGCCGCCGCCGCTACTGGTGCGCGATCTCGAGGTCGAGGACGCAGTCGCGCTCAATGCCGCAATTCCCCTCGATTCCGGCCCCAATCCGTCAGCCCGCGCCTTCGCCCTTCGCGGCGCCGAGGCCGCGACCCAGGCGAGGGCGCTCGAATGCCTCGCGAGCGCAGTCTATTACGAAGCCGCCAACGAAAGCATCGATGGCCAGCGAGCGGTCGCTCAGGTGGTTCTCAACCGGGTTCGCCACCCCGCCTTCCCGGCCAGCGTCTGCGAAGTGGTTTACCAGGGATCGACGAGGACCACGGGTTGCCAGTTCACCTTCACCTGCGACGGATCGCTCCGGCGTCAGCCGAGCGCTTCGGGCTGGGCGCGGGCGCGAGCGACCGCCCAGGCGGCGCTCGCCGGCTTCGTCCACAAGCCGGTCGGCTGGGCGACCCATTATCACGCCAATTACGTCGTCCCCTATTGGGCATCGAGCCTGGTCAAGAATGCGGTCGTCGGGACCCATATCTTCTATCGCTGGACAGGCGGATGGGGCCGCCCCGCGGCTTTCACCCAGCGCTATTCCGGCCGCGAGCCTGATGCTGCCGCCCTGCGCGCCGCGGCCGCTCTCGCCGAGCTTCAGAAGCAGGAAGTGACAGCGGCTGAAGCCGCCGCGACGATTCCGGGCGCCGAGCTGGTTGCCGCCGGCAAAGGCGAGACTCGGCCGACCATCCGATTCAACCTCGCCAGCGCCCGAAAAGCGGTCGAGGCCGCGCCGCGGCTCGATTATGTCGAAAAGCATTCCGCGTCGGAAAATCTGCGCTGGTCCCTGAGCGGTGGAGTGGTCGCCGAGCAGGAAAAGCCGCTCGGCCGACCGGCGCCGGTCATCGAGCGCGGCACCGGCGGTTCGTCGGGAGTCAATGAGGCGCACGACTAGCGTCCCGCCAACCGGCGGGCCCGGACCCTCGTTTTGTGAAATGGCGCGAGTGACGGGGCTCGAACCCGCGACCTCCGGCGTGACAGGCCGGCGCTCTAACCGACTGAGCTACACCCGCGTTCTGGCGTGGCGCGGCACCTAGGTGACGCTCATGGGAGTGTCAACACGACGCGCGGCCAGTCCCCATTTGTGTTCGCTAGGCCGCTTCTTCAACCGTCTGCTCGTCGTCGTCCTCATGCTCTCCGGCGTGAGTCAGCGTCCCATGCTCGAACAGGAAGCCGGCGATGTCGGGCGTGCCGGCCGCAGCGAACACGGTCTTCATGATGATCAGCAGAGGCACTGCCAGCAAAGCCCCGGTAGTGCCCCAGACCCAGGTCCAGAAGGCGAGCGAAACGAGGATTGCCAGCGGGTTGATCGTCAGGCGCTTGCCGACGATCATCGGCGTGACGACGTTGGCCTCGATCATGTGAAGCGCGGTGAAGATCGCCGGCGGCACAAGCGCCGCCCACGCGTCGCCGAAGGTCATCAGGCCGCCGACGAACAGCAGGATCGCCGAAGCGATGGGCCCGAGATAGGGGATGAAGTTGAGCACCGCGACGATGCCGCCCCACATGATCGGCGAATCCATTCCGAGCTGCCACAGCACCAGCGCCGTAAGCGCCCCGAGAGTCACGTTGATGATGGTGATCGTGCCGATATAGGTCGAGGTCGCGTCCACCACCTGCTGGATCACCCGGGCAGTGGTCAGGGCGCCCTCGAAGCTGCCGCGGCTGACGATCGTGCGCTTGCGCATCGCGGTCCAGCCGGCGAGGAAGAAAAAGATTACGAGAAGCGCGAAGAACAGCTGGATGATGGCGTGCGGGGCCGAGGCTGTGATCAGCCCGAGCATCGAATTGGGCGTTTCGATTCGCACCGTCCGGCCGCTGTCGGGAGCGATTGCGATCTGCGAGAATGTGCGGTCGATGAACCGCTCGAGCTCCTTGTAGAGGTCGAGCACCGGCTCGAGCGCGGCCCGAACCCGGCCGATCCGTTCCGGGAAGAGCGCGATCCAGTCGATCGCCGGAAGCACGATCGAGGCGACCGCGAATATGGCGATCGTCAGGAAGATCAGAACGCACAGCAGCGCCGACAGTTTGGACGGCACCCCCCGCCGCTCGAGCCATTCGAGCAATGGCACGAGAGTGATGGCAATGACCATGGCTGCCGTCACGGGGAGGAAGAATTCGGCCCCTGCCCTCAGCGCGAATGGCAAGGCGACGATGAGTCCGAGCCCGGCGAGGAGCGCGATCGAGGCAAGCAGGCGGTCGCGCTTTGCGCTGCTCTCGATGAACGCATGCGGCACCTCGACCGGTGCGACCTCCCCCTTCTTGCCCGTCCGCGCGTCCATCGAAGCCAGCATAC
>DATLGC010000171.1:0-24892 GCA_035540655.1 Sphingomicrobium sp. | reverse complement strand
CGCAGCAAGGGCAGGGGTGGCAAGGCGAGGAGGCAATCGCTATCTGGCCGCTATGAACGAAGCCGCCGCCCGAGTGAGACAGCGCAAGCCCGACTGGATCCGGGTCAAGGCGCCGACCAGCCCCGGCTATCATTCGACCCGCCGCCTGATGCGCGAGCTCAATTTGGCGACGGTGTGCGAGGAAGCGGCCTGCCCGAACATCGGCGAGTGCTGGACCAAGAAGCACGCGACGGTAATGATCCTCGGCGACACCTGCACCCGGGCCTGCGCCTTCTGCAACGTCAAGACCGGAATGCCGCGCGCCGTCGACCCGCTCGAGCCCGAGCATGTCGCGACGGCCGCCGCCGAGCTTGGCCTCGAGCATATCGTCGTCACTTCGGTCGACCGTGACGACTTGCCCGACGGCGGCGCCTCGCAGTTCGTCAAGGTGATCGAGGCGATTCGTCGCCGGACGCCATCGACGACCATTGAAATCCTTACGCCCGATTTTCGCAACAAGGCGGAAAGCGCCATCGACGCGATCGTCGCCGCCGGTCCGGACGTTTACAACCACAATCTCGAGACCGTTCCGCGGCTGTATCCGACCATCCGCCCGGGAGCGCGCTATTATGCCTCGCTCCGGTTGCTGGAGAGCATCAAGCGCAAGGCGCCGCACATCTTCACCAAGTCGGGGGTGATGGTCGGCCTTGGCGAGCAGAGGCTCGAGGTCCACCAGGTCATGGACGACATGCGCTCGGCGGGAATCGATTTCCTGACGATGGGCCAATATCTGCAGCCGACTCCGCGCCATGCGAAGGTCGAGGAGTTCGTCACTCCGCAGGCGTTCGATGCTTATGCCGCGATCGCCCGGGCGAAGGGCTTCCTGCTGGTCGCGGCCTCGCCGCTAACCCGGTCGAGCTATCATGCCGGCGACGATTTCAAGGCGATGCAGTCGGCGCGCGCGGCGCAGCTTGCGAGGGCGCAGCGATGAAAATCCTCCCTGCCGCGCAGCGGTGGGGAGGGGGACCGCTCAGCGAAGCTGAGTGGTGGAGGGGCCGGTTTCGACCCTTGCAGGCCCCTCCGTCAGTGCTTCGCACTGCCACCTCCCCACGAGCTTCGCTCGCAGGGAGGATTTAGTGCCCCGACATTCCGAAATCCGCCATCTTCCCTACACGCCCGAGCAATTGTTCGACCTGGTCGCCGACGTCTCGCGCTATGACGAATTTTTGCCTTGGGTAGTTGCGGTCCGGATCCGCTCGTCGAGCGAGACGGAAACCATCGCCGACCTGGTCGTCGGCTTCAACGCCTTCAAGGAAAGGTTCACCAGCCGGGTGCGCAAGGAGCGGCCGCATTACATCTGCGTCGACTATGTCGAGGGGCCGCTCAAATATCTTCACAATGAATGGCGATTCGAACCGAACCCCGATGGCGGAACCGACTTGTCGTTCGTCGTCGATTTCGCCTTTCGATCGCGGCTGTTCGAAAGCCTGGCCGGAGCCATGTTCGACCGGGCGCTGCGGCGGATGACTGGAGCGTTCGAGGCGCGCGCGGCGGCGCTCTACGGCATCAGCAGGTCGAGCGCGCAGAGCGCCGCCTGAAGCCGCACGCCCGAGCGGCTTTTCTCTTCGAACAGGCGTTGGTCGGCGACGATTTCGGACGGATCCTTGCCGCGCTCGGCACGGGCGAAGACGACGGTCCCGACCGGCTTCGATGGCGTTCCGCCTCCCGGGCCGGCGATGCCGGTGATGGCCACCGCGACGTCGGCGCCGGAAGCCTGCAACGCTCCGCGGGCCATCGCCCAGGCCGTGGCGATGCTGACTGCGCCGAATGTGTCGACGACGTCCTCGCTGACGCCGAGCTCGGCGATCTTGGCGGCGTTGGAATAAGTGACGTAGCCCGCGTCGAAGACGTCGGACGAGCCCGGGATTTCGGTGATCGCCGCGCTGACCAGGCCGCCGGTGCAGCTTTCGGCGAGCGCGATCCGGCGGCCGGCATGGCGGTTGGCGTCGACCACCTCGCGCGCCTTTGTCACCAGCGGCTCGGGCAGCAGGAAATCGCTCACCGGGCCAAATCCATTCGGATGCTGGCGACGGCCTGGGCGGCGATGCCTTCACGCCGGCCGGTAAAGCCGAGCCCTTCGGTCGTCGTCGCTTTAATGCTCACCTGGCTGCTCTCGATCCCCAAAATCTCCGCAATCCGCGAACGCATGGCATTGCGGTGCGGCCCGATCCGCGGTTCCTCGGCAATAACCGTGCAGTCGACATGGTCGATAATCCCGCCGCGCTCGCGGATCAGGCGCGCGGCATGAGCGAGGAACAAATGGGACGCGGCGCCCCTCCAATGGGGATCGGAGGGCGGGAAATGCTCGCCGATGTCGCCGAGGCCGGAAGCGCCGAGCAGGGCGTCGGTAATCGCGTGAAGGACGACGTCGGCGTCGCTGTGGCCCGAAAGGCCGCGCGGATGGGGAATTGCAATCCCGCCGAGCATCACCGGCCCGTCGCCGGCGAACGCATGGACGTCGAAGCCCATGCCTGTGCGGGGAATGAAGCGCACCGCCAGCAGGGCCTCGGCCCGAGCCCAGTCGGCCGGCGTGGTCAGCTTCTCCAGCATCGGGTCGCCCTCGACTGCAGCGACCGACATTCCCGCCGCGCGAACGACTGTCGTCTCGTCCGTCGGCGGGATGCCGCCGGTCCAGCGTTCATAGGCATCCCGGAGCGCGCCCACGCGGAAAGCCTGCGGGGTCTGCACTCGGACGATTCCCGTTCGCTCGACCGATTCGCCTAGCGTGTCGGTTGCGCGTGCGAGCGTATCGCCGACACGCAGAACAGGGGCTGCGCCGTCAAAAAATTCGAGCGGAGCCAGAAGGCGATCGACGACAGCCGGAGGGCAAAAGGGGCGGGCCGCGTCATGGACGAGCACAGCCGCGCCGCTGATCCTGGCGAGGCCCGATCGGACCGAATCCGCGCGCTCCTCCCCGCCAGCTATGAACTTGCCGACCTCGAGGCCCTCGAGCGCCGACTCCGCGAGCTCCTCCTGGCCCTTGCCGATGACGACTCGAACGGCATCGACCCGCGCATGCCGCGCCAGGCCCTCGACCGCCCAGCGAAGCACCGGCTTGCCGCCAAGCGAGCGATATTGCTTGGGAATGCCCCCGCCGAGCCGCTCGCCCTTTCCGGCCGCAACGATAAGAGCAGTTACAGCCACAACAACGTTCGCCCTGAGCTTGTCGAAGGGCTGTCCTTAGTTTCTGCTGCAGTAAAGGAAAGGGCAGTCCCTCGTCAGGCTCGGGACGAACGGTTGTGGGAAATGGTGCCATCCACTATCTCCCGCCGACCCATGACCGATCTGAAGCCTATCCACGTCGGCCCAGTCCGAATCGAAACGCCGGTAATCCTGGCGCCGATGACGGGCGTCACCGACCTTCCGTTCCGGAGGGTGGTCAAGCGCTTCGGCGCCGGACTGACGGTCAGCGAGATGATCGCGAGCCAGGCGATGATCCGCGAGACCCGCCAGTCGCTGCAGAAGGCGCTCTGGGACCCGGTGGAGGAGCCGGTGTCGCTGCAGCTCGCCGGCTGCGAGCCGCAGGTGATGGCCGAAGCCGCCAGGCTCAACGAGCAGCGCGGCGCCGCGATCATCGACATCAACATGGGCTGCCCGGTCAAGAAGGTGGTCAATGGCGACGCCGGATCGGCGTTGATGCGCGACCTGCCGCTCGCCGCCGCGATCATCGACGCGACGGTCAAGGCGGTGAAGGTGCCGGTGACCCTCAAGATGCGCATGGGCTGGGATCATTCGAGCCTCAATGCCCCCGAGCTCGCCCGGATTGCCGAGGACCTCGGAATCCGGATGATCACCGTGCACGGCCGAACCCGCTGCCAGATGTACAAGGGCAGCGCCGACTGGTCGTTCGTGCGCAAGGTCAAGCAGGCCATCAGCCTGCCGGTGATCGTCAATGGCGACATCTGCTCGATCGCCGATTCGCGCGAGGCGCTGGCCCAGTCCCGTGCCGATGGCGTGATGATCGGCCGCGGCGCCTACGGCCGGCCGTGGCTGCTCGGCCAGGCGATGGCGGCGCTCGGCGGGGGAGGGGTCAAGCCCGACCCAACCCTAGATGAGCAGCTGTCGACCATGCTCGAGCAGTATGAGGACATGCTGGCGCTCTACGGGCGGCACACCGGAGTCAATCTCGCCCGCAAGCATATCGGCTGGTACACCAAGGGGCTGCCGGGATCGGCCGAGCTCAGGAACCGGGTCAACAGCCAGGACGATCCGGCGACGGTGACCGCCATGCTGCGCGAATTTTACGCGCCCTGGCTCACGCGTTCGGCGGCCTGACGAGAAAAAGCTCCATTACACGCACACAGTGTGTTTTTTATGCAACTCGCCCATGCTAGGGCGTGGGTGATGGACGTGCGTGCCGCCGAATCGGGGCTCTCCTCCAGCCCGGTAGCAAACTGGCTCGCACAGGAACGGGCGAGCGGCCGGCTGTATCGCGCCGCCACGGCGGCGACTGCGATGATCCTGTTGGGCATGGCTGCCCTCAGCGGCTGGTTGCTGAGCCGGCCGGCCGAGCCGGGCACCTTGCTCTCGCCGCCGCTGATCGCCCTACTGCTGGTCGCCAACCTCATCCCGGCAATCGCGCTGATGGTTTTGTTCTCCCGCCGGCTGGCGATGGCGCGAGCGGCGCAGGGCGGCCTCGGCAGCGGCCGCCTCCACACCCGGTTGGTCGCGCTCTTCTCGGTAATCGCCGCCGTGCCGACGGTGCTGGTGGCCATCTTCGCCTCGATATTGTTCCAGAGCGGGCTCGAATTCTGGTTTTCGGACCGAGCCCGAAACATGCTCGAGAATGCCGCCCTCATCGCCAGGAGCAGTTACGACAAGGAAGTGCAGCGGGTGGGCGAGGAGACGGCCGCGATGAGCGGCGATCTTGCATCCTATCTGGAGCAGGTCGACCTCGACAGTCCGAATTTCGCCGAGGGCTTCGCCCGCCAGGTCTACCTTCGCAACCTGTCCGAAGCCGCGATCGTCAACGTCGGGCCGGAGGGCGGCGTTCATACGCTGGCCCTGGTCAATCCCTATGACCGGCCGATGGAGCGGGTGGTTACACCGCAGGCGATCGCGGCGCTTAAGGGACGGGCCAGCGTTGCTCTCAACTCTCCCGACCGGGTTGGGGCATTGGTGCCGCTTGCCTATGGCGATTCGACCTTTGTCTATTCGGCACGAGTGTTCGACCCCGAACTTCGCGAACAGATCGACCGCGGCGGAGTGATTCTAAGCGACTATCAGGATCTTCTCGCCCGTTCGCGCCTCTATCAGCTCCGCTTCAACGCCGCGCTGCTGGTTGGCGCGCTGGTCATCGTCGGGCTGGCAATCTTCGCCGCGCTGCGCCTCGCGGATCGAATGGTCCGGCCGGTGGGCCAGCTGGTGACCGCCGCCGGAAGGATCGAGGAAGGCGATTTCTCGACCCGGGTTCCGGTGACTGAAACCGAAGACGAGGTCGCCCTTTTGGCGAGCGCCTTCAACCGGATGACCGCGAGGCTGGAAGAGCAGACCGGCGCGCTGCGATCGGTCAATACCCAGCTCGACACGCGCCGAGCTTTCATCGAGGCGGTGCTGTCGAGCGTAACGGCGGGAATCATCGCCCTCGATTCCGAGAATCGGATCCTGCTCATCAACCGCTCCGCCGAGGCCCTGCTCCAGCAGGGGCAGGAAGAGCTGGAGGGCAGGGAGCTGGCCGACCTCTCGCCGGATCTCGACGAGTTCATGCACGGCCAGCAGCAAGCGGCCAATGTCCTTGTCCAGGCCGGGAACGGTCAGCGCACGCTGGCCGTCAACCGGGTCCGCTACCAGGACGGCGCGGTGCTGACCTTCGACGACATCACCGACCAGCTGACCGACCAGCGCCGCGCCGCCTGGTCCGACATCGCGCGCAGGATCGCTCACGAGATCAAGAACCCGCTGACCCCGATCCAGCTGGCTGCCGAGCGGCTGCAAAGACGATTCGGCGGAGAAATCTCCAGCGACAAGGACACGTTCGAACGGCTGACCGGGACGATCGTCCGCCAGGTCGGCGACCTTCGCCGGATGGTCGACGAATTCTCCAATTTCGCCCGCATGCCCAAGCCCGCCTTTCGCCAGGAGAATGTCCACGAAATCGCCCGTCAGGCCTTGTTCCTGCACGAGGTCGCGCATCCCGGAATCCAGTTCGCCCTCGATCCGCCGCAGGGAAAGATTCCGATGGTCTGCGATCGGCGGCAGCTTGGTCAAGCATTGACGAATATCGTCAAGAACGCCGTAGAAGCGATTGAAAGTAAAAGAAGTCGATCCGGACAGTCATCGTCGACCGACCGCGTCGACGTTCGACTTCAGCGCGCACAAGGGCAAGTGGTCGTCGACGTGCTCGACACCGGCATCGGGCTTCCCGAGGACCGCGAGCGGCTGACCGAGCCCTATGTGACCACTCGGGTGCGGGGAACCGGCCTTGGCCTCGCGATCGTCAAGAAGATCGTCGAGGAGCATCTGGGGGAAATCGCCTTCCTCGACCGGCCCGAGGGGGGAACGCATGTGCGGATCGCCTTCGACTCGGATCGCCTGGAAGTTTTCGCCCAGGGCGATGGCGGCGAGGGGGGCGAGAGCCCGGACCGAAACGGACTCGAGCCTGACGGCAAAAAGGAGCTTGGCTGATGGCGCTGGAAGTTCTTGTGGTGGACGACGAAGCGGACATTCGCGAGCTGGTCAGCGGAGTGCTCGAGGACGAGGGCTATGCGGTAAGGACCGCGGCCGACAGCTCGGAGGCGCTCGAGGCGATCGAGGAACGCCGGCCATCGATGGTCCTCCTCGACGTATGGCTGCAGGGATCGAAGCTCGACGGACTGCAGCTCCTCCAGGAAGTGAAGCGGCGCGATTCGAGCATCCCGGTCCTGCTGATCTCGGGCCACGGCAACCTCGACACTGCGGTCGCCGCGGTTCGCGAGGGGGCGGTTGATTTCATCGAGAAGCCGTTCGAGGCCGAGCGGCTGCTCTATCTCGTCGGGCGAGCGACCGACACCGAGCGGCTGCGGCGCGAGAACGAGACTCTCCGCCAGCAGATCGGCCACGACGATCAGCTCAACGGCAGTTCGGTTGCGATCAACACCGTCCGGGCCACCCTGAAGCGGGTTGCGCCGACCGGAAGCCGGGTGCTGATCACCGGTCCCGCCGGGGTCGGCAAGGAAATCGCCGCGCGGATGATCCACCAGTGGAGCCCGCGCGCCCAGGCGCCGTTCATCGTCGTCCCGGCGGCAATGATGAGCCCCGAGCGGGTCGAGGAGGAGCTGTTCGGCAGCGAGACCGAGGGCGTCGCCAGGCCGGGCCTGCTGGAGCAGGCGCACGGGGGCACCCTGTTCCTCGACGAGATTGCCGACATGCCGATCACCACCCAGGGCAAGATCCTTCGCGTGCTGACCGACCAGAGCTTCCACCGGGTCGGCGGACAGCGGCCGGTCAAGGTCGATGTTCGCGTACTCTCGGCAACATCGCGCAACCTCGGCGAGGAGATTGCCGCGAGCCGCTTCCGCGAGGATCTGTTCTACCGGCTCAACGTCGTTCCGGTCCGGTTGCCGCCGCTGCGCGAACGGCGCGAGGACATACCGGAACTGGTCAACCATTTCCTCGCGCGGTTCGCCGCGGAGAGACGGATTCCAACGCCCAGCCTGTCGAACGAGGCGATGGCCGCTCTCCAGGCCCATGACTGGCCTGGCAACGTCCGCCAGCTGCGCAATATCATCGAGCGGACGATCATCCTCGCTCCGGGCGACAGAGTGTCGTGCATCGACGTCGACCTCCTGCCCGGCGAAGTGCTCGACAACCAGGGCCCTGTCGGCACGTCGACCGCGGCGATGACGATTATGGGAAGCCCTCTGCGCGAAGCCCGGGAGTCGTTCGAGCGCGAATATCTGAAAATCCAGATTCGCCGATTTTCCGGCAACATCTCGCGCACCGCGTCGTTCATTGGAATGGAACGCTCGGCGCTGCATCGAAAGCTTAAGGCATTGGGAATTGGCGATAAGCGCGACGCCGACGAGTAGGAGGATCGCGGAAGATGGCCGCCCGGCCAGTCAACCTTCAGGATCAATTCCTAAACGCTGTCCGCCGGTCGCATTCACCGGTGACCATTTTCCTGGTCAAGGGCGTCAAGCTTCAGGGCGTGATCACCTGGTTCGACACTTTCTCACTGCTTCTGCGCCGGGAGGGGTCATCCCAGCTGGTCTACAAGCACGCGATCTCGACGATCATGCCGCAGGACCCGCCCGAAGGACTGGAACTCGAGCTGGCCGGATCGCAGAAGGGCCGGGGGCGCCCGCCGCTCCAGGATCTGTTCCTTGCCGCGGCAACCCGCGAGCAGGGAGCGATGACCATCTTCCTGGTCAATGGAGTCATGCTGCAGGGCATGGTCGCGGGCTTCGACCAGTTCAGCCTGCTGCTCGAACGCAGCGGGCAGGTGCAGTTGGTCTACAAGCACGCCGTATCGACCCTTCAGTCGGCGCAGCCGCTGACCCTCGAGGGCGAGCAGGAGCGCGACCAACCGGAGGCGGACGCTGAATAATTTCGACGGCAATGGCGCCCTCGACGTCGCTCGCGGCGAGCGTGCGGTGCTAATCGTCCCCGAACGGCGCGGCGACGGCAGCCGGCGCTCGGCCGAGGCGCGCCTCGAGGAAGCGCAGGGGCTCGCCGAGGCGATCGGAATCAATATTGTCGCTAGCCGCGCTTTCCGGCTGCGCTCGGTTCGGCCCGCCACCCTGCTTGGCAGGGGCCAGGCGCAGGACATTGCGGAGCTGGCGCGCCAGGAGGGCGCCGGGCTCCTGATCGTCGATTCGGCGCTTACCCCCATCCAGCAGAAGAATCTGGAAGACGAGGTCGGCACCAAGGTGATCGACCGTACCGGCCTGATCCTCGAAATCTTCGGCGAGCGAGCGGCGACTGCGGAAGGCCGGCTCCAGGTGGAGCTCGCCCATCTCGATTATCAGGCGGGCCGCCTCGTCCGAAGCTGGACCCACCTCGAGCGACAGCGCGGCGGCTTCGGCTTCCTCGGCGGCCCTGGCGAAACGCAGATCGAGGCCGACCGGCGGCTGATCCGCGAACGCATGGCGAGGATCCGCCGCGAGCTCGAGCAAGTGAAGCGAACCCGCTCGCTTCACCGCGACAGGCGACAACGAGCGCCATGGCCGGTCATCGCGCTGGTCGGATATACCAACGCAGGAAAGTCGACCCTCTTCAACCGAATGACGGGCGAAACGGTTTTCGCCGAGAATCTCCTGTTCGCGACGCTTGACCCGACAATGCGCGAAATCCCACTGCCCGGGTTCGACAAGGCGATTCTGTCCGACACGGTCGGCTTCGTATCCGACTTGCCGACGGAGCTGGTCGCGGCCTTCCGGGCGACCCTTGAGGAAGTGGCATCCGCGGACATCCTGGTCCACGTCCGCGACATGGCGCATCCGGACCGCGAGGCTCAGCGCCAGGATGTCGAGGACGTGCTCACATCGCTCGGTCTCGACGAACCCGAATCGCCGCTGCGAATCGAGGCGTGGAACAAGATTGACCTGATGAAAACGGAAGCAGTCGGAACCTTGCTTGGGGAAGCGCAGCGGCGGGGCAATGTTGTGCCGATTTCTGCCGCCACCGGCGAAGGACTCGATCAGCTGAAGAGGCAAATATCCGAATTGCTGCGGGCCGGGGAGCAAGTGCACGAGGTCGTTCTTCGGCCCTCGGATGGCGGAAGGATTTCGTGGCTTCACGCCCGCGGCCAGGTTCTCGACCAGCGGGTCAGCGATGATGAAGTGGTTCTATCGGTCCGGCTGTCGCCGGAGAATTGGGCGCGTTTTCAGTCTTTGGAAGTCGCCTGAGCGGCCTTGGCCGCGGCCCATAAGGCTTCCTTTTCCGCGAGCGGCAGGTCGGCAAATCCGGGCTCTTTCTCGATTGCCCGAAAGCGGCGCTCGAACTTGCGGCTGGCTTCGCGCAGCGCGGCTTCCGGCTCGATGTTGAGATGTCGTGCGAGGTTCACGACCGCGAACAGGAGGTCGCCCATCTCCTCGAACATGCGCCGATGGTCGCTTTCCGCATCCAGTTCGGCAAGTTCTTCGATGATCTTGGCCCGGGCGCCGGAGGGATCGGGCCAGTCAAAGCCGGTGCGGGCGGCGCGGCGCTGCAGCTTGGCCGCGCGCTCAAGCGCCGGCAGGGCTAAAGCGACTCCGGCCAAGGCACTGCTATCGCTGCCGTTATCCCGCTCTGCGGCCTTGAGCTCCTCCCAGCCGGGGCTGCTTTCGGCATCGCCGAAAATGTGTGGGTGACGCCGTTCGAGCTTGTCACAGATTCGATCGATCACGTCCTCAAGGCCGAAATGCCCGGATTCCTCGGCCATCTGCGCGTGGAACACCACCTGGAGTTGGAGATCGCCAAGCTCGTCGGCGAGCGAGTCCATGTCGCCGCGAGCGATCGCGTCGGCGACTTCATAGGCTTCCTCGATTGTGTAGGGCGCGATCGTCTCGAAGCTTTGCCGCCGGTCCCACTCGCAGCCCGTATGGGGGTCGCGAAGGCGCCTCATGATTGCAACGAGGCGTGAAAGTTCAGGCAAAGCTTAGGCCCCCGCGCTTTTCCGACCAATGTCTGATAATATGCATTATGTAAAATAACGCTGAGATCAAGGAACGAGGATCAGCCATCGGCCCTCGACCCCCCACCGTTGAAGCGACGACAGGAAGTTCATGCCGAGCACGTTCAGATTTTCCTGGTCGGCGATGTGGACGGTTATTCCCTCGCGCTTGATTCCGCCGACGCTCAATGTCTCGGCGCGGCCGACTCCGACCCGAACGATGCCGGCACCGGTGCGGACGAGCTGGCCGCGACCGGCGCTGAGGTCGAGCCCAACCCGCTCTGCCGTGTCACGCCCGACCGTGGTCATCGTCGCGCCGCTGTCGACCAGGAAACGGACGCGCTCTCCATTCAACCGGCCTTCGACCCAGAAATGGCCGTCGATCGCCATGGGAATGCGGATTTCCTCGGCCTGGACAACCGGATCGCCGACGGCTTCGGCGCGAAGCCGCTGCATGACCCAGCCGAGATCATCGCGGAAGGTGAACAGCACGAAACCGGCGCCGAAGATGGCGATCCAGGCGATCGCCATGGTCAGCACCTTGGCCATCGGCTCGCGGCGGCTGATGAGCGCCCCGAGCACGAGCATCATTGCGAGCACGATATAGACGCTGCCGAGCATCACATTGTTGCCGATCACAGCGCGATCTCCAGCCCGTCGTGTGCTGGCGCCGCCCAATCCGGAAGATCCCGCACCAGCGAGGCATAATCCATGCTGTTGCCAAGATGACTGAGATAGAGACGGCCAACGGCAAGCTCCCTCGCCCAGCCGATGACCGCGTCGAGATGCGCGTGGGTCGGGTGCGGATTGCGGCTGAGACAGTCGCAGATCAACACATCCGTACCTTGATATAATTCACGCATTTCATCCGTCATCTCATTGAAATCTATGGCATAGCTGATGGATCGGCCAGCCTCGGTCAGCTTCATTCCAAGCGAAGTGATCCGGCCATGCGGCTGGTCGACGAACGTGATGTTCGCTTCGCCAAGATTCAAATCACGGCCCAGCGCGCGCGGTTCCGCCACAGGCCGATAAAATTCCGAGCCGGTGAAGACATAAGCGAAGCGATGATGCAGGCGGTCGATGACATCCGGGCGCGCATGAATCGGAAGCGAGCCGTCCAGCGCCTGCGCCAGCGGCCGCAGATCATCGATTCCGTGGCAATGGTCGGCATGGTCGTGAGTGACGATGACTGCGTCGATCCGGCTGACTTCGGCGGCAAGCAGCTGCTGGCGAAGATCGGGGCCGCAGTCGACCAGCAGCCTCTGGCCAGAGCTTTCGATCAGGATCGAGGAACGAAGCCGCCGGTTGCGCGGCTCCGCCGGGTCGCATTGACCCCAGCCGCTGCGGATGTGCGGGACTCCGGTCGAGGTGCCGCAACCGAGGATCCGGACCTTCACTCCTCGGCCCGGGGGAACAGTCGGAAGAAATTGGCGGTCGTCGCTTCGGCCAGCTTGTCGAGCGGGTCGCCGCGAAGCTCGGCGAGGAAGGCTGCGGTGTCGGCGACGAAGGCCGGCTCGCACGTCTTGCCGCGGTGGGGGACGGGCGCGAGAAACGGGGAATCCGTCTCGACAAGCAGAGACTCCAGCGGGATGCTCTTGGCCGTTTCCTGGAGGTCACGGGCGTTCTTGAAGGTGACGATCCCGGACAGAGAGACGAAAAAGCCGAGGTCGAGCCCCTTGCGGGCGAGCTCGGCGCTGCCGGTAAAGCAGTGGAGCACCCCGGTGACGCCCCCTTCCCTGACCGCCGAGGAAAGCATCTCCGCAGTGTCCTGCTCGGCATCTCGGGTATGGACGACCAGCGGAAGACCGCTCTGTCTCGCTGCTTCGATATGCTCCTGGAACCGCTCGCGCTGCGCGGCTCGGTCCGATTTGTCGTAATGATAATCAAGGCCGCACTCGCCGATGGCGATCACGCGCGGGTGGCGAGCGCCATCCACCAGCGCGGCCGCGCCCAGGTCGGGGTGGGCGTCAGCCTCGTGGGGATGCACTCCGACCGTCGCCCAGACGTCGGAATGGCGCTCGGCGGCGCCAATGACATCGCTCCACTCGCTTTGCCGGGTGGAGATGTTGAGAAAGCCGGTCACACCGCGGGCGCGAGCGTTGTCCAGAACCTCTTCCTGCCGCTCGGCGAGACCGGCGTAGTTGAGGTGGCAATGGCTGTCGATCAGCCTCATGCCCCCTCCTCTTCCTCCAGCTCGAGGCGAGGGAACAAGGGCGCCGGCTGAGCGATTGGCTCGCCCGTCGACCCGCTGTCGATCAGCGTCAGCAGCTTGTCGGCCGATTCCGGGATAACCGGAGCGATTGCGATCGCAAGCTGGCGGACCGCGGCAACCAAAGTACCAAGCACTGCGGCCATGCGGTCTGGATCGCTCTTGCGCAGCGCCCACGGGGCCTGCGCATCGACATATTGATTGCAGGCGAACACCGCTCGAAGCCAGGCCTCGATCCCCTGCGAAAAAGCGAATCGCTCAAAGGCCCCGGGGACATCCGTCATCGCCGTTCGGTTGACGAAATCGAGCAGTTCGCGATCATCGGTAGCCTCTCCAGCTTTCGGAAGAACGCCGTCCAAATTCTTGTAGATCATCGATAATGTACGCTGCGCGAGATTGCCGAAGCTGTTCGCCAGCTCGGCGTTCGCGCGATTGACGATGGCCTCCGGCGAATAGCTGCCGTCCTGGCCGAACGGCACTTCGCGCATCAGGAAGTAACGCAGAGCATCGACCCCGAAGCGCTCGGCAAGCACGAACGGATCGACGACGTTGCCGATGCTCTTCGACATTTTCTCGCCGCGGCTGAGGAGGAAACCATGGCCATAGACCTGCCTCGGCAATTCGATACCGGCGGACATCAGGAAAGCCGGCCAGTAGACAGCGTGGAAGCGCACCACGTCCTTGCCAATGAGATGGACGTCGGCCGGCCAGTAGCGGTCCCACAACGCGCCGCCGTCGGGATAGCCTAGGCCGGTGATGTAATTGGTCAGCGC
Source organism: Sphingomicrobium sp. (assembly GCA_035540655.1). Taxonomy (GTDB): domain Bacteria; phylum Pseudomonadota; class Alphaproteobacteria; order Sphingomonadales; family Sphingomonadaceae; genus Sphingomicrobium. The sequence continues at coordinate 11,298 of DATLGC010000171.1, read as the reverse complement.
ATCGAGCCAGACATACATGACGTGGTCGTCGCTGCCCGGCACCTTGACTCCCCAGTCGAAGCTGGTGCGCGAGATCGACAGGTCGGACAGCCCCCCCTCGACGAAGCGCATCACCTCGTTGCGACGGCTTTCGGGCTGGATGAAGCCGAGATTGGCCGAATAATGGTCGAGCAGCCGTTGCTGATAGGCCGACAGGCGGAAGAACCAGCTTTCCTCGACCGTCCATTCGACCGGCGTGCCCTGCGGCGACAGTTTCTCGCCGCCCTCCCCCGTGGTCAGTTCGCCGTCGTCGTAATAGGCTTCGTCGCGGATCGAGTACCAGCCTTCGTAGCGGCCGAGATAGAGGTCGCCTTTCTCCTCCATCGCTTTCCAGATCGCCCGGCTGGCCCGATGGTGCTCCGGTTCGGACGTGCGGATGAACCGATCGTATGAAATATTAAGTCGATCGCACATATCGTTGAAAACAGTCGCCATCTTGTCGGCATATGCTCGCGGCTCCATGCCTTCGGATCGCGCCGCCTGGGCCATTTTCAGCCCATGCTCGTCGGTCCCGGTCTGGAAGCGGACGTCGCGGCCGCGGGAACGCTGGAAGCGGGCGATGACGTCGGCGGCGATCGCTTCATAGGCATGGCCGATGTGCGGCGGCCCGTTGGGGTAGCTGATCGCGGTGGTGATGTAGAAGGGCTCTGCCATGGCGTGCGCCCTAGCCGCGCCTGAAGGGCGCTTCAAGGAAGCGGCGGCTCGGCAACCGACGCGAGGATTCCGCCAATCCGGAACACGGTCGCAGCCGGGTCGAGCGACAGCCGCGGCGCCGCCGCGGCAACGTCGCGGACCTCGGCATAGGCATCGAGAGCGCGCTCGCGCCGCGAGCCGGCCAGGGCACGGGCTTCGCGGGCGATCAGCGAAGGAACGAGATCGAGGAATGCCGAATAGCGGTCGGCGGCTCCCTTTTTGCCCAAGTCCTGGGCAAGCTTCGAGCGGCGGCCATTGCAGGAGTCGCCCTCGCGCAGGATTGCGCTCGCCGAATCGGCGAGCTGCGCGAGCCCGAGCTCGGCGAAGGCTAGCGCCCTCCCCGCCGAGCCTCCGGCCATAGCGACGATCCGGCCGCGCTCGGGCTCGACGAGCTCTGGACGGTTGAGTTGCAAAAGTGACGTCATGGCGTCGTCACCGAGCAGCATGAAGTCGAGCCGGCGGCAGCGTGAGCGGATGGTCGGCAGCAGCCGCCCCGGCGAATTGCTGACGAGGAAGAAGACGCTATTGGGCGGCGGCTCCTCGAGCATCTTCAAGAGCGCGTTGGCGCCCGCGGCCTCCAGCTCGTCCGCGGTGTCGATGATGATCGCCCGAGCCCCTGACAGCGCCGGCGTCAGCCCAAGGAATTCGATGAGCCCGCGCACCTGCTTGACGCTAATGTTGCGGGCCAGCCCCTCGCCTTTTTCCTTCGGGAGCCGCTGGAGCCAGCGAAGGTCGGGATGACTTCTGGCGGTGACGAGCTTCGTGATTGGGTGATCGTCCGGTGTTCCCAGGCCCGGAAGGGACACCGGCGGACCTGCCGCCTGCGCCAGGAGTCTTGTCGCCGCGGCCTCGGCAAAGGTCGCCTTGCCGACGCCGCGGGGGCCAGTAAGCAGCCAGGCATGGTGAAGCGTTCCCGAATCCATCGCCGAGCGAAAGCGGTCGATGGCAATGTCCTGGCCGAGGATCACGGCAGCAGATCCTCGAGGGCGGCGATCAGCCGGCCCGTCACCGCGTCCGGCGGGCCAGACACGTCGACGATGCGGACCCGATCCGGTTCCTCGGCGGCGATCAGACGGAAAGCGAGGTCGACTTTCTGGTGATAGTCCTCCGGGCGGCCGCCGATTCGGTCGCTGTCCTCATTGTCGCGGACCCGGGCACGGGCGCCACCTTCGGCCAGGGCAAGGACCAGGGTTCGGTCCGGAAACCAGTTTCCGATGCCGAATGCGTTGATCGCCCGAACCGCCTCGATGCCAAGCCCGCCGGCGCCTCCCTGATAAGCGAGGGAACTGTCGACAAAGCGGTCGGATAGCACCCAACGACCGGCCTCCACCGCCGGTCGGATCACCTTGTCGACATGATCGGTTCGAGCAGCAGCGAACAGCAAGGCTTCGGCCGCGGCGCCCCATTTGTCGTCCGGTCCGGTCAGCAGCAACTCGCGGATTCGCTCGGCGCCGTCGCTTCCTCCCGGTTCGCGAGTCTGGACGACATCGATCCCGCGCTCCCGCAGGGCCGCAGTCAGCGCCGCCAGCTGGGTGCTCTTGCCGACCCCTTCCCCGCCTTCGAGGCTGATGAATCGGCCGCGCTGGATCACGCCAGGCCAAGCAATTGCTTCAGGCCGATCCAGGCGCGGGTGAAAAATCCGGCCTCGCCGACCGCTTCACCGGCGACCAGCGGCATCACTTGCGGCGGTGAATTGCCGGTCTCGACGACAAGGTCGGCGACATGCTGGCCCTGTTCGATCGGCGCCTTGATCGGCCCGTTATAACGGATCTTGAGGCGCGGCTCCCCCGACCGGCCGGCCGGATAGGTGACGGCAAGGTTGCGCGGCGCCACCAGTGGAACCTGGGCCCTGCTGCCGAGCTGGACCTGGGCGGAGCCGACCCTTGCACCCTGCTGGAACAACGGCCGGGACTGCCAGGCGTTGAAGCCCCAGCTCATCAGCCGGGTCGATTCCTGCACCCTCGCGTCCCAGCTCTGAAGGCCGGCAACGACCATGACCAGGCGCCGCCCATTCTGTTCGGCCGAGCCTGTGAAGCCGTATCCGGCCTCCTGGGTGTGACCCGTCTTGAGGCCATCGGCGCCGGCGACCCGGCCAAGAAGCGGGTTGCGGTTGGGCTGTGTGATCGCCTGGCCCGACCCGAGGGTGCGGCCCCAGGTGAAGCTCGGCTGACCGTAATATTGCTTGTAGAGCGCCGGGTGCCGCTCGATCGATGCGCGGGCCAGCAAGGCAAGGTCGCGCGCGGTGGTGTAGGTACAGCCCTCGTCCGGCCAGCCGGTCGAATTGCAGAAGCGGCTGTTGCGCATGCCTAGCTCGCGGGCGAGCGCAGTCATCTGCTCGGCGAACGCCTGCTCGGTTCCGGCAATGCATTCGGCGAGGACGACCGAGGCATCGTTGCCCGACAAGGTCACCACGCCGTGAAGCAGGTTCTCGACACTGACCTGTTCATTGGCTGACAGGAACATGGTCGATCCCGCCTGCGGGCCGTGCCACTGGCGCCAGGTTTCGGGCCGGACGGTGCACATCTTGTTCGGCGCCAGCCTGCCGCTTGCAATCAGTTCGAAGGCGACCTCTGTGGTCATCATCTTGGCCATCGACGCCGGCGGAATTCGCTGGTCCGCATTCTTGGCGAGAAGTTCGGCGCCGGATGTCAGGTCGAGCAGAAAGGCAATCGGCGCCGGCGTGTCGTGGCGGGGAGCCTGGGCGGGCGCGGCGGTGGTGAAGGCGAGCGCGGCGGTTGCGGCGAGCATGAAAGCGCGAGTCATCGGCGGGCCGTAATTCCCTTGCATGAGCGACTGGAGCGCCCTGTCTATCGCCCCAAGGCGGCTTGCGCGAGGGTCTTAGCGGCGGGCGATGGCGTCGGCGAGCATTACCACCGACATGGCGTAGAAATTCGAGCAATTATAATCGAGCACGGCCCGGTAATTGCCGGTCAGGAGGTAGGCCGTGGCGCCCGGCCCGTCGGGCTCCATCAGGGTCGCCATTTCGGTGTCAGGAAGCGCCGTCCGGAGCGGCGCGACGCCGAGCGCACGCCATTCGCGAACCGTCATCCAGCGGCTATGGCGGCGGAACACCGCCGGGCAGACCGGCGATTCCATCCGGCTTCGGATGGCGTTCCGGTCGAGCGTCGGGGGCACGCGCACGGCCGTACCCCACGGCACTCCCGCCTTCCACCCGGCATCGCGCAGATAATTGGCGATCGAGGCGAGCGCGTCGACCTCGTTGGTCCAGATGTCGGCGTAGCCGTCGCCGTCACCGTCGGCACGAAGCCGGAGGACGACCGTCGGCATGAACTGCGGGTAGCCGGTTGCGCCGGCGTAGCTGCCGCGAAGGCGTGCCCTCGGGATACCCGAATCGACCAGCTTGAGCGCGGCGAGGAACTCCGCCTCGAACATTGCCCGGCGCCGGCCTTCGTAAGCGAGGCTTGCCAGGGCCTCGAGCAGGTCGAAATTGCCGGTGACCGTGCCGTAGCTGGTTTCCTTGCCGTAGATCGCCATCAGAACCGCCGGATCGACGCCGTAGCGGTTGTAGATCTGCGTCAGGTTCGGCCAGTGCGCCGAATAGCGAGACTGCCCGCGCGAAATCAGCGACGGCGTGACGTGATCACGAAGATAGGGCGCGAGCGGCGGGACATAGCCGCTGGCGGCGGCTGCACCGGGCCGCTGTGCGCGATCGAGCTGCATTGCCCGTTCGTTGAGCCGCAGGCCCGGAATATAGCCCTGAATTGTTGCTTCGCGGATTCCCTCACGGCGCGCAGCATGCATCAGATATTGCTTGTAGCTCTCAAAGCCGCTGGCGGCTCCATGGAATTGCGGTTGAACCGAGGCGAGTTGGACGGACGCCTGAAGCTGGCTGACGGCTGGAACCGGCTGGACCTGAGCCGCGGCAAGGCGTGGCTGTGCCTTTGGCGGCAGCGGCGCGCGCGGGTCGACCTGGGCGCTTGCCGGCCCGAGCGCCAGCGCCGCCGATCCCACCGCAATCCAGCTGCCTGTCCAACGCAACGCTATCTCCCTTGCCCTCGCTAACCGGGATTCCAAACCCGCCACAAGCCAGTGGGGTTCAACCCGGCACTTGCACGTCCCATGTTGAACAACGATAGCGGGTCAAGCCTGAACGCAGGATGGGTGGCCGAGTGGTTTAAGGCAGCGGTCTTGAAAACCGCCGTGGGTGGAAGCCCACCGTGGGTTCGAATCCCACCCCATCCGCCATCCCGACCCGCCAGCGCGGCCCCGCCGTTCGTCGAAAAATAACCGCCTTTGGACATTTGCGCTTGCGTGGTCGCTACAAATGTAGCACATAGCTCTACAAATGTAGCGCGGAAGGTTCGTAATGCTCAGCAAGTTGCCCCCTCGGGAACGCCAGATCGTCGACCTGCTCTATCAGCGGGGCGAGATGGCCGCGGCCGAGATTTGCGATGCGCTTCCCGACAATCCGAGCGGCTCGGCCGTCCGGACGATGCTCAAGCGCCTCGAAGACAAGGGCTATGTCCGCCGGACGGACTCCGATCGCGGCTATCTCTATAGCCCGGCGGTGTCGGAAGCACTCGCTCGAAAGAGCGCGCTCAGCGAAATCGTGCGGACTTTCTTCGGCGGCTCGCCGGCAGGCGCCGCAACGGCCCTGCTGGGAATGTCCGACAGGCTCGACGAGCAGGAGCTCGACCAGCTGGAAGCGATGATCGCGCGGGCACGCGCAGCCAAGGGAGCGCAGTGATGGAATGGTTCGTCCTTCTCGCAGCAAAGTCGCTCTTGATAGCAAGCGGGGCCCTGCTTCTCCTCCAGCTGATGCGCCGTCGCTCGGCAGCGGATCGCAGCTTCGTCGCCCATCTGGGTCTCGGCGCGCTCATGCTGCTGCCGGTAGCGGCGATCGCCCTGCCCGCTTTCGAGGTGTCCGGCCCCGCATTCTTGGCGCAGCCACCTGCAGAAGTGGCGATTGTCGAAGGCTCAGCCCTGGCGCCCGAGGTCGCGGCATCCGCCGCGACCTTTCCCGGGGGCGCGGAGCCAGCCGTCGGGCTCGCCGATAGCGTTGACTGGGGTTTCTGGCTCTATGCTGCTCCCGCTGCATTGCTCCTACTGCTTACCTTGATCGCGATCGGGCGGCTGGTGCCGCTCAAGGCGCGCGCCCAGGTTCTGGTCGACCAACATTGGCTGACCGCCCTCGCCCACGCCCAGCGGCGCATGGGGTTCAAGAACGGAACCGCGCTGCTCACAAGCGACGACATCCGCTCGCCGATCAGCTGGGGGCTGATGCGGCCGGTGATCCTGCTCAACAGCGACGCGGCCCAGGCACGCGATGAAGCCGAAGCGATCATCGCCCACGAGCTCGCGCACGTCGCCAGGCTCGACTGGGCCAAGCTGCTTCTCGCCCGGGTTACCGTCGCAATCTTCTGGTTCAACCCACTCGTCTGGCTGCTCGCCCGTGAGGCGCATCAGCTACGCGAAGAAGCGGCCGACGACGCGGTCCTCGCCGCCAATATCGACGATACCGACTATGCCCGGTTGCTGGTCGGCATCGCTCGGCACGAATGCCGCGGCCTGCTGCTCGGCGCTCACGGGGTGGCCCCTGCCCGCAACTCGCTTGCCCGGCGGGTCAAGCGCGTGCTCGACGCCGCATCGGCCCGCGCGCCGGGCGGCTGGCGGTGGAGCGCGGCCGCGGGATTCTTCGCTGCCGGAATGGCGGTCCCGGTCGCTGCGCTGCAAGTCGTGACCGTGACTCCTGCCGCGACCAATGCCCAATCGGTCGGAGGCAAGGCTCTCGCCGCTGTCGCAACTGCGCCGCCAGCTGCTCCAGGGGCAGATCACGCCCCAGTGGCCGCGATCGGCGGAGCCGGCGCTTCGGCTGCTCAGACTGCTGGCGCCCTCGTCGTCCCTCCGCCGGTCGAATTGCGTCAGCCGAACGGAGGCACCATCATCACGGCCAATGGGCAGACCATCGTCCGGAGCCCAGATGGTGCAACCATCACCGTTGCATCACCCGACGCGCAGGGTCGCCGGCGTACCGTCCTGCAAAGTCCAGGCGGCGCAATAACGACCTATTCGGATGCGAGCGCGGTCACCGGGCTCGCCGCGGTTATCGCTCATCCTCCTGCAAGTCCTCGGCCGCCGCGCCCGCCGCGCGATCACGATGATGCCATCGATCGCGCGATCGAGCTCAAGGCTCTGGGCGCGTCGCCGGACTATGTCAGTTCGATCCGCAGCGCCGCTCCCAACCTTCGGCTTGGGCATGACGAAATCGTCCAGTTCAAGGCCCTCGGCGTCAGCGCCGCTTACTTGCGGGAGCTGGCAGCCAGCGGCTACCCCAACCTCAACGCCGACAAAGTGGTCGAAGCCAAGGCGATGGGGATCACCGGCAGCTACATCAGGTCCATGATCGCAGCTTATGGCCGGCTGTCCATGGACCAGCTGGTGGAGATGAAGGCAGTGGGAGTAACCGCCCGCGACATCGACCGGTTTCGTCGTGCTGGCGGCAGACTGCCAAGTCCCAGCCGAATGGTGGAGCTGAAAGCACTGGGAATAACACCCGAGGATCTCAAGGCGGCCGACAGCCCCTGACGCATTCGCGCCGCTGAACCGCTGAATTCAACAAACTGCCGAATTTCGAACGCTCTCGATGGAGCGCACGGGCGAGCTTTGCCCGCTGAACCCAGGAGAAATGCCATGTCACGATTGATCGCCATGTTCGCAGCGCTCGCCCTGTCGACGATCACCTTGTCCTCGGCCTGCATCGCCGCGCCAGCATCCGGCCTCTCCTTCACCCTCGAGCCTTCCACCAAGGGTGACCATATCCGGGCAACGTTCCGCAAGATCGATCGCGAGACCAACAATTGGTCGACCTCGTTTGCGCCCGCCGAGCTTGCCGGGCTGGACGTTGCACGGTTTCGAGCGGCCGGCACCCACCCGATCAGCTTCGCGATCGTTCGCGAAGCCGGGCGCGTGGACTGCGCCGGAACAGGCGGCAATTCGCTGGCGCGCGGATCGTGCCAAATGACACCCGATGCCGCCTTTATCCGATTGCTCGAGCAGCGAGGCATCCCCCGTCCGACCGAGGAGCAGGCGTATGGCCTGATCTCACTCAATGTCCGGCGCGAGCTAGTCGACGCGCTTGCCGCGGCACGATATCCGGCGCCCCGGGTGAACGACCTGATGAGCCTGACAGCGCTGGGCGTCACCAGGACCTACATCAGCGAACTTGCCCGCGCCGGCTACCGCCCGCAATCGCTCGACACTTTGCTTCAGTTCAAAGCGCTCAACATTACGCCCGATTATATCCGGGGGTTCGTCCGCCTGGGCTATTCGAACCTCCCCGCGAGCGAGCTGATCCAGCTCAAGGCGCTCAACATAACCGCCGACTTTGTCGCCGGGTTCGAGCGGATCGGCTACGGCCGGCTCCCCGCAAGCCAGCTGGTCCAGCTACAAGCGCTTGGCGTCACCCCGGATTACGTCGCCGGCTTTCAGCGCGCGGGGTACCGAAATCTGCCGGTGTCCAAGCTGATCGAGCTGAAGGCGCTCGGAGTCACTCCGCAATTCGTGCGTGCCATGCAGGCTGACGACGGGAGCATGCCGTTCAGCGAAGAGGTCGGGCGCCGCCGGCCGCGGTCCCGCTAAACAAACGCCAGCAAGGGGTAATCAGATGAAAAGCCTGTCGCGTACCCATCGGCCGTTCCTGCTGGCTTCAGCCGCAACGCTGGTCGTCCTCCCGGCCTCACTTCGGGCGGAAGACCTTCCGCCCGATCCAGCAGTGGCTCCACCGCCTGTCGCGACGGTTGCCAGCGGAAAGCGCGTCTACGCCCCGGTCGACTTCGCCCGCTTTGCGCCGCGAAACGCCCTCGACATGGTTCGGCAAGTTCCGGGGTTCACAATCCGCTCCGCCGACCAGGAGCGCGGACTTGGCCAGGCATCGGAGAATGTCCTGCTGAACGGCCAGCGGATAACCAACAAGTCCGGCGGCGCGGTCGCCGAGCTTCAGAAGATTTCCGCCGCAAGCGTCGAGCGGATCGAGATCGTCGACGCGGCAACGCTCGATATCGCCGGCCTGACGGGCCAGGTGGCGAATGTCATTCTGAAGACTGACCAGAAATCGACCGGGCAATTTTCCTGGCGCCCGGAATTTCGCGCTCACTACGCCGACCCAATCTATACGCGCGGGGAGATCAGCTATTCAGGGGTCAAAGGGCCGGTCAAATATACGGTCGGCCTGAACAGCGGGGCGAACCGGGGCGCGGCCGGTGGCGGCACAGTGATCAGCGATCCCGTCACCGGACCGATCGAGTTCCGAGATGACGTGTGGCGCTCAAACTTCGACAATCCGAGGATGAGCGGCCGTTTCACGATCGATGCGCCCGGCACGTCCGAAGCCAACCTCAACCTGTCCTACATGCCCTATTTCCACAGCTTTCGGGAGGACAGCGTTCGCGAGCGCCCTGGCGGGACCGATCGCACGCGAGAGGTTCGAACCCGGATGCGCGGCTTTGTCTATGAGGTCGGGGGAGATTACGCCTTCGCCCTTGGCCCGGGCCGGATGAAGCTCATCGGGCTTCGCAAGTTCGATCACGAGCCGATCACCTCAACCGCAATAGTCACCTTTGCCGACAGCTCGCCAGCCGTTGGCGACCGATTTTCGCGCGACGGCCGAATGGGTGAATGGATCGGTCGCGGAGAATATGGCTGGAAGACCGGACGTTCCGACTGGCAATTGTCCGCAGAGGGGGCCTTCAACAAGCTCGACAGCGTTTCGCGGCTGTTCCTGCTCAACTCCGCTGGCGAATTCGAGGAAGTCCCCTTCCCCGCCGGATCGGGACAGGTCTCCGAGGACCGCTATGAGGTCCTGCTCACCCACAATCGGCCGCTCGGCCCGACATTGAACCTGCAACTGGTCGGTGGCGCCGAACATTCCAAGCTGAGCAGCGCAAGCGCGCTGGGCAGTCTCTCGCGCAGCTTTTTTCGGCCCAAGGGCAGCGCCTCGCTGGCCTGGAAACCGAACAACGGCCTGGACGTCAGCCTCAAGCTCCGGCGGCGCGTCGGTCAGCTCAATTTCTACGATTTCCTCGCCTCGATGAACCTCACCGACGATCGGCAGAATGCCGGCAACCTCGCGCTCGTGCCGCCGCAAAGTTGGGAGGTCGACCTCGAAGCGAATCGCAAGCTGGGTGCCTGGGGAAGCACCAGCTTGCGGCTGTTTGGCCGCCGGATCGATGACATCGTCGACATCGTCCCTATCGGTGAAAGCGGACAAAGCCCGGGCAATATCGACCGGGCCCACCGCTACGGGCTCGAATGGAAAGGCACCTGGCTGTTCGACAATCTCGGCTGGAAGGGCGCCAAGCTCGATTCGATGCTGCTCCTGCAGCGTTCCCGGGTCGAAGATCCGCTGACCGGCGAGATGCGTCCGATCAGCAACACGACCAAGCGGGCGATCGAACTCAACCTGCGTCACGACATAGCCGGCAGTCGCTGGGCATGGGGAAGCAACATGTTCCACGGCTGGAACACCAAGGCTTATCGGCTGACCGAGGTCGGTCGCCAGTGGGAGGGGCCAGTCTGGCTTAACGCCTTCGTGGAAAACAAGGACTTTGCCGGGCTCACGGTCAGGGCGGAAGTCGGGAACCTTCTCAATGCCCGGAGCCGCTGGGAGCGCGACGTCTACTCCGGTTTCCGCAACGCTCATCCACTTATGTTCCTCGAACGGCGCAATCGCTTGATCGGGCCGGTCTTCTCGGCGTCGGTTCGCGGCAACTTCTGACTGCGGCGGCGCCGCCCGCCGCGGCTCCAGAGCCATTCGCGGAATTGTTCGTCGATCCGTCGAAGCGCGCTGGTAATTCAAAGTTGCTGGTGTATATGTGTACTATAACAGTAGTACAGGAGTGAATCATGCGAACCGGCTTGTTGCTTTCCGTCGCACTTCCGGCGCTCGTTGTTCACGCTGCCGCGGCCGCGCAATCCACGGTTCCGGGGGACAGGCTACCGGCGGAGCCTACTCAGGCAACGCGGACAACGACCTACGACGCTGCCTTTTTCCAGCAATATGCCCCGCGAACCGCGCTCGACATCGCCCAGCGCGTGCCCGGCTTCACCCTCGACCTTGGCAACACCGACGTGCGAGGCTTCGCGCAAGCTGCAGGCAATGTAGTGATCAATGGCGCTCGTCCGAGCTCGAAGGCCGACACGCTTGAAACCACACTCGGGCGAATCCCGGCAAACCGCGTGGTCCGGGTCGAGGTCGGGCCGGGCGATCTCTACGGCGCCGAATATTCGGGCAAGAGCCAGGTCCTCAACGTCATCCTGTCGGCCGAGGCCGGAGTTGATGGCAACGTCACCGCCTCGGGGCGGCGGATTTATACTGGAAAGGTCGTGCCCAACCTGTCGGGATCGGCGTTGATCAAGCGCGGCGCGTCCAGCTTCAACCTGTCCGCCGGCACCCAGCGCTTCGGCCAGGTCGAGGAGGGAAGCGACACCCTGTTCGAGGCCGGCGACGGCGAGCAGCTCGAATTTCGTCGCAAGATCAACCGCTTCGAGGACCGCAGTCCGTTCGTGTCGGGAAGCTGGGCGCTGGAACGCGCCAGCGACAATGCGGTG
>DATLGC010000170.1:0-8948 GCA_035540655.1 Sphingomicrobium sp. | reverse complement strand
TATCTCGCCGACCTCGCATCGATCGGCGGCAAGGTGCAATTGATCGAGCGCCCGGTGCGCGCGGACGAGATCGGCAGGTCGCTCAAGGATGTCACCGACGGGGTCGGCCTTCGCCTGATCCGGGGCGGGGTCGCCTACGGCTTCTGGCGGCCGCAGGCCGAGAGCCTCGAGCCAGACGACATGATCATGGAAATCAAGCCGACCGATCCCAACGCCCCGCTTCCGACGGTCTGAGCAGCCCGGCGGCCGGAACCATCGCCGAGGGCGGCGCGTATCCTTGAGAGAGGCGGAGCCCATTGAGACACCGCCGCCCAACGCCGCAAAGGAGCCACGCAATGCTGCGGATCCTGATCTGGATCGTCGTCGTCATCTTCCTCATCGGCCTTCTGGTCGTGTCGGGAATCCTGAGCGCTATCTTCTAAGGCGCGCCGGCCTCTTCCGATAAAAGAAGGGCTGCCGCTCCCATAAAGAGCGGCAGCCCGTTGCCCGCAGGCAAGCCTGAGGGATTATTGCAGGTTTCCGACCGCGTTGCCGAGATTGGCCTGTGCGTCGGTTTCGTTGATCGCGCCGTCAACCGCGCTCGGCGGCGAGTCGAGCATCAGATTGCCGGTCGCCGGATCGCCCGGCCCACCGGCTTCGGGCTCGGCGATCGCGGTTTCGCCGGTGTCGCCCTCGATCGCCAGGTTATTGGCCGTCTCCTGCTGTCCGCAGGCGCCGATCGCGATCGCCGAGGCTGCAACCGCAGCGAGAGCGGGTTTGATGAGTCGCATTGCCATCTCCGTCAGTTGCTGGTCGCCGCCGGCTCGTCGGCGTCGGCGCTCTCGCCGCCGGCCGCGCGCAGGATGCCGCGGGTCGGGGCATAAGCCGACGGGTCGTGCGACGTGTCGACGGCGACGAATACCGCGCCTTCGCGGACCCGGCGCTCATAATATTCGGCATGCTCGCGCTTGAGGCCGTAATCGACCAGCGCTCCGGTCAGGCCGCCCGCCGCCGCGCCAAGCGCGCCGCTGGCAACCGCGGCCGATCCGGCGGTGCCGAGAGTCGTGGCGAGCGCTCCGCCGGCGATGAACGGGCCGATGCCGGGAATGAGCAATGCGCCAAGGCCGGCAATAGCGCCGATCGTGCCGCCCGCGGCAAGACCCTTGAGGGCGCCGGTAGCCTTGTTGTCGCCGTCGTCGATTTCGGTGGTGCGATGGGAATCGCTGTCATTCTTGCCGTCGTCGTCGTGCAACTTGACGACGGAAATCGCATTTTCCGGAACGCCCGCTTCGCGAAGCTCCTTGATCGCCCGTTCGGCGTGATCGCCGTCACGGAAAATCGCTGCCGCAATCTTGTTGGCCATGGTCTTTCCTCTCCTTTTGACGAAAAATGGGGCGGCCGAATGGGCCGCCCCGGTACATCGATCCTGCTTACCGATCGTCGCTGCCGGTGACTTCGCGGGCCTTGTCCTTGATTCCGCCCCAGGTGTTCTGGAGCTTGCCTTCGGCCTTGTCGGTCTGGCCCTCGCGCTTCATTTTCTCGTCGCCCAGCAGCTTGCCGGCGCCTTCCTTCATGCTTCCGCCGGTCTGCTTCATGCTGCCTTCGGTACGGTCGTCCATGCCGGTGCCTTTGCGGTCATTCATCGCGTTTCTCCTGTCGTTTCGTGGGGTTACATAGCCAACGGGTGAACGGCCGTTTTGTTCTCTGAGTGAGCCGGGCCGCATGGCGGGTGCGGCGGAAGGCAGCTAGGGAGCGCTGGATGGACAATGTGCGGCGAATCGTCGTTCTGACCGGGGCCGGGGTTTCGGCCGAGAGCGGGGTCGCCACCTTCCGCGGCCCGGACGGGCTGTGGGAAGGTCATCGGGTCGAGGACGTCGCGACTCCAGAAGGTTTCGCCCGCGACCCGGCACTGGTCCACGCCTTTTACGACGCGCGCCGGGCGAAGCTGGCGACCGTCGAGCCCAGTGGCGCGCACGCAGCGCTGGCGCGGCTCGATGCAAAATGGCCGGGCGAACTCCTGATCGTCACCCAGAATGTCGACGATTTGCACGAAAGGGCAGGGGCAAGGAGGCTGCTGCACATGCACGGCGAGCTGAGGAAAGGCTGGTGCCTCGGCTGCGACCAGCGCTTCGCGTGGGACGGGCCGATGGGAGAGCATGCCTCCTGCCCGGAGTGCGGCGAGCAAGGGCAAGTGCGGCCAGACGTCGTCTGGTTCGGCGAGATGCCCTACGAGATGGAGCGGATCGACGAAGCGCTTCGGCGGTGCGACCTGTTCGCGTCGATCGGCACGTCGGGCGCGGTCTATCCCGCTGCCGGCTTCGTCCAGACGGCGCGCTACTGCGGCGCGCACTGCATCGAGATCAATCTCGAGCCGAGCCTCGGCAGCCATTTCTTCCATGAGAGCCGGATCGGCAGGGCGGGCGAGCTGGTGCCAGCCTTTGTGGATGAGGTGCTTCAGCTCAGGAGCTGACGAGAGTGCCTTGGTGATAAAGGGCTTTCCAGCCGTCCCCGCCTTTACGCCATAAAGTGGCGCGGCGGGAAATGCGCTCGCCTTGATGCAGTCGGTACGTAAAGAGGTACGTCTGGGGCCCGATCTCGCGATAGGCGCAGTCTTCGACCCGCCAATCATCGTTCACGGGCCCAGCCGCATGACGACGTTCGAGTGTGTCGAGTACAAATTGGCGAGAGTAAACGCGACCCGACGCTCCGACTTCCCAAAAATCCCGATCGACCATAGCCTCAAAATCTTGACGACCTGTTCCGAATTCCGGTCGGTGGAAGATCGGCTCCCGAGCTTTTAGCGCAGCGAAAACTTCTTCACAGTTGTCGTCGGTCAATCCGCCCACTCCAGTCCGATGTCTTTGTAGAGCGACCGATCCTCGTCCCACTTGGGGTTGACCTTGACGTGGAGGAACAAGTGGACCGGCCGCCCGAGATGCTCGGCGATGGCTTCGCGCGCCTGCCGGCCGATTTTCTTCAGCCGCGAGCCCCCTTTGCCGATGACGATCGCCTTCTGGCTGTCGCGCTCGACCAGCACCTGCTGGTGGATCGCGGTCGATCCGTCAGGCCGGTCCTCCCATTTTTCGGTCTCGATCGCGGTCGCGTAGGGCAGCTCCTGGTAGAGCTGGTTGTAAATCTGCTCGCGGGTGAGCTCGGCGGCGATCATCCGGTCGGTCGCATCGGACAGCTCGTCCTCCGGGTAGAGCCACGGCCCGTTCGGAAGCGCCTGGGCGAGCGCGTCCTTCAGGTCCATGACCCCGTCGCCCTGGGCCGCGCTGATCATGAACACCTTTTCCGGGTCGAGTCGCCCGGAGAGGTCGGCGGACAAGGCCAGCAGATCGGCCTTTTTGACAAGGTCGACCTTGTTGAGGACGAGAATCAGCGGCTGGTCGCGCTTGCCAAGCTCCTCGACGATGCGTTCGACCGAAGGTCTGATGCCCTCGGCCGAATCGACCACCAGCACGATGAGGTCGGCATCCTGGGCGCCGGTCCAGGCAGCGGCGACCATCGCCCGATCGAGCCGGCGGCGCGGAGCGAAAATCCCTGGCGTGTCGACGAGGAGAATCTGCGCCGGGCCATGGATGGCAATGCCCATCAGCCGCGATCGTGTCGTCTGCTCCCTGGCGCTGACGATCGCGACCTTCTGGCCGACGAGGGCATTGACCAGGGTCGATTTGCCGGCGTTGGGCGCGCCGATCACGGCGACGAAGCCGGCGCGGGTGTTTGCCAAGCTCATTGCAGCCTGGTCAACAAAGCAGCGGCAGCCGCGGTTTCGGCCTCCTGCTTGGACGCGCCTTCGGCCTGGGCCTCGCCGAGACCCTTCACCGACACGCGGATGGTGAAACGTGGGGCGTGATGGGCGCCGCTGCGGGCGACGGTCTCGTAAGCCGGAGGCTCGCGGCCTTGGGCGGCGGCAAGCTCCTGGAGCGCCGATTTGGGGTGCAAGGGGGCCTGGCCCTGGCCTTCGAGGGATGCGACCCAGGCCGTTCGAATGAAACGCTCGGCAACATCGAAGCCACCGTCGAGCAGGAGCGCGCCGATCAATGCCTCGACGACGTCGCCGATGACATTGTCGCCCTGGTGGGCGCCGTCCTCGCGCGCCTGGCGGCCAACCCGAATCAGATGGGGAAGGCCAAGTCGCCGGCCGACCTCGGCGCAGCTTTCCCTCGCGACCAAAGCGTTGAGCCGACGGGCGAGCCGGCCCTCCGGCTCATTCGGAAATCGCTCGAACAGCCAGCGGGCGACGACCAGCCCGAGAACCCGGTCGCCGAGGAACTCGAGCCGCTCGTAGCTGTTCTTGCCGTTGCTTGAATGGGTGAGCGCGCGCTCGAGCAGGAACGGATCATTGAACCGGTGGCCGAGCGCCTGTTCGGCGAAGGCGGCGAGGTCCCGCCTGCTCACTCGACGCTCCGGAAGCGCTGGCCGAGCCGGTCTGCGCGAAGCGCGGTAAACCAGGTCCACGGCTTCCAGTAGACCGCGCTTCCGTCGGTCGACCAGAAGATCGAGGAAGCCCGGCCGACAAGGCTTTCGATCGGCACTAGGCCGACTCCGCCCTCGGCCGGCGAAAAGCGGCTGTCGAGGCTCTGGTCGCGATTGTCGCCAAGCATGAAAAGATGCCCTTCGGGAACGCGCACCGCCGGGAAATCGTCGAAGCGCGGAATATCGACCTGGTCGATCACCCGGTAGACCGGCCCGTCGGGAAGGCGTTCGAGATAGGTCGGATAGAGGCAATTTTCCCCGCGCTCAGTGCGGACGATGAAGGGGGTCGCCGGCGGCATCACCAAGCACGGGCTGTTGGGGCTGACCGGAATCGCAAAATTGCCGAACGGCTCGCGCGCGATCGCCTCGCCGTTGAGGACCAGCATCCCGCCGCGAACCTCGACGGTGTCGCCGGGAAGGCCGATCACCCTTTTGACGAAATCGATCCGGGCGCCGGGCGGCCGGAAAACGACGACGTCGCCGCGCTTGGGCAGCCGGGCGAGGACTCGTCCCTCGAACGGCGGGAAGCGGAACGGGAAGCTTTGGCGCGAATAGCCGTAGGGCCATTTGGAAACGACCACATAGTCGCCGACGTAAAGCGCCGGGAGCATCGAGGTGGACGGGATGTGGAACGGGGCGAACAGCAAGCTTCGAACGGCCCAGGCGAGGAAGGCGAGCAGAAGCAGGAAGCGCAACGTCGAGCTCCAGCCTTCCTTTTCAGGCGGGTCGGATTCGGCTTCGCGGCGGCGGCGGAAAGACAGGGGCATAGCCGCCGCTTCTTTCGGCGCGGCTCTGGCGCGTCAAGCGGGGATGGCAATATGCGAAGCGGCGGCTATGACGCCCGGCCATGGCAGCCGATCCCTGGGAGCCGATCGAACGGCACGAGCTGGCGACGATCGGGCAATTGTTCGAACGCGACCCCGACCGGCTGGAAAGGCTTGGGCTCGACGTCGCGGGAATCCGTTTCGACTGGTCGAAGACCCATCTTGACGAGGCGCTGATCGGCCATTTCCTCGAGCTTGCGCGCTCCAGGGATTTTGCCGCCCGGCGCGATGCGCTGTTCAGCGGCGACATCGTCAACCCGAGCGAAGACCGGCCGGCCACGCACGTCGCGGAGCGCGGCAGCGGGGCCCCGGCCGACGTCGAGCTGGCGGGCGCCCGACGGCAAAGAATGCGGGCGCTGATCGATGCGATCGAGGGCGGCGCGTTCGGCGAGGTCAGCGGCGTGCTTCACATCGGCATCGGCGGGTCGGTCCTTGGGCCGGAGTTGATGATCGACGCGCTGGGCCGAAGGCGGGATGGGGTGGCCGTCCGCTTTCTGTCGAACATCGACGGCGAAGCATTCGACGAGGCCGCCGCGGAGCTCGATCCGGCGACCACGCTTGTCGTCGTCGCATCGAAGACGTTCGGCACTGCGGAGACCCTGGCGAACATGGCGGCTGCGCTGCGCTGGTTGCGCGCGGCGGGGGTGAGCGATCCGTTCGGCCGGCTGATCGCGGTCACCGCCAAGCCCGAAGCCGCGGTCGAAGCGGGGATCGACGAAAGCCGGATCCTCCAGTTCGGCGAAGGGGTCGGCGGCCGCTATTCGCTGTGGAGCGCGGTTGGCTTTCCCGCCGCGCTGGCGCTCGGCTTCGGGACATTCGAGGAATTGCTCGAAGGCGCCGCCGAGATGGACCGGCATTTCCGCTTTTCCGAGCCTCCGGCGAACGCGCCACTGCTCGCCGCTTTTGCCGACCAGCTCTATGTGCAGAGGCTCGGCTGCCAGAGCCGCGCGGTTTTTGCCTATGACGAAAGGCTGCGGCTGCTCGTCCCATATCTCCAGCAGCTCGAGATGGAATCCAACGGCAAGTCGGTGACGCTCAACGGCAAGCCGGTCGGTCGGCCGACCGCGCCGGTCACCTGGGGCGGAACGGGCACGGATGCGCAGCACGCCGTCTTCCAGCTGCTTCACCAGGGGCCGGTCACAGTTCCGGTCGAGTTCGTCGCGGTGCGCGAGGCCGAGCATGGCCAGGACCCCGAGCATCACCGCCAGCTGCTGCTCAATGCTTTCGCGCAGGGCGCGGCGCTGATGCGCGGCCAGCCGAGCGACGATCGGCAGCGCAGCTATGCCGGCAATCGCCCGAGCGCGACCATCCTGCTCGACCGGCTCGACGCTCGGACGCTCGGCGCGCTGATCGCTTTTTACGAGCATCGCACCTTCGCCAATGCCGCCTTGCTCGGGATCAACCCGTTCGACCAGTTCGGGGTCGAGCTGGGCAAGGCGATCGCGCGCGAGCTGTCGGAAGGGCCGGACGAGGAGGCGCTCGACCCCTCGACCCGGGCGCTGATCGAGCGGGCCGGGCTGTAATGGCCGATTTCGACCTGTTCGTGATCGGCGCCGGATCGGGCGGCGTTCGCGCCGCCCGGGTCGCCGCCGCCCACGGCGCGCGAGTCGCCATCGCCGAGGAGCACAAGGTCGGCGGGACCTGCGTCATCCGCGGCTGCGTGCCCAAGAAGCTGCTCGTCTACGGCGCCCACTTCGCCGAGGACCTCGAGGATGCGGCGATGTTCGGCTGGGACGTGCCGGAAAAGCGGTTCGACTGGCCGACCCTGCGCGACAATGTGCTGGCCGAAGTCGGGCGGCTGGAGGGCGCCTATACCGAGACCCTGACCAGTCACCAGGTCACCATCCTTAACGAACGTGCGGTGCTGACAGGGCCGAACTCGGTGAAGCTCGCGAGCGGCCGCGAGGTCACTGCCGACAAGATCCTGGTCGCGGCCGGCGCCCGGCCGCTGATGCCGGACATACCGGGGATCGAGCATGCGATCAGCTCGAACGAAGTGTTTCACCTCGATGAGCTGCCCAAGCGGATCGTCATTGCCGGCGGCGGCTATATCGCCAACGAGTTCGCCGGCGTGTTCAACCAGCTGGGATCAAAGGTGATTTTGATCAACCGCAGCGACGTTTTGCTGAGGAGCTATGACCAGCAGCTGGTCGACCGGCTGATGCAGATTTCGGTGCGCAAGGGCATCGACTTCGAGTTCAATGTCACGGTCGACCGGATCGATCGCAACGGCGACGGATCGCTGACGCTCGCCATGAAGGGCTGTGACGAGATCCAAGCCGACCAGCTGCTGTTCGCGGTCGGCCGCCAGCCGAATACCGACGGGCTCGGGCTCGAGGCGGCGGGCGTGCAAGTCGGCGAGAAGGGCGAGGTGGTTGTCGACGAGGACAATCGGTCGTCGGTCGACAGCGTCTATGCGGTCGGCGACGTCACCAACCGAGTCCAGCTCACTCCGGTCGCGATCCGCGAAGGCCAGGCGTTTGCCGACAGCGTCTTTGGCGGAAAGCCGAGCCGGGTCGACTATGGTTGCATCCCCTCGGCGGTGTTCAGCCATCCGCCGCTGGCAGGGGTCGGGCTGACCGAGAGCAAGGCGCGCGACACATTGGGCTCGGTCAAGGTGTTCACCTCGGACTTCCGCTCGATGAAGAACGTGTTGGCCGGCCGCAACGAGCGGTCGCTCTACAAGCTGGTCGTCGACGGCCTGACCGACCGAATCGTCGGAATCCACATGATCGGCCCCGATGCGCCTGAAATCCTGCAGGCGGCCGCCGTCACGGTGAAGGCCAGGCTCAAGAAGGAGGATTTTGATTCCACCGTGGCGCTTCACCCGACGATGGCCGAAGAACTGGTGCTGATGCGATGACTCACGACGCGATCGTCATCGGCGCCGGCCACAACGGCCTGACCTGTGCCTTCTACCTGGCGAGAAAGGGACTCAAGGTCGCTGTCCTCGAGGCGGCGGACAAGGTCGGTGGAGCAGCGGTGACCGACGAATTCCTGCCGGGCTTCCGAAACTCGGCGGCGAGCTACACCGTGAGCCTGCTCCAGCCGAAGGTGATCCGCGACATGCAGCTCGAGCGGCACGGGCTCAAGGTCGTGCTCCGCAAGACCGACAATTTCCTTCCGGCGAAGGACGGCTATCTGCTGGCCGGCCGGAACGGGCTGACCCGAAAGGAGATCGCCCGACACGTGAAGTCCGACGGTCCGGCCTATGATCGCTACATCGCCGAGCTCGAGACGGTCGTGCCGCTGATCAAGAAGTGGCTGTTGCGCGCTCCGCCCGAGGTGGGCGCAGGCGCGCGCGGGCTTCCGGCGATCGCCAGCCTCGGGCGGGACATGGTCGGAATGTCGACCAGCGACATCCGGATCCTCCACGATTTCGCCACGCGAAGCGCCGGCGACATCCTCGACCGGCATTTCGAGGGCGAGCTAGCCAAGGCTCTGTTCGGATTCGACGGAGTGGTCGGCAATTTCGCCTCCCCTTATTCGCCAGGCACCGCCTACGTGCTGCTCCACCATCTGTTTGGCGAGGCGGCCGGAGTCCCAGGCGCCTGGGGGCATGCGATCGGCGGAATGGGGTCGATCACCCAGGCGATGGCCCATGCCTGCCGAGAAAAGGGCGTCGACATATTGCTCAATACGCCGGTCGAGGAGCTGATTGTCGAC
>DATLGC010000169.1:0-11154 GCA_035540655.1 Sphingomicrobium sp. | reverse complement strand
GGAGGAGGCGGAGCCCAGCCGAATTTCTGCCGAACGGTCATGCCGATAACGCGCGGCTGGTTGACGTGGAAGCCAAGTCTGGCCCGGCCACCGCGCTCGCGGTCGAACGCCAGACGCGCATTCTCGTCGAACAGATTGTTGACGTATGCGGCAATCTCCAGCCCGTGATCCCACTCGACGCCAGCCGACAGGTTGACCAGCTGATAGGCTGGCAGTTTGAGGTCGACCGTTGTCGCTGCATTGGCGGGCATACCGAAGACTGGAAGCCCGTGGACAAATGTCCGCGGGTTATTCTCCTGGTCCGCGGGCTGCGTGTAACGGCTACCGATGTGCTGCGCGCTTGCCGTCACATACCAATCAGACGTCGGGCCGAAGCGAGCCGAATATGAGGCCGTTCCAGCCAATTGGACGCGGGGCACCGAAGGCAGCCTGTTGCCCTTTCGGATTCCGGTCGTGGTCGCCAACGGCTCCGGAAGCGTAGAGTCGAATTCCGCTTCGACGAGGCTTGCGGCAAACGACAGGTCGAGGCCGGGAGCCGGCCGCGCGGACAGTTCGGCTTCGAGGCCGGTAGTGTGCGCCTTGGGGACGTTGAATACTATTCGTGACGAGCAGGTGCCGGCGTCCAGGGTCACCTGCAGGTCGCGGATTCGCGTGTGATAAGCGGCCGCATTGAAGGAGATCGGACCGCGCGAATATTTGACGCCCGCCTCGTAGTTCCAAAGCGTTTCGTCCTCGAACGCACCTTGGAAGGGGCCGAACAATGCCGCATCCTGCGGAGAGCAGAGCGGCAAGTTGAGCGGATCGTTGACCCCACCGAGACGGAAGCCCTTGGCCGCCTGCAGGTTGACGTTGACGTTGGCATTGGGTTGCCATGTGCCGATCACGCGCGGGCTGAAGCCTTTGGACTTCGTCGTTTCGTCGGTGAGCGTGCTTACGTCGGAGAAAAGACCGCCTGAACGGAAGTCGCGTGTTTCACTGAAGTCGTAATAGCGACCGCCGCCAGACAGCTTGAATTGACCGAAATCGTAGGTGGCCTCGCCGAAAACCGCTTTCTGCTTGATGTCGTACGGAAGGTCAGAATTGTACGGCGAATCGAGGTCCGGGAAACCGTTGGCGACTGCCGCCGAGGTTCCGGGCCCGAAACGCGCGTCAACGAACGCGGAATAACCGGGGGTTGGCAGCCGCTGACGATAGAATCGATCGATATTCGAATAGAAGCCCCCGAGTACCCATTGCAGGGGTCCGGTGCCCGTCGACGCCAGGCGAAGCTCCTGAGTCCATTGCTTGAGATCGGTCGTGTCACGCAAATTCGAGGGAATGCTCGTTGCTGCAATCGGGAAGCCGAGGTCGACCGAAACTGAGTGAGTCAGTGCCGATGCATCACGGCTGACAAGAATGTCGCGATTGATGTAGCTGGTCACCGAGGTCAGCTCGACTCCGCCGAAGCCGAAGCTTCCGGTGAGATCAGCGAGCAACGTGTCGTCGCGGAACTCCTCGCGCATCAGCAGATATTGCTGGCGCTCGCGGAACGTGCGCGGCGGGTTGGTGAAGGGGTTGGAGTATAGGTTGAAGATTTCTTCGCGATTGAAGCCGTTGGCACGGACCTCCTGATAGACCACGCGCGGCGTGAGCTTGATGTCCGGCGTCGGCTCGAACAGCAGGGACACGCGACCACCGACCCGGCTCCCGTCATTGACGTTCTTGCCGCCGGCCGGACCGAGCGCGTCGATGAAGCCGCCAAATTTGGTGCCGTAAGCGACTGCACGAACCGCCGCCATGTTGCCGAGCGGTACGTTGATGGTCCCCTTGAGATGGTAACCTGGATCGTCGAAGTCTACGAGATTATAATTCCCCTCGATCATTCCGACCATTCGGCCGAGCTGCGGTTGGTTGGTGATGTAGCGGACCGTTCCGCCAACCGAACCTGAGCCGAACAGAGTACCTTGCGGACCGCGCAGTGTCTCGACGCGGTTGAGGTCGAACAGGTCGAAGTCGGGCGTGAACAGCGACAGCGAAATAACGGATTCGTCGAGGTAAACGCCGACCTGCTCCTTCACGCCGGGCTGGTCGCGGACGATCTGGCCGGCGGAGACGCCGCGGATTGAAACTTGGCTCTGACCTGGCCCGAGGTTCTGGACGGCGAGGCCCGCGACATTGCGGCTGATGTCCTCGATCGTCTGGGCGTTGGCGCGCTGGATGTCCTGCTCAGTCTGCGCGTTGATGGAGAAAGGAACGTCTTGGACACGCGACGCGCGCTTGGTAGCCGTAACGATGATGTCCGCCCCTTGGGGAGGCTGAGCCGTCGTCTGGGCCTGCGCGGAGTCGGGCGGATTCACCGCCTGCGCGACATCTTCCTGGACGGTTTGAGCGAAAGCCGGAGACGCTATCGCCGCAGCGGCGGTGCCGATCAGCAGAAAAGCGGAAGTGCGCATTTTGAAGACCCCCTTTTTGTTGCGCGGCCGCTATGCCTGAATAGAGGGCGGGGGAAAAAGAGGCGGGGACCGTAACGGCCGCTTTCCTGCACGCCCTGTTGCAGGATTGTTACAGTGGGCCGAATGTTATCCGAAGGGGAGGAGCGATCGCGGGGGGCACGGACCCGCCCACGCACCCAGTCCGGCGAGAAAGGAGTGGCGGACGATTTCCGCCTGCTGTTCAAGGCCATAGCGGTCGAATGGCTGACCGGGGACCAAGTCGTAGGAATAGCGACAAAAGGGATGGCGCATCAGCGGCAGGTAGAATCGGCCGCATTTCTGGGTTTGCCATATGTGCGTCATCTCGTGGACGAACAAACCCTGCAGTTGGACCGGCTCACGACTGAAATCAGCAGACCAGCGATCGCTTTTGGGGTGGAAATGGATGTTGCCGGTCGGCGCCATGACAATCCGGCGCGGCTGCAGCGGCCACCATTTGCGGCGGATCAGCCGCACACGGCTGTAATCGATTGAGTCGCCAAACATGCTCCTGGCGAGCTCCACCTCGCCATCAGTCAAGCCTCGATCGACCGTCATGGCCCTTGCGTTAGCGTCGTGCGTTCCAGTCACCAAGGCCGCCACTTGCCGCGCGGCGGCGGCGCGGCTAGGGCAGCGCCAAACCAATACGGAGGAAGCCCCACATGAGCGAGACTGCCGATCGGGTAAAGAAGATCGTCGTCGAACATCTCGGCGTCGAGGCCGACAAGGTCACCGAGGATGCCAGCTTCATCGACGACTTGGGCGCCGACAGCCTCGACATCGTCGAGCTGGTGATGGCCTTTGAGGAAGAGTTCGGTGTCGAGATCCCGGACGATGCCGCGGAGAAGATCACGACGGTCAAGGACGCGATCGACTATATCGACCAGAACCAGGGCTGACACCGGCAAGGCCGCTTTGCTGCCGCCTCGAAGCGCCGATTAGAGGCGGCACGAACGGCTTCCCGCCATCGGGAGGCCGTTTGCATTTTAAGGATTGGGAGTATCGAGCATGCGCCGTGTCGTGGTTACGGGTCTCGGGCTGGTGACGCCGCTGGGCGCCGACGTCGAGACGAGCTGGAAAAATATCCTCGCGAGCAAGAGTGGCGCCCGGAAGATCACCCGCTTCGACGCGTCCGACTATGCCTGCAAGATCGCTTGCGAGGTGCGCGGCGCCGAGGAAGAGAATGGATTCGACCCGGGCAAGAGGGTTGATCACAAGATTCAGCGCCAGGTCGATCCGTTCATCGTCTATGGCATCGATGCTGCCGGCCAGGCGCTCGAGGATGCCGGCCTCACCGACATGAGCGAGGAGGAGCGCTACCGCGCCGGCGTGTCGATCGGATCGGGAATCGGCGGCCTTCCCGGAATCGAGAAGGAGAGCCTCGTCCTGCACGAAAAGGGGCCCCGGCGGGTCAGTCCGCATTTCGTCCACGGCAGGCTGATTAACCTCATCTCCGGCCAGGTGTCGATCCGCTACGGGTTGATGGGCCCGAATCATGCGGTGGTCACAGCCTGCTCGACCGGCGCCCATTCGATCGGTGACGCCGCGCGGATGATTTCGATGGACGATGCCGACGTCATGCTCGCCGGCGGCGCCGAAGCGGCGATCTGCCCGATCGGAATCGCCGGCTTCGCCCAGGCGCGGGCGCTCAGCACCAATTTCAACGACGAGCCGGAGCGCGCCAGCCGGCCCTATGACAAGGATCGCGACGGCTTCGTCATGGGCGAGGGCGCCGGAGTTGTCGTTCTTGAAGAATATGAACGGGCCAGGAAGCGCGGCGCCACCATCTACGCCGAAGTCGTCGGCTACGGCCTTTCCGGCGACGCCTACCATGTCACCGCGCCGCATCCCGAAGGCGCCGGCGGCTACCGGGCGATGGAAATGGCCTTGAAGCGCGCCCAGCTGTCGCCTTCGGACGTGGATTACATCAACGCCCACGGCACCTCGACGCCGCTCGGCGACGAGCTCGAGCTGGGCGCGGTCCGGCGGTTGTTCGGCAATGCCGTCGCCAATGTGTCGATGAGCTCGACCAAATCGGCCATCGGTCACCTGCTCGGCGGTGCCGGCGCGGTCGAGGCGATTTTCTGCATCCTTAGCCTGCGCGACCAGGTCGTCCCGCCGACCCTCAACCTCGACAATCCGAGCGACGGTTGCGGCGACGTCGACCTCGTCCCTCACCAGCCGAAGGAGCGCAAGGTGAAGGCCGTACTCAACAACAGCTTCGGCTTTGGCGGAACCAACGCCAGCCTGGCGATGCGGGCGGTCTAAGCAGTTCGGGTGATCAAGCGGATTCTACTCGGTCTTGCGCTGCTTGCCCTGATCGCCGGGGCGGGCGCCTACTGGGCTTTATGGGCCAGTCCGGGGCCCGCGAGCGAATCCGTTACGCTCGTAGTCGAGCAAGGCTCGAGCCTTGCCAAGGTTGCCGCTGAGCTGGAGCAGGCCGGGGCGATCCCGGGAAACGCCCGAACCTTCCGGGCCATGGCGCGCCTGTTCGGCTCGTCCGACCCCATCCAGGCCGGGGAATTCGAGATCCCGGCGGAAATGGGCGGTGCGCGGGTGCTCGACCATCTGCAGCACGGCCAGCCGGTGCGACGGCTGGTGACGATTCCGGAAGGCATGCCGTCGGTCCTGGTCCACGAAAGGCTGATGGCGGTCGAGCATCTGACCGGCGAGATAGCAGTGCCGGAAGAAGGCTCGGTGCTTCCCAACAGCTATGATTATCGGCGCGGCGAGACTCGCGCAGCGGTACTGGCGCGGATGCAGTCGGCGATGCGGCAGGCGCTCGATGAATTGTGGCCCAAAAGGTCCGAGCGGACTGCGGTCGCGACTCCGCAGGAAGCCGTCATCCTCGCGTCGATCGTCGAGAAGGAAACCGCCAAGCCCGACGAACGGCGAATGGTCGCTGGAGTGCTGTCGAACCGGCTGAGGATCGGAATGATGCTCGGGGCGGACGCGACGACCATATATCCGATCACCCAGGGACGGCCGCTCGGGCGGCTGATCCGCAGGTCGGAGCTCCAGGACCGCAATCCCTACAACACGCGCGCGGTTGCCGGGCTTCCGCCCGGGCCGATCACCAATCCCGGGCGAGCGAGCATCGAGGCGGTCCTGAACCCGGCGCAGACCGACGCGCTCTATTATGTCGCCGACGGCAGTGGCGGCCATGTCTTCGCCAGGACTCTGGAGGAGCACAACGCCAATGCTGCAAGATGGCGGGCACTGCGCCGAGCCCGGGGCGAATTGTAGCTCAGCCGCTCAGCGCCGCACTTTCGACATAGCCGACCAGTCGCTTCTCGCCGCCATAACCCCACGCCCAGCCCAAGGTATCGTCGAGCAGGAGGAAAGGGCTTCCCGGCGGCAGCTCGGCAAGCGGTTCCGAGCCATCGGATGGCTCCGAGCGCAGCAGCGCTGGTTTTGTGACCGCTCGCTCGAGCGGATCGGCGTAATGAGAGGCGATCACCCGCCCGGCGAGCGCGGCGTCGGCAAGGTCGGCACGATAGGCGTGCAGGCCAGGGTCGGGCGGATCAGAGGGACCGGTGAGCGCGAAGCCCTTACCGCTGGTGCGCGTAGGCGGCCTGACCGATGACCGGCCGATGCGCGGGCGAGGGCTGCCCGTCGCCGCCGTCGCGGAGATTGCGTTTGAACCCTTCAAGAAATTCTGCCCCGTTGGTGGTTCGGACGACGAAGATGTTTCGGCGGTCGTCCTGGTCGCGCTCGCGGCGCAGATAGCCCAGCGCACCAAGCGTGTTCAAGGCACGAGTGACGACGGGCTTGGAAACGCCGAGCACCTTGGCGAGGCCCCGCACGGTGTGGGGTCCCGGGGTAAGATAGACGAGCATCAGTAGTGCCATCTGGCGGTTGGTCAGATCCGGCTCGCCCGATCGAACATAGGCGATCAGGGCCCGCATCCAGGCTGACAGTGAAACGTCGGCCATTACCGCAGAAACTCCCTCCGTCGCGTGGTCGCCAAGTAAACAGAAGACGAGCCGAATTGTTGCAGGAGCGAAGCCAAAAACCTCTGCCGCAGCGAAGTTTAGCGGCCATAGCGGCCGTTCAGCATGGCGAAAACGGCCCGCAGGCCGAGCGCGTCGCCGCCTTTCGGCCGTCCGGGCCTGGCCTTGTCGCGCCAGGCGAACGTATCGAGGTGGGCCCAGCTCGTGCCGGCTGGAACGAAGCGCTTTAAAAACATCGCCGCGACGACCGCCCCAGCCATCGGCGAGCCGGCCGAATTGACCATGTCGGCAAGATCGCTTTTCAGCATGTCGTCATAAGGCTCCCACAACGGCATTCGCCACACCGGGTCGTCGACTTCCCTGGCACCGGCCTCGATTTGCCCGAGCAGGTCGTCGTCGTTGGCGAACAGTGCGGGAAGGTCGGGGCCGAGGGCGACCCGGGCGGCGCCGGTCAGGGTGGCATAATCGACGATCAGATCGGCCTCTTCCTCGATTGCCCTGGCCAAAGCATCGGCCAGAATAAGCCGGCCTTCGGCATCGGTATTGTCGATCTCGACGTGCAGCCCCTTTCGCGACCGGACGATGTCGCCGGGCCGAAGCGCATTGCCGGACACGCTATTCTCGACCGCCGGGATCAGCAGGTGAAGGCGAACCGGCAGCCGCTCGGCCGCGATCAGGCTGGCCAGCGCCAGCGCATGGGCGGCGCCGCCCATGTCCTTCTTCATCAGCCGCATTCCCGCCGATGGTTTGATGTCGAGGCCGCCGGTGTCGAAGCACACGCCCTTGCCGATGATCGCCACGCGCGGGTCGGACGGCTTGCCCCACAGCATTTCGATCAGCCGGGGCTCCCGTCCGTTAGCGGCTGCTCGACCGACGGCGGCAATCAGCGGGTAGCCTTCGTCGAGAGCCTCGCCGGACGTGACTTGAACTTCGCCGCCGAAGCTCTTGGCCTGGTCGCGTACGGCCTGCTCGAGCTCGGCTGGGCCGAGGTCGCCGGCCGGCGTGTTGACGAGATCGCGGACCAGGGCGGTCGCTTCGGCGAGTCGAACCGTTTGATCGATCCGCGCCGGATCGCCGGTCACCAGCACCCGCGGTCCGGGCTTCGTTTCGTCCTTTCGATCTCGCCAGGCGTCGAGCCGGTGCTGGGCGAGAAGCCAGCCGAGTGCCGCCTTGCCGGGCTCGCCGTCGGCCAGCTTGTACGTCCCGTCAGGCAAGGCTTCGGCAAGGCGCGCAAGGCACCAGGGCGAGAGCGACGAGATATTGGCGACCGTGCTGACCACCTCGAACTCGCCGCCAGGGCGCGGCAGCAGCGCGAAGGCATAGCCCGTCTTGCCATCGAATCGGTGAGCGGAGAGCAATGCCCGGTCATCGTCCGGACGGGGTTTGACCCATACATCGAAGCTATTCTTGTCGACCAGATGGATCGGGCGGGCCTTCTGGCCTCGGTCAGGCTGCAGCAGCGGGGCGAAATCGGTCATGACTGCGGCCTTAGCGGACCAGGCGAGTGGTCACAAAGGTCGTTCCACTGCACTCGCGGAGAATTCTCCTTGACAGCGGCGCCGCGGACGGCGAGTCACTGCGCGTGAGCAAAATCGCCGCCTTTACCAATGACTTCAAGCCGACTGCCGCCCAGGCAGCGTGGCGTTGGTGGCGTGACATGACCTTCGCGGCGCGATGGCGCGGCTGGTGAGCTGATCGACCTACCGAACACTCCCTGACCGAAACCGTCGACCCGCCATCCGGCGGGTTTTTTATTGTCCCGAGGTATCCCATGTTCAACCAAATAGACTTCGCCCATGCGCCCGAGCGGCACCCGATCGCCGACACCGGGCCGGTTCCCAACCCGCTTCCGAGATTGCTGTCCGGTGAGGATCTGACGGCAGATGATGCCGAGCATCTTTTCGAGAGGCTGGTGCTCGGCAAGCTCGAGCCGGCCGAGATTGCCGGAATGCTGATCGCCTTGCGGATGAAGGGCGAGACCGCCGAGGAAATGATCGGCGCCGCGCGCGGGCTTTTCGCCGCCGCGCTGCCGTTTGATCGGCCCGGCTATCCGTTCGCCGACTGTTGCGGCACGGGCGGCGACGGTTCGGGCAGCATCAACGTCTCGACCGCCGTCGCCTTCGTTGCCGCCGCCTGCGGCCTGCCGATCGCCAAGCACGGCAACCGCAGCGTTAGTTCGCGGTGCGGCTCGGCCGATGTGCTGGAGGCCCTGGGGGTGCGCCTCGACCTCGATCCGCAGCAGGCGCGGGCACTCCTCGACGAGACCGGCTTCTGCTTTCTTTTCGCGCCGGCCTATCACCCGGGGATGAAGCATGCCGCGCCCGTCAGGCGGCAACTTCAGGTGCGCACCGTGATGAACCTGCTCGGCCCGTGCATCAATCCGGCCCGGCCACGGGTCCAGCTGCTCGGCGTCGCCGACGCCCGGATGCTCCGCCGGATTGCCCAGACGCTCGACGCCATGGGGATTGAGGAGGCGCTGGTCGTCCACGGCTCGGGCCTCGACGAGGTCGCTTTGCATGCCGAGACGCGCGCCATCCGCCTGTCACGCGGCCAATTGAGTGAAATCATGTTGACCCCGGAGGAAGCGGGGCTGGAGCGTGCGCCGCTCAGTCGAGTGACCGGCGGCGACGTGGCGGAGAATGCCGAGAGGTTCCGCGCCCTGATGAACGGCGGCGCAAATCGCTCCGAACAAGACATCGTCATCCTCAATGCCGCGGCTCTGCTGCTGACGGCGGGAAAGGCGGACTCGCTGAGTGACGGCGCCGGACAGGCGCGCGAGGCGCTGCTGTCCGGCCGCGCCGGAGCAGTCCTCGACCGATATATTGAAGCGAGCAATGGCTGAGGGCGTTCTCGGCGCCATTGTCGAGCGCAAGCGCCGTGATGTCGCGTCTCGGCTCGTCGGAGCGACGTCCAACGCCCGGCCGACGAGGCGCAGCCTGCGCGCGGCGCTTGCTCGCCCGGGCGCGCGTTTCGTCATGGAGGTCAAGAAGGCATCGCCGTCCGGGCATCGCAGTTTCGTGTCGGTAGAGGCCGCCGTCGATGCCTATGCCCCGGTCGCCGATGCGATCAGCGTTCTCACCGACGGCCCTTTCTTCGGTGGCTCGCTCGAAGACCTGCGCACTGCCCGAGCGTGGTTCAACGGGCCGATCCTTGCCAAGGATTTCATTGTCGACCCCCGGCAGGTTGCCGAAGCGCGGGCGTACGGGGCCGACGCGGTGCTGGCGATACTGGCGGCGCTGTCCGACGGTGAAGCGGCCGCAATCCTTGGCGAGGCGAACAAACTGTCGATGGACGTGGTGGTCGAGGTCCGCGACGAGGCCGAGCTGGTTCGCGCGCTCGGCCTCGGCGCCCGTATCATCGGCATCAACAACCGAGACCTCAGGACCCTGCAGGTCAACCTTTCGACGACCGAGAGGCTGGCGCCGCTGGTGCCCCGCGACCGCCTCATCATCAGCGAATCTGGCATCGGCACTCGATCCGACGTCGAGCGGCTTGGCCCGCTGGTCGACGCCTTCCTCGTAGGCTCGTCGCTGATGGCTGCGGATGATGTTGCGCAGGCCGCCCGTCGCCTGTTGTTCGGGCCGGTGAAGATTTGCGGCCTGACTCAAGCCAGGGACGTGCAGCTCGCCGCCGATGCCGGGGCGACCCACGCCGGGTTCATTTTCGCCGCCGATTCACCCCGGCGGATAACTGCCGACGCGGCCGCATTGGTGAACCAGGCCTCGAGTGCTGGATTGCGGACGGTGGGCGTGTTCCGCGACCAGCAGGCGGGCGAGGTCGTTGCGGCGGCGCATACGCTCGGCCTTGACGCTGTCCAGCTTCACGGGGGCGACCCTGATCTTCGCTCATTGCGCGCAGTCCTTCCTGCAAAGTGCGAGATCTGGGGTGTTTGCGCCGTTGGCGACTCGGTCGATCCCGTCCGGCCCGGGTCGGATCGGACCTTGTTCGACACGCGTTCGGGCAAATCGAGCGGAGGGTCTGGTCGGGCCTTCGACTGGGCCCGGATTGCGGCGCGGTCGGACCTTTCGGCGGCGTTCCTCGCGGGCGGAATCGGTTCGCAAAACGCCGGGGCTGCTTCCGCCGTGGGTGCTTTTGGTCTCGACATCGGCTCGCGCATCGAAGTCGCTCCGGGGATCAAGGATCCCGAACGGGTGCAGTCGCTATTCGCTTCGCTGAGGGTCGGCTCCCGGGGTGACAGCCGATGCGCCTGAACGGCCGGTTCGGCGAGTTCGGCGGCTGCTTCGTCCCGGAAATCCTCGTTCCGGCGCTGGAGGAGCTCGAGGCCGCTTTCCTCGAATGCGAAGCCGATCCGTCGTTCAGGGCGGAACTTGACCAACTTCTCGCGACCTACGCCGGCCGGCCGACGCCGCTCACCCGCTGCCGCAACCTAGGCGGCGACCGCGCGCGCATTTACCTGAAGCGCGAGGATTTGCTCCACGGCGGCGCGCACAAAACCAACCAGGTTCTCGGCCAGGCCTTGCTCGCCAGCCGGATGGGCAAGCGCCGGCTGATCGCCGAGACGGGGGCCGGCCAGCATGGCGTGGCAACGGCCATGGCCGGCGCGCTGTTCGGGCTCGAGACCCGGATCTACATGGGCGCCGACGATGTCGCGCGGCAGCAGCTCAATGTCTTCCGCATGCAGCTCCTGGGCGCCCAGGTGGTGCCGGTGGAAAGGGGCGGCAGGACATTGAAGGACGCGGTGAACGAGGCGCTTCGGGACTGGAGCGCCAGTTTCGATCACACCCATTATC
>DATLGC010000168.1:0-6457 GCA_035540655.1 Sphingomicrobium sp. | reverse complement strand
GTCACTCCCTGCTCGCCGGCCCAGTCGGTCGCCGAGATTCGCACCGACATCGGCATGTGCGGCGGAACCGCGGCGCGCATCGCCGCGAACACTTCCAATGGGTAACGCAGCCGGTTCTCGAGGCTGCCGCCATATTCGTCGGTGCGCCTGTTCTGCAGCGGAGTGATGAAGCCCGACAGCAGATAGCCGTGGGCGGCGTGGAGCTCGATCATGTCGAAGCCGGCCGCGACGCCCATTTGCGCCGCGGCGACGAACTGGTCGCGGACCAGATCCATGTCGGCGCGGGTCATCGGCCGCGGCACCTGATTGGCCGGCGACCAGGGAACCTCCGATGCCGCCATCACCGGCCAGTTGCCGTCGTCCAACGGGACGTCATAGCCTTCCCAGCCGACCTTGGTCGAACCCTTGCCGCCCGAATGGCCGAGCTGCAGGCAGATTCTCGCCTTGCTGTTGGCGTGGACGAAATCGACGATCCTTTTCCAGGCCGCAAAATGCTCATCGTTCCACATGCCGGTGCAGCCGGGACTGATCCGGCCCTCGGGCGAGACGCAGGTCATTTCGGTGAACAGCAAGCCGGCGCCGCCCATCGCCCTCTCGCCATAGTGGACGAAGTGGAAATCGTTGGGCGTGCCGTCTTGCGCCGAATACATCGCCATCGGCGAGACGGTGATGCGGTTCTCGACTTCCATGTCGCGCAGCTTGAACGGCGCGAACATCGGCGGCGCGGTCTTGTTCGAGCGGCCGCCCGTCGCCCTGGCCCAGAACCAGCGCTCGACGCCCTCGAGCCATTCCCTGTCGCGCAGCCGCAGATTCTCGTGGCTGATTCGCTGGCTTCGGGTGAGCAGCGAATAAGCGAATTGCAGCGGCTCGAAGTGGAGGTAGCGATCGAGCGTCTCGAACCATTCGGTCGAGTTGCGGGCGCTGTTCTGCAGCTTGAGCACCTCGAGATTGCGCTCCGCGACATATTCCTCGAGCGCGGCGTCGGGGGTCAGATGCTCGTCATTGCGAGCCCGGCCTTGAGCCGGGGGAAGCAATCCAGGCTCTCTGTTCGCGCCGAGACGCGGAGACGCGGAGGAGTCGGAGCCTTCACCAGCATCTCCGCGTCTCTGCGTCTCTGCGTGAGGATTATGGATTGCCGCGTCGCCTTCGGCTCCTCGCAATGACGGAGGAACCCGGTTGAGCACTTCGGCGAGCTTGATCGCATCCTCGAGCGCGAGCTTGGTCCCCGAGCCGATCGAGAAATGGGCGGTGTGCGCCGCGTCGCCGAGCAAGATGAGGTTGCCGTGGTGCCAGCGCTCGCACTTGATCCGCCGGAAGTTGAGCCAGGCGGCCGAGCCGATCAGGTGCGAGGCGTTCGACTGCAGCCGGTGCCCATCGAGATATTTGGCGAAGACGCGCTCGCAGGTGGCGATGCTTTCTTCCTGGCTCATCCGGTCGAAGCCGAAGCGCCGCCACACATCCTCCGAACATTCGACGATGAAGGTCGAGCAGTCGGGCGCGAAGCGGTAAGCGTGCGCCCAGACCCAGCCGTGCTCGGTCTCTTCGAAGGCGAAAGTGAAGGCGTCGAACACCTTCGACGTTCCGAGCCAAACGAACTTGTTGGCGCGGACGTCGACGTCGACTTCGAAATGCTCGGCATGGCGCTCGCGGAAGCGCGAGTTGATTCCGTCGGCGGCGATAACCAGGTCGTAGTCGCGCCAGCGGTGATCGTCGGGGTCGCATTCCACCTCGAAGTGCAGCCTCGCGCCGAGCTCGAGCGCACGGTGCTGGAGGATCTCGAGCAGCCGCTTGCGGCCGATGCCGATGAAGCCGTGGCCCGACGAGGTGACGGTCTCGCCGCGATAATGGACGTCGATGTCGTCCCAATGGGCGAATTCGCCGGCGATGATTTGCGCCGACTTGGGGTCGTTGCGCTCGAGGTTGTCGACCGTCTGGTCGGAGAAGACCACGCCCCAGCCGAAAGTCACGCCGGGCGGGTTGCGTTCGAACATATGGATCTCATGGCCGGGATCGCGCAGCTTCATCGAGATCGCGAAATAGAGGCCGGCCGGGCCGCCGCCGATGCAGGCGATCTTCATGCCGATGTCGTGCCAAAAGTCACAAAGGTCGCGCCCCAACGCGAGGGAAAATCGGGCTCGGACGGCTGCGAATGCGCCGAGCCTACGCCGTCACGCTTGCGCGCACACGAGGCCGGGCCGGGCGAGCCTGTTTCTAAATCAATGCCGATGCGCATCGCCGCAACATGGCACAGCAGCGCGCCTGTAGGACAGGGGAATGTCTGCTTCGGATAGCAGGAAACGCGCTTCGCGCACCCAACCCCCTACCCCTCCCTTCCAGCGAGGGGAGATTGGCGGGTGACCTCAATCCTCCGGCGCGACGGTGACGGTGAGGCCGTCGAGCTCGTCGGTCACCCTGATCTGGCACGACAGGCGACTGTTCGGCTCACGCCAGTCGGAGAAGGCGAGGATCGTCTCCTCCTCGGGCTCGATCGGCGGCAGCCGGGAAAGCCAGTCCTCGGCCAAATAGACGTGGCAGGTGCCGCAGCTGGCGCAGCCGCCGCAGATGGCGGCGATGTCGTCGACGCCATTGCCCTTGAGGTTGAGCATCAGCGAGCGGCCGGGAGTCGCTTCTACTGCCCGGGTGTCGCCGTTGCGCTTCGTGACCCAAACTCTTGGCATCAGAGCCTTTCGATGATCGTCACATTGGCGATGCCGCCGCCCTCGCACATCGCCTGCAGGCCGAAGCGCTTGCCGTGGCGGTGGAGCGCGTGGACCAGAGTCGCCATCAGCTTGGCGCCCGACGCGCCGAGCGGGTGTCCGAGGGCGATGGCGCCGCCGTGGACGTTGAGCCGCTCCGCGTCGGCGCCGGTCTGCTGGAGCCAGGCGAGCGGCACCGGCGCGAAAGCCTCGTTGACCTCGTAAAGGTCGATGTCGGCGATTCTGCGGCCGGAGCGCTCGAGCGCGACGCGGGTGGCGCGGATCGGCTCGTCGAGCATGATCACCGGATCGCCGGCGGTGACAATGAGCTGGTCGATCCGGGCGAGGGGGTTGAGGCCGTGGTCGTTGACCGCGCGCTCGCTGGCGACCAGCAATGCCGAGGCGCCGTCGCAGATCTGCGAGGCGTTGCCGGCGGTGATCACGCCGTCGGGCTTCAGCGTCTTGAGGCTCGCCAGTCCCTCGAGCGAAGCATCGTAGCGTATGCCCTCGTCGCTGCGATGCTCGCCGCCGTTGACCTTGAGCGGCACGATCTCGCGCTCGAAGGCGCCGGCCTGGGTGGCGACCGCGGCCTTGCGATGGCTGTCGAGCGCGAAGGCATCGCAATCCTCGCGCGAAAAGCCGTATTTGTCGGCCATCATCTCGGCGCCGCGGAACTGGCTGAACTCGGTCACGCCGTAGCGATCGAGGATCGCCGGCGGCCAGGGCCCGGTGCCGATCCCGGCCTGCATCGGCAGGACGACCGGTGTGCCCATCGGCACCCGGGTCATGCTCTCGACTCCGGCGGCGATCACCAGATCCTGGGCGCCGCTCATCACCGCCTGGGCGGCGAAATGGACCGACTGCTGCGATGAGCCGCACTGGCGATCGATGGTCACCGCCGGGACGCTGTCGGGAAGGGCGGAGGCGAGCACCATGTTGCGGCCGACATGGAAGCTCTGCTCGCCGACCTGGCTGACGCAGCCGGCGATGACATCGTCGATCGCCGCCGGGTCGACGCCGGTCCGGTCGAGCAAAGCGTCGAGCACCGCCGCGCCGAGGCTGACCGGGTGCCAGTCCTTCAAGGCCCCGTCTCGCTTGCCGCCGGCGGTGCGCAGGGCATCGATGATATAGGCCTGCAGACTCGTCCTCCCTGCCTGGTCGAGGATGTCTAGCGCCGGCCCGGGCCGGTGACCATCGCCCCTGCGATCTTCCCGAGTCGCGCCGCCGAGCTGGCCTGAAGCAGCTCCCAAGCGTGCCTTTTCGTCCCAAATCGGGACCGGCCGCGACAAATTTTTGGCCCTGGCCAATGATTAGCGCCAGTCCGGACGCACCGGGAATTACCTCGACAGACCGCCGACGTCAGGTCCTGCGAAAGCATTTCGAGAAAATTAACAAGACGTAAACGAGACAGCATTGTGCAGCTATACTTGGAAACGGCCCAGAGGAATTCTGGAACACAATGCCAGGAGTGTATGACTTTACCTATTAATCGAAACAGCGTCTCGAATACGACCAATAAAGGCTGGTCGCGTTAACCTTAATCTACTTCTACGATGATTCCGGCTTTCGCGCGGCAGGTGCGAGCCGACGAGGCGGCAGTCTTGCATTGCACTCGGCATGGTGGTCTTTTTCCTCGCATACGCGTGGGTGGCATTGCCATTCGTTAACCTCGCCGATTAACCGCCGGGGCTAAAGGGGACTTTCCCAGCGCAGGGTTCAGGACGCCGCGGCCATGGCCACGGCGAAGAAAGACAGGGTGGCTTATGCGATACGACGACGCTTCCGGCAGCTTCAGCAGCGCTTCGGCGACTCCCGATGCTCGTGACGATCTCGACGCGCTGGGCGCGGGCGACCTCGGCCCGGCCACCGGCAATGCGATCAGCGGATCGGGAACGCTGACCGGCGCTTCGGGCGCCGACCTCATCGCCAACCCGCCCGGGACGATCGTCGCGGTCGAAGGGGCGGGCGGAGCCGCAAGCGGCGCCGGCGAAGTGCTCGTCGTCCAGGGACAATATGGAATCCTCACCATCTCGGGCGACGGCAGCTACAGCTACGTGCGCCACTCGGGCACGCCCGACGGGGTGCAGGACGTGTTCACCTACACGCTGGCGGATTCGAGCGGCGAGCGCGACACCGCGACCCTGACCATCGACATCGGCCGCAACGTCACCGGCCAGACCGCGCTCCAGCAGCTGATCCCGGGCGCCGACGGCGCCATCGTGCTGCCCGAGGGCGTGCAATTGTCGGACATCACCGTCTCCGGCCGCGACCTCGTCATCCTCCTGCCCGACGGCTCGACGATGATCATCCCGGACGGCGCGGTGTTCATTCCGCAGCTGGTGGTCGGCGATGTCGAAGTTCCCGCGGCCAACCTCGCGGCGCTGCTGATCGGCTCCGAGCCGCAGCCGGCGGCCGGTCCGCTTCTGTCCAGCGGCGGCAATTTCGCCGTCGCTGTCGGCCCGCTCGACCCGGGCGTTCCGCTCGGCGACCTGCTTCCGCCGACCAGCCTTGGCTACCAGCCGCCGCAGTTCCGCGAGCCGGCTCAGTTCGCGCGCAACGAGCCGCCGACGATCATCATCGAAACGCCCGACAATCCGGCCGGCGTGACCAACGCGACGGCGACGGTGCACGAGGCGGGGCTTCCGGCGCGTCCGGGCGAATCGCCGGGTTCGAACAGCGCTTCGGACAGCGAGTTCACCAGCGGCACCATCCGCTATACCGCGCCCGATGGACTCCACACGGTCACAATCAACGGGGTCCCGGTCGCGGTCGGAACCGTCATCACCACCGACAAGGGCATTCTCACCATCACCGGCTTCGTCAACGGCAAGGCCGGGTCGATCAGCTACACCTATCAGCTGCTCGACAACACGAGCGGCGACAACACCGCCGACGTCTTCACCATCACCGTCACCGACAGCGATGGCGACAGCGCAAGCGCCACTCTGACCGTAAACATCGTCGACGACGTTCCGACGGCGCGCAACGACAGCGCCGATCAGGCGGTCGAGAATGCCGCGGTCACGGTCAACGTGATGGCCAATGACACGCCCGGCGCCGACAGCGTCAATATCGCGACCGGCGTGGCGCTGGTGCCCGGATCGCTGAGCGGCACCGGCACCCTCGTCTACAATGCCGACGGGACGTTCACCTACACGCCGGGTCCGGGCGAGGAGGGGACAGTCACCTTCCAGTATCGGATCACCGACGGCGACGGCGACGTGTCGACGGCAACGGTGACCATCACCCTGCTCGCCGATTCCGTGCCGACGATCAGCATCGCCGGCGGCAACAGCGTCAACGAGGCGGGTCTTCCGGCCCGGCCCGGCGAGTCGCAAGGCTCGGGCGAGGAAGCCGCCCCGGGCCCGAACGGCGACCCGTCGGAAACCACGACCGGCACCATCACCGTCTCGACCGGCGGCGACACGCTCGTCAGCCTGGTGATCAACGGCGTCAATGTCACCGGCGGCGGCACCGTCACCGGCGCGCATGGCGTCCTCACCGTGACGCTCTCGGGCGGAGTGTACAGCTACAGCTACACGCTCAGTGACAACACCAGCGGCGACAACACCAGCGACGTGTTCAATGTCGTTGCGACCGACAGCGACGGCGACGTCACTTCGGCCAATCTGACCATCGCCATCGTCGACGACGTCCCGACGGCCCGCGACGATGTCGTGACTCAATCGGTCGAGGATGCGCCGGTCACGGTCAATGTGATGGTCAACGACACTGCTGGCGCGGACAGCGTCAATTTGGCG
>DATLGC010000167.1:0-4969 GCA_035540655.1 Sphingomicrobium sp. | reverse complement strand
ATCGACACCCCGACCTTCTTTTGCGGCATCGGCGGCAGCGGCATGTTGCCGCTCGCCTCCATCGTCCGCGCCTCCGGCGGCCGGGTCGCCGGCTCCGACCGCTCGCTCGATGCCGGCCGGACCGCACCCAAATTCGCTTATCTCCGTTCGCTCGGAATCCAGCTTTACCCCCAGGACGGCTCGGGGCTCGAGCCTGGAATGACTCTCGTCACCTCGGCCGCGGTCGAGGATACGGTTGCCGACGTCGTTCGCGCCCGGGAGCTCGGCCTCACGCATCTCACCCGGCCGCAATTCCTCGCCAGGCTGCTCAATTCGGCCCAGCGAAGCGTCGCCGTCGGCGGCACCAGCGGCAAGTCGACCGTGACCGGCATGATCGGCTGGATCCTCCATTCCTGTAACCGCCAGCCGACCGTGATGAATGGTGCGGTGATGAAGAATTTCGTCACTCCCTCGGCGCCGTTCGCAAGCGCACTGGTTGGCGACCCCGAACTGTTCGTCAGCGAGGTCGACGAGAGCGACGGCTCGATCGCTCATTACAGGCCAGAGGTCGCAATACTCACCAACATCAGCCTCGACCACAAGGAGCTGGACGAGCTGCGCGGCCTGTTCGCCGGGTTCCTCGGCTCGGCGCGCAAGGTCGTGCTCAACCTCGACGACCCGGAAACGCGCGCGCTTGGCGACCTTGCCGAAGACGGCAAATGCATCGGCTACGGCTTCGACAGCCCGGGCGCGGCGCTGAAGGGCAAGAGCCTCGAGCTGCTTGCCGACGGGGTCGGCTTCACCGCGATTGCCGAAGGGGCGAGCCATGATGTTCGGCTGAAGGTTCCGGGACGCCACAATGCCTCCAACGCGCTTGCAGCGCTTGCCGCAGCCCGGGCGCTCGGGGTGCCGCTTGGCGACGCGGCCGCTGCGCTTGCCAGGTTCGAGGGCCTCAAGCGCCGACTCGAGACGGTCGGGACCGCCGGCGGAGTGACGGTCATCGACGATTTTGCCCACAATCCCGACAAGATCCAGGCTACGCTGGCGACGTTGACGGCGCAGCCGGGCCGCCTGCTGATCATGTTCCAGCCGCACGGTTTCGGACCGCTGGCAAAGATGGGCGACTCGCTGGCCCAGAGCTTCGCTGACGGTCTGGCTTCCGGCGATCGGCTCTACGTCGCCGACCCGGTTTACCACGGCGGCACAACCGACCGGGTCCGCGGCTCCGACTGGATCGCCGAAGCGGTTCGCGACAGGGGCGGCGATGCCGTCCATATGGCCGACCGGAGAGAGATTGGCGGAGCCCTGCTCGCCGAGGCTCGCGATGGCGACCGGATCGTCGTCATGGGCGCTCGCGATGATTCACTCAGCGAGTTCGCATCCGGCCTGCTGGCGCGACTTGCCGAGCGGAATTGCTGAAACCGGTTGGGCCCGGCGGGGTTAAGCCCATATGGCCAAGCCAGGAACAGTAATCGGCTGGAAGCTCCCGAGCGATGAGCGCGATGTTCTGCTCGGCGCATTCCCGCCGCGCTACGGCAATGTTGTCGCCGACCATGTGACCCTGCGCACCGGGGCGGATCAGGAAACCCAGCTGCCGCGCGAAGTCGATGCTCGGGTGGTCGGCCGCGCCGATGACGGCGACAGCCTCGAATGCCTGGTGGTCGAGCTCGACGGCACGGTCGACCGCCCGGACGGGTCGATCTACCACATCACCTGGTCGCTGGGTCCGGATCGCAAGGCCCGCGAATCGAATGACCTGCTTCGCGATCGCGGCTGGGACCCGATCGCCTCTCCGGTTCCAATCATGCTCGAGCCTGCCCGCTTCTGACCATGCCGCGCCTGTTTCTCGACGCCGACGGCGTTCTCGCCGATTTCGATGCCGGCGTGCGCAACCTGCTTGAGATGGACCCGGCGCTGTTCGAGCGGCGGCATGGGAAAAAGGAATTCTGGAGGCGGATCGCCAAGGCTCCGGACTTCTATGCCCGGCTCCCCCGAATGCCCGACGCGCAGCGGCTGTTCGACGCGGTCAAGCATCTCAAGCCGACCATCCTGACCGGCCTTCCAATCGGCAATTGGGCGGCTCCGCAAAAAGTGAAATGGGCGGCCGAGCATTTTCCCGGAGTGCCGATCATCACCTGCATGGCGCGGGACAAGCACAAGCATATGGAGCCCGGCGACGTGCTGGTCGACGACCGCGAAAACCACCGCTCCGCCTATGAGGAGGCCGGAGTCATCTTCATCCACCACAAGAATGCCGAAGACAGCCTGAGGCAGCTCGCCGAGATTTTCCCGTCGGTGAAGGTCGGGGCCTAGGGCTTACCGGTGGAGCGGGCTCAGGCAGCCTGCTGCAGATCGACCTTCTCGACCCACTCCGGCCAGAACACCGGCTCGCGGTTCGACCAGCCCGGCGCGGTCGCAGCGCTCTCGCTGATCGACTGCAGAAGAATACGGCGGCGGTCGGGGTGAAGGTGCGGAAGAGCGGCAGCGGCGCAGAAAGAGGCCGGCAGCCACGGACGCGCAGCAGCCCCGATCAGCCGCTCGTAAAG
Source organism: Sphingomicrobium sp. (assembly GCA_035540655.1). Lineage (GTDB taxonomy): Bacteria > Pseudomonadota > Alphaproteobacteria > Sphingomonadales > Sphingomonadaceae > Sphingomicrobium. The sequence continues at coordinate 2,444 of DATLGC010000167.1, read as the reverse complement.
GAAGCGGTAGGCGGCGAAATTCGGGAGCCGGTCCTGGCCGAGGTCGAACGCAGACAGTGCCACCATCATGCCGACGAACGGCTCGATCATGTCCAGCCCGCTGTCGTCCGGCACCTGCAGGCGCAGATGGTCGAGTTGCTTGTAGAGGCGCGCCTGGGCGCGGATCGAGGCGGCCTCGCCTTCATCCCTGGCCCAATATTCCATCGGGTCACGGCGGCCGTAGGCGACGTCGAGCGAGCGGCGGATGTAGCGCTGCGTAGCTTTCGGGAAGCTAGCGAACTCCTTCATCTCCGCGATCAACAATGCTCCGCTGGCCGGCTGGCTGGTGCGCGTGATCATCATCCCGACTCCTCTTGCCTAGGCGGGATAATGCGGTCGCTTTCGTTTCCGATTGCTTAACCACGGTCCCACCCCCCATTCATGGTTGAATCACGGCAGAGTCATCGCGGCAACAGGAAATGTTCTCAGTTCGTCGCTTGGCGGGCGACTGTTGGATAATTGCAACTCGACGAGTTCTAAGACGATTTCTCAGCTTCGTCCGGAAAGCCCGAGGAAGGAACGGGTTCGTCGGTGCTGCCAGGCTGCGCGGCCGCGGTCGGATCCGACGCGTCCATCGACTCGTCGCTGCCGAGATCGACCTTCGTCCCCGGATCGCCGGGACGCCGGTTGATCTCCTTTTCCAGCTCGGCCTCGGGATCCCTCGAGATCACTGGTGGCGGCGCCTTCGATTCGCTTATTTTCCCCACGGTCCGAAATCCTCTCGCAGCGATATTCTTCCTTCGCTGAAACGAGTGCCGCTTCCGCTTCGTTCCTGTGTTTCGGCTTTCGGGCGAACAACCAATTCGACGGATGCAACCTCCGCTTCTGCGAACACGCCGGCGCGCAATTGCCCCTAGCGGTTTTCCACAGGTACAAGCGGGCCGATGCACGCAACCTTGCCTCCGATCCGCACCGGCCGCTTCGCCGACTGGCCATTGGCTCTCAAGTCGATCGCGGGGTTCTGGTTTTTCTATGCCCTGACGATCGTCGCCCGTGCGTACCTCGGCACCGACCCGATGACGGCTCTTCAGAACCGGCTGATCCCGATTGCGGCGGGCGTCGGACTGACCATTCTCATCTATGTCGCGATCAAGCTGGCCGGCGGGAAGACTCTGACCCGCAAGGCCGCGGTTGCTGGAGCAGGCTGCTTCATCGCAGCGGGATGCATGGCCGCCGTGAGCATCGCGCTCCACACCCGGATGCGTGAAAGCCGCGAGGAGCACCGATACCAGGCGCGCGAAGGCTTCGTCATCGTCGAAAAGGGCCATACCATCCGGATCGAGCGGAGCGCGACCGAGCCCTTGGTCGTGACCCTGCCCCGAATGAGCGAGCTCGACCCATATAAACAATTTCGCTTCGCCGCCGATTCTGCAGTCATCTGGCTGTTTTTCTTCGCGGCATGGAGCGCCTTTTACCTGGCGATGCAGGCGCAGTCGGAAGCCCACGGCGCACGGCGCCGGGCGGCGGAGGCTGAAAGCGCAGCCCGCGCAGCACAGGTCCGAGCATTGCGTTACCAGGTCAACCCGCACTTTTTGTTCAACACACTCAACTCGCTCTCCTCGCTGGTCATGGCTAGTCGCTCGAACGAGGCAGAGGAAATGATCCTGAAGCTGTCGACATTCTACCGGTCGACCCTGTCGCTCGACCCAAGCGCCGATGTCACCCTGGCCGAAGAGATCGAGCTCCAGCGCCTCTATCTCGATATCGAGAAGGTCCGCTTTCCCAAGCGCCTGCAGGTCGAAATCGACGTCCCGGCAGAGCTCGAGAGCGCCTGCCTTCCGGCACTTCTTCTGCAGCCCCTGGTCGAAAACGCAATCAAGCACGGCGTGTCGTCGACCCGCGACAAAGTGACTCTTCGGATCGCGGCTAGGGAGGCCGGGCCCGGACGTTTCACCGTCGAGGTCACCAACAGCGGCGCTTCCCGTCCGGCGCGGCGAAGGGACGTCCCCGACGGTGCCGGAGTCGGCATCGACAATGTCTGCCAGCGGCTCGCGGCCCGCTTCGGAACGGCGGCTCAATGCGAGTTTGGCGCAACCGCCGATGGCGGTTATCGAGTGCTGATGACGCTGCCGCTGGATCGAGCAAATGGACACGCATAGCTCGCTCAAGATGCTTATCGCCGATGACGAGCCGCTTGCCGCCGAGCGGCTGCAGCTAATGCTTGCTCAGTGCGACGGGATCGATCTCGTCGGCACTGCAAGCGACGGCGAGGGAGCGGTTCGGATGGCAGAGGCGCTGTCGCCCGATCTCCTGCTGCTCGACATTGCCATGCCCGGCCTCGACGGGATCGAGGTCGCGCGCGCCCTTGCCAGGCGGCAACCGCCACCGGCAATTATTTTCATCACCGCATTCGATCAGTTCGCGGTCGCCGCCTTCGAGGTCGAAGCCGTCGACTATCTGATGAA
>DATLGC010000166.1:0-12720 GCA_035540655.1 Sphingomicrobium sp. | reverse complement strand
ATGGTGATGCGCCTGAGCGAGGAAGATCACAAAAGGGTCAGCGCGGCGATTGCCTCGGCCGAAGCGACGACCGACGGCGAGATCGTCGCAGTCGTCACCGAATGCAGCGACCGCTATCACGACGTTGCGCTGCACTGGGCGGTTCTGGTCCTGATCGGCACCATCGCCGCATTCGCCGCCTTCCCCGAGCTGCTGCATTTCTGGTTCGAGGTTTTCCTTGGCGGCTGGCGCCCGGAGCCGACGCTCGGCGAGCTGCTGACCCTTCTGCTGCTGCTCGCCGTCGCCAAGTTCACTGCAGTTTTGCTCCTGCTGCGCTGGACGCCGCTGCGGCTTGCCCTGACTCCACGCGCGACCAAGGCGCGGCGCGTGCGGCGGCGGGCGATCGCCGTCTTCAAGGCCGCCGCCGACCGCCGCACGGTCGGGCGCACCGGCGTCCTCATCTATCTGTCGATGGCCGAGCACCGAGCCGAGATTGTCGCCGACGAGGCGATCACCAAAGTGACGACGCCCGAAACCTGGGGCGAGGCGATGGCGGCGCTCTTGACGCATGTGAAGGCTGGTCGCGTCGTCGACGGGATCGTCGCCGCCGTCGAGCAAGTCGGCAAGGTTTGCGCCGAGCATCTGCCGAAAAGCCAAGGCAATCCCAACGAAATCCCGGACAAGCTGGTCGAGCTGTGACGGACGACAAATATGCGCCGCTGCAAGTCATGTGGCGCGGAAAATATGTCACCGTCCTCAAGCGCGGCCGCTGGGAATATGTGTCGCGCAGCAACAATGTCACAGCGGTCGTGATCCTCGCCGAGCATGACGGCAGGGTGGTGCTGGTCGAACAATTGCGGATGCCGGTCGGCGGGCCGTGCATCGAGCTTCCCGCCGGGCTAGTCGGCGACGAGGACAAGAATGCGACGATCGAGGAAACGGCGGTCAAGGAGCTGGAGGAGGAAACCGGCTTCACCGCCGAGCGAATCGAGATTCTCGGCACCTTCCACAGCTCGCCGGGAATGGTGGCGGAAAGCTACACCCTGGTCCGGGCGCACGGGCTGAGCAAGGTCGGCGAAGGCGGCGGAACCGAGGATGAGGAGATCACCGTCCACCTCGTCGCCAGGCGGGACATTCCCCAATTCCTCGAGCACAAGCGCGGACAAGGCTGCGCGATCGATACCAAGTTGCTGCTTTTCCTGAAATATTAGCGGCCGGCAACGTGCGGTTCAGACGCAGAATGCATGATTGCGTTCGTCGATGACAGGCTTGCCACCCACGCTTGCCGGGCTCTAGGCAGCCCCTGAATTTCACTGGCCCCCGGGAGAGTTTTCATGAATCGGATGATTTTGGCGGGAAGCGCGCTCGCGGTTCTCGCAGGATGCGCCACGCAAGCTGGAGAACCGGTGATGGTCCCGCCTCCGATGACTGCGACCAAGGGGCCGGTCGAACCTGCCCAGGTGCCGGTTCCGGACAATATCCTGCTTCAGGAATGGACCGGTCCCTATGAGGGCGTTCCGCCGTGGGACCAGGTCCGTCCGGATCAGTTTCCGCAAGCCTTCCAGTTCGCCATCGACGAGCAAAGCCGGGAATATCAGGCCATCGCCAACAATCCCGAGGCTCCGACCTTCGCCAACACGATCGAGCCGATGGAGCGTGCCGGTCAGCGTCTCGATCGCGTGCAGGCGATCTTCGGAGTGATGACCAGCAACCTTTCGACCCCGGAAATTCAGGAGCTCGACAAGGAATGGTCGCCTCGGCTGACCGCGGCCCGCGACGACATCGTCCTCAACCCGCAGCTCTTTGCCAGGATCGAGACGCTCTACAACAATCGCTCGGGGCTTGGCCTGACCAGCGTCCAGGACCGCTTGCTGACCCGCACGTTCGAATATTTCGTCCGCCAGGGCGCTCGGCTGACGCCCGAGCAGAAGACCCAGCTGAGCGCGATGAACCAGCAGCTTTCGTCGCTGTTTTCGGAGTTCAACTCGCGCCTTCTCGCCGACGAAGGCACGTTCACCCAGGCAAGCGCCGCCGAGATGCGCGGAGTGCCGCAGGACGTCCGCGACGCAGCAGCAGCCGCGGCCCGCGAGCGCAACCTCCCGGCCGGCACGTTCGCCATCCGCAACACCCGATCGGCGGTCGAACCGGTACTGACCTTCGCCGACAGCCGCCCGCTGCGCGAGCGCGTGTGGCGCGCCTTCGTCAACCGCGGCGACAATGCCAACCAGAACGACACGAACCAGATCATCTCCCAGATCGTGAAGTTGCGCGCCGATCGTGCTCGGCTGCTCGGCTATCCGAGTCACGCCCACTGGCGGATGCAGGACACGATGGCCGGCGATCCAGAGCGTGCAATGGAGCTGATGATGGGCGTCTGGCCAGCCGCGGTGAGGCGTGTTCGCGAAGAGGTTCGCGACATGCAGCCGCTGGCCCGCCGCGATGGAATTCGCGGTGCGATCGAGCCGTGGGACTATCGCTATTATATGGAGAAGGTGCGCAAGGCGCGCTTCGACCTCAGCGAGGACGAGATCAAGCCGTACTTCGAACTGTCCAACCTGGTCGAGGGCATGTTCTGGACTGCCGGCCAGCTGTTCGACATGCAGTTCAAGGAAAATACGGGCCAGGTCCCGGTTTTCCACCCCGACGTCCGGACCTGGGAGGTGAGCGACGGGCGCACGGGCCGAACGATCGGCGTCTTCTATCTCGACACCTATGCTCGCGAGGGCAAGCGATCGGGCGCATGGATGACGACCTATCGAAGCCGATCGAGGCTTCTTGGCGACGACATCGTGCTTGCCTCCAACAACAACAATTTCACCAAGCCGTCGGCCGGCCAGCCGGTGCTGATCAGCCTCGATGACGCCCAGACGCTGTTCCACGAATTCGGACACGCGGTCCATTTCCTGCTGGTCGACGTCACCTATCCGTCGCTCGGCGGCGCGCAGCGCGACTTCGTCGAATATCCCAGCCAGGTGATGGAAAACTGGCTTTTGACCCGCGAGGTGCTCGACCGCTTCGCCCGCCACCACCAGACTGGCCAGCCGATGCCGAGAGCTCTGGTCGACAAGATCAAGCGGGCCGAGACCTTCAACCAGGGTTTCGCGACGGTCGAATATCTGTCGTCGGCCCTGGTCGACATGAAGCTCCACCTCGACCCGACCGGAGTGGTCGACCCGGATGAGTTCGAGCGCAGGACGCTGGCCGAGATCGGCATGCCGCGCGAAATGGTCATGCGCCACCGGCTGCCACAGTTCGGTCACCTGTTCTCGTCCGATTCCTACTCGGCCGGCTATTATTCCTACCTGTGGTCGGAAGTGATGGACGCCGACACCTGGGCTGCGTTCGAGGAAGCCGGCGGGCCGTTCGACCGGACCGTGGCGGATCGGTTCCGGACCTACATCCTTGCCACCGGCAACGAGACCGACCGGGCCGAGGCCTATCGCGCTTTCCGCGGGCGCGATCCGGACGTCCGGGCGCTGATGACTCGTCGCGGCTTCCCGGTTGCCCCCGGCGGCGCGCGCTAGGTTGGCGACGGCGCGGCTATAGCCGCGCCGCCTGCGCCTCCGCCCAGGCGAGTTCGGCGAGCGGCTCGAGCCGCTCGACCATTTGCGCCGCATGCGCCGACGAGGCGTTGCCGCGGGCGAGGCGCCCCTTGATTCCGTGGAGGATCGCGGCGAGGCGGAACAGGCAGAAGACGATCAGATAATCCTTGTTCGGCAGGTGATCGCGGCCGGTCCGACGGCAATAAGCGGCGACATATTCGTCCTCGGAAGGGATGCCGAGCGCCTGCAGCTCCTCGCCTGCCAGCCCGGTGAAGATGCCGGCAGGCATCCGGTACATCAAAAGGTGATAGGTGAAATCGGCGACGGGGTCGCCGAGGGTCGACAATTCCCAGTCGAGGACGGCTCGAACCAACGGCTCGTCGAAATCGAAGATCATGTTGTCGCAGCGATAATCCCCATGGATGATTCGCGCCTCGCCGCGGTCGGGCGGCAAATGCTTGCCGAGCCAGTCGACCAACCGGTCCATCGCCGGCACCCGGCCGGCGTCCGTGTCGCCGAGATATTGCCCGGACCAGCGAGCCACCTGCCGCTCGACGAAGGCGGTCGGCTTGCCATAATCCCCGAGGCCGATCGCCGCAGGGTCATAACCGTGCAGCTGCGCGATGGCCGCGTTCATCGCATCGAAATGGCCAGATCGCGCTTGTCGGTCGAGGCCCGGGAAGCTCGCTTCCCAGACGATCCGGCCGGGCACCATGTCCATGACGTAGAAGGCGCTGCCGATGACGTCCTCGTCCTCGCACAAAACCTGGACTCGCGGCACCGGGAAGCCCTGCCCGCCGAGCGCGGCAAGCACTCGATATTCGCGCTCGACCGCATGGGCGCCCGGCAGGATCGGCCCCACCGGCTTGCGGCGAAGGACGTAGCTGCCGCTCGCGGCCTCAATCTTGTAGGTCGGGTTGGACTGGCCGCCCTTGAACTGGCTGACCGTGATCGGTCCGCGGAAGGCCGCGACCTTTTCCTCCATCCAGCGCTCCAGCGCCGCCTCGTCGAAGCGCAGCCGCTCGGGCACGTCGCGGGTGCCGGTGTTTGCTTCGGTGCGGTCCATGGTTGCCCGATTAGGGCGTGAACCCGACAGCCGCCAGAGCGTTCACCACCCATGGCTCGCCTGATCCATCTGTCGGATCTGCATTTCGGCGCCCACGAGCCCGAGCTCGTCGATGCTGTCGAACAGCGCGTCCTCGCCGAAGAGCCCGACCTGGTCGTCATCAGCGGGGACTTTACCCAGCGAGCCCGAACTTCGCAGTTCGAGGAGGCCTGCGACTTTTTGGAAAGGCTCCGCGATGCCGGGCTCGAGGTGCTCGGCGTGCCGGGTAATCATGACGTCCCGCTATACGACGTGCTTCGTCGCTTTCTCTCGCCGCTCACCCGCTACAAGCGATTCATCGACGAGACGCTTTGTCCATATCATGAGCTTCCCGGCGTCGCCGTGCTCGGGATCAATACCGCGCGATCGCTGACATTCAGCGACGGCCGGATCAGCCACGAGCAGATGGACTTCATCCGCGACACCTTCGCGCGAAGCGACCCCAAGACGATGCGGGTGCTCGTCACCCATCATCCGCTGTTCGCTCTGCCGGTGGGCGAGGGCGGCAAGGTCGCCAATGCGGTCGGCCGGAGCGAGCTCGCGCTCGACGCGATCGCCGAGGCGGGGGTGGACCTGCTGCTCGCCGGCCACAACCACCGTTCCTCGACCCATAGTGCCCGCGACCTCGCGACCCGTGCCGGGCCGGCCTTGGTCATCCAGGCGGGCACGGCGACCTCGCATCGGCTGCGAGACGAGGAGCAGAGCTTCAACCGCATCGACATCGATGGCGATTCGGTGGTGCTGACCATCGAAACCTGGTCCGACGATCAGTTCCTGCCGTCCGACGCGCAGCGCTATATTCGCGAGGGCGACCATTGGCGGATCGCCGGTGCCCGCCAGGAAGAGCCCGCCGGCTAGCTGGCAAATAGTCGTCGAGCGATCCGGCCATTGCCGGCCCTGGGTCCGGACCCTAGAGGCGCCAAAATGGACCCTCGCTTCGATCTCACCGAATTCGTCCGCCGAGTGCTCGCCGAGGACATGGGCTCGGGCGGCGACGTCACGTCGCAGGCGACGATTTCCGCCGACGCCCGATTCACTGCGGAGATGATTGCGCGCGAGCCGATCACGGTCGCCGGACTCGACATCGCAGCCGCCTTTTTCCGAAGCCTCGACCGGGAGGTCCGGATTCAAAAGCTCGCCTCGGATGGAGAGGCCGTCGAGGCTGCGGCAGTGCTGATGCGGCTGGAAGGCAATGCGCGGGCCATGCTGTCGGCGGAGCGTTCGGCGCTCAACACGCTTCAACATTTGTCGGGGATTGCCACGCTCAGCCGCAAATATGCGGATGCGATCGCCGGAACCGGCGCGGTCCTGCTCGATACTCGAAAGACGTTGCCGGGCCTGCGGCTGCTCGACAAATATGCGGCGCGAATGGGCGGCGCCCAGAACCACCGGATGCGGCTCGACGACGGAGTGCTCATCAAGGACAATCACGTCGCCGTCGCCGGAGGGGTCGGTGCCGCGGTGAAAGCGGCGAAGGCGGCCGACACGGGCCTCCCGGTTCAGGTCGAGATCGACAGGATCGAGCAAATCCCCGAAGCGCTGGAGGCAGGCGCCGACCGCCTGCTTCTCGACAATATGGATATCGAGACTCTGTGCCTGGCGGTCGAGCTGGTCGCCGGTCGCGTTCCGCTCGAGGCGTCGGGCGGAGTGACCCTCGAGTCCATCCCGGCAATCGCGCAAAGCGGCGTCGACTATATTTCGGTCGGTCGGATCACCCAGTCGGCGCCGGCGGTCGACATCGGGCTCGATTATTCGCTGATCCCGCTGCCGGAATAGGAACCCACTCGCCCGGCGGTGAATTATTTCGCATCTGGCTGGAAGCGCCTATAGGGCGGCCGAATTCTTCGGGAGACAGACTTTGTTCAAGGGCATCAAGCCCATTATCTACGGCGGCCGGGAAGTCTGGCCGCTGGTCGAAGGCGGCAAGGGCGTTTCGGCAACCAACCACGCGAGCTCGGGCGCCTGGGCGGCGGCCGGCGGGATCGGCACGGTGTCGGCGGTCAATGCCGACAGCTATGATCCCGAAGGCCGTATCATCCCGCAGGTCTATCGCGCTCTCACCCGCCGCGAGCGCCATGAGGAGCTGGTCCAATATGCCATCGACGGCGCGGTAGCCCAGGTCGAGCGCGCCTATGAGATCGCCGACGGCAAGGGTGCGATCAACATCAACGTCCTGTGGGAAATGGGCGGCGCCCAGCGCGTGCTCCACGGGGTGCTCGAGCGCACCAGGGGCAAGGTCACCGGAGTGACCTGCGGCGCCGGAATGCCGTACAAGCTTTCCGAGATCGCAGCCTCCTACGGCGTCAATTATCTGCCGATCATCAGTAGCGGCCGCGCCTTCCGAGCGCTTTGGAAGCGCGCTTATTCCAAGGCCGCCGAATGGCTTGCGGCAGTGGTCTATGAAGATCCGTGGCTTGCCGGCGGGCACAACGGCCTGAGCAACGCCGAAGACCCGCGCCAGCCCCAGGACCCCTATCCGCGGGTCAGGGAATTGCGCGAAACGATGCGCGAGGGCGGCATTCCCGATAGCGTTCCGATCGTCATGGCAGGGGGCGTCTGGCGGCTCGACGAATGGGAGAATTGGATCGACAATCCCGAACTCGGCCAGATCGTCTTCCAGTTCGGAACCCGGCCGCTGCTAACTCAGGAAAGCCCGATCCCGCCAGAGTGGAAGGCGAGGCTGATGACTCTGGAGGAAGGCGACATCCTCCTCCATCGATTCTCGCCGACCGGCTTTTATTCCTCGGCGGTGCGCAACAGCTTCCTTCGCAACCTCGAGGCGCGCAGCGAACGGCAGATCGCCTTCACCAGGGAAGCGGTCGGCGACCATGCCTTCCAGCTCGACGTCGGCATCGGCACGAAGAAGAATTTCTGGGTGACGCGGGGCGATCTCCAGCATGCCCGCGAATGGTTCGGCCGGGGCTTCACCAACGCGATGAAGACGCCCGACGACACCTTGATCTTCGTCGCTCCGGAGGAAGAGAAGCAGATCCGAATCGACCAGGCCGAGTGCATGGGCTGCCTGTCGCAATGCGCATTCTCATCCTGGGCCGACAATGAGAAGAATACGACCGGCCGCCTGGCCGACCCGCGCAGCTTCTGCATCCAGAAGACTCTCCAGGACATCGCCCACGGCGGACCGGTCGACCAGAATTTGATGTTCGCCGGTCACGCAGCCTTCCGCTTCAAGTCCGACCCCTTCTATTCCAACGGCTTCGTCCCTACGGTGAAGCAGTTGGTGGATCGGATTCTGACGGGGGCTTAGTGATCAATTCTCGTCATTCCCGCGAATGCGGGAATCCAGAATATTTTGGTTCGCGCCGAGACGCGGAGACGCAGAGAGGTCGAAACCCGCTCCAGCATCTCCGCGCCTCTGCGTCTCTGCGCGGGAAATTCTTGCTTGCCGCTGCCGCGGCTTTGACAGTTGCGGCGTCTCCGGCCACCGCGCAAGACCGGCAACCGCCTTATTGGGCGTCGATCGCTTCGGGCGAGGCGATGATGCGCACCGGGCCCGGCAAGAATTACCCCGGCACTTGGCTCTACAAGCGCCGCGACCTGCCCGTCCGGGTGGTCAAGACCTACCCAAACTGGCGGATGATCGAGGATCCTGACGGCACGCGCGGCTGGATGCTGGTCGCGCTGCTCAGCGATCGCCGGACGGCGCTGGTCCGGCCTGGCGATCCGCGCCCGATCCATGCGCAGGCGTCGGCGGATAGCCCCGTGCGCTATCGTGCAGAACCCGGCGTCGTGGGCCGAATCGCCAAATGCAGCGACGGCTGGTGCCGAATCGCAATCGGCAAGCGGCAAGGGTTCATCCGGACGTCCGACATCTGGGGCGTGGGCGAGGGCGAAGTGGTCGAGTAGGGGCCTGTAAAGAGCCAGACTGTCCGAACGTCGACGAAATGAGGTGGTCGACTAGCCGCCACCCAAATCAGCATACATAACATAGGCATCGACCAGGCCGGCTGTCGGATGGTTGAACGCCCTGGGCAAGGTGCCGACGATCTCGAAGCCGAGCGATTGCCACAGCCGGACGGCTCGTCGGTTGGTGCTCACCACAAGGTTGAACTGCATTGCTTTGAACCCTTCCGACCGGGCAAGCTCGAGCGAGTGCAGGCACATCTGACGGGCGATTCCGCGTCCGGTCGAATCCGCCGCGATGACGTATCCGCAATTCGCGACGTGCCGTCCTCCGCCACGCTGGTTTGGGCGGATATAATAAGTGCCTAGAATCCGGCCTTGATCGTCAAAGACGTAGGCCTTCCGGTCGCCGCCAAGCCAATAGGCCAGCGCGTCCGCTTCCGCGATGTCCCGGTCAATCGCATAGGTCTCGCCGGCGCGGATCACCGGCTCCAAAATCGTCCAGATCGCGTCCCGGTCTGCGCCCGTTGCAGGCCGGATCGGCACTTACACCAGCTCCACCGCCACCGCTGTTGCTTCGCCCCCGCCGATGCACAGCGAGGCGACTCCGCGCTTGCCGCCTTTCTGGCGAAGTGCGTTGACCAAAGTGACGATGATCCGCGTTCCGCTCGCGCCGATCGGGTGGCCGAGCGCAGTCGCGCCGCCGTGCACGTTAATCTTCTCGTGCGGGATTCCCAGGTCCTTCATTGCGAACATGGCGACGCAGGCGAAGGCCTCGTTGACTTCCCACAGATCGACCTCGCCGACCTTCCAGCCGGACCTGTCCAGCACCTTCTCGATCGCTCCGATCGGGGCGACGGTGAATTGCGCCGGCTCCTGCGCATGGGCTGCGGTGGCGACGATCCGCGCGACCGGCTCTAGGCCCTTTTCCCTGGCGACGGATTCGCGCGTCAGAACGACCGCGGCGGCGCCGTCGGAAATGGACGAGCTGGTCGCGGCGGTAATCGTGCCTTCCTTGGCGAAAGCCGGCTTGAGCTGCGGAATCTTGTCGGGGCGGCCGCGGCCCGGCGCCTCGTCGGTGTCGACGATTGTCTCGCCCTTGCGGCTCTTGATGGTGACCGGCACCACCTCATCCTTGAAGCCGCCATTATCGATCGCCGCCTTGGCGCGGGTCAGGCTCTCGATCGCGTAAGCATCCATCTGCTCGCGGGTCAGCTGATATTCGTCGGCCGAGCACTGAGCGAAACTGCCCATCGCCCGCCCTTCCTCATAGGCATCCTCGAGCCCGTCGAGGAACATATGGTCATAAACCTTGTCGTGACCGATGCGAGCGCCGGAGCGGTGCTTCTTGAGCAGATAGGGTGCGTTGGTCATCGACTCCATGCCGCCGGCGACGATAATGTCGGCGTTGCCGGTGCGGATCGCCTCGTCGCCCATGATCACCGTCTGCATGCCCGATCCGCACACCTTGTTGACGGTCGTCGCCTGGACCGATTTGGGCAGGCCCGCCTTGATCGCCGCCTGGCGCGCCGGCGCCTGGCCGAGCCCGGCCGGAAGCACGCAGCCCATGTAGATCCGGTCGATGTCGTCGCCCTCGACTCCGGCACGCTCGACGGCCGCCTTGACGGCGGTCGCGCCGAGGTCGGTGGCGGAGGCGTCGGCAAGCGCGCCCTGCATCGCGCCCATCGGCGTTCTGGCGATGGACAGGATGACGGTCGGGTCGGATGGGGTGGTCATTTGCAGAGCTCCAAGGGTTCGTTCGTCCTGAGCGAAGTCGAAGGGCGATGCGCCAGCGGTGGAGCGAGGCGCCCTTCGACTACGCGCTCCGCTCAGGACGAACCGGAAGTTGTGGGCTGCACATAGTCAGTGCCGCCGCCTTGTCCAAGCCTCTCCGGCTCTGCTAGCGGCGCGCGGGAATGGGAGTTCACGAATGTCCGTACCCGGCCTCGATTTCGACCTCGGCGAGATGGCCGATACCATCCGCGAGACGACCGAGCGTTTCGCCCGCGACAAGATCGCGCCGATCGCCGCCGAGATCGATGAAAAGGACGAATTCCCGCGCCATTTGTGGCCGCAGATGGGCGAGCTCGGCCTTCACGGCATCACCGTCGAGGAAGACTATGGCGGGCTAGGGCTGGGCTATCTCGAGCATGTCGTCGCCCAGGAGGAGGTTGCCCGCGCCTCGGCCTCGGTCGGCCTCTCCTACGGCGCCCATTCCAACCTGTGCGTCAACCAGATCCGCCGCTGGGGCAATGACGAGCAGAAGCGCAAATATCTACCCCGGCTGATCAGCGGCGAGCATGTCGGGGCGCTCGCCATGAGCGAGGCCGGGGCTGGAAGCGACGTCGTCGGGATGAAATTGAAGGCCGAGAAAAGCGGCAACGGCTATCGCCTCAACGGCACCAAATTCTGGATCACCAACGGCAGCCATGCCGACACCCTCGTCGTCTACGCCAAGACCGGCGAGGGCAGCAAAGGCATCACCACCTTCCTCATCGAAAAGGACATGGAAGGATTCTCGGTCGGCCAGAAGATCGACAAGGTCGGAATGCGCGGCAGCCCGACCAGCGAGCTGGTGTTCGAAGACTGCTTCGTCCCGCCGGAAAATGTGCTGGGCGAGGAGAATGAGGGCGCCAAGGTGCTGATGAGCGGCCTCGATTACGAGCGCACGGTGCTCGCCGGAATCCAGATCGGAATCATGCAGGCCTGCCTCGACGTGGTCATCCCTTACGTCCGTGAGCGCAAGCAGTTCGGAAAGCCGATCGGCAGCTTCCAGTTGATGCAGGCCAAGGTTGCAGACATGTATGTCGCTCTGAACAGCGCGCGCGCCTACGTCTATCAGGTCGCCAGGGCCTGCGATGCCGGGCGCACGACCCGGTTCGACGCGGCCGGGGCGATCCTTCTGGCGAGCGAGAGCGCCTTCAGGGTGGCGGGCGAAGCGGTTCAGGCGCTGGGCGGCGCCGGCTACACCAGGGACTGGCCGGTCGAACGCTACATGCGCGATGCCAAATTGCTCGACATCGGAGCCGGCACCAACGAGATCCGCCGAATGCTGATCGGCCGCGAGCTGATCGGAGCTTAGGCTCGACAGCCGCCTGAATTGCGTTAGTCTCCTGGACGACAGGGGGCGCCAAATGCGCGCGATTTGGCTGGCGACGATATTTGCGCTCGGGGCGTGCGGCGCCTCCGCGATCGAGCAGGACGCTCCCGATCCGCCGCCTGTCGCCTTTGACGGCGCCATCGTACAGCAGGCGTCGGCGCGCATCGCGCACGGGCGGCGCATCGCCGACGTGCTCGGTTGCACTGGCTGTCATGGCGCGGGGATGCAGGGCAAGCGCTTCTACGAACTCTATGCGTCCAACTTGACCACGGTGGTTCCCGACTATAGCGATGGGCAGCTCGTCCAGCTCTTGCGGGAAGGCGTGCACCCGACCGGCAGAGACGTGTGGGGCATGCCGTCCGAGATTTTCCAATATTTGAGCGATCCGGACGTTTACGCACTGATTACCTATCTGCGCTCGCTACCGCCGGCCGGGCCGCCGAACCAGCCGCGCCTGCCGTGGGAGGCCGAGACGGAGAAGATGATCGCCGAAGGCGAACTGATGCCGGCGGCGCAATGGGTGCGGAAGGCGAAGGACACGGTGCCTGTGGACCTTGGCCCGGGCCATGCGCTCGGGCGCTACATCGCGATGGTCACCTGCGCGGAATGTCACGGCCCGAAGCTTGAAGGAAATGAGGGCGACACGCCGGACCTGCTGGTCGCCTCTGGATATACCCGCGAGCAGTTCGAGACTTTGTTGGCCACCGGCGTTCCCGTCGGCGGGCGCCAGCTGAGGCTAATGGGCGAGGTCTCGCGCCAACGCTTCGCGCCAATGACGCCCAACGAGCGCGACGCGCTCTACGCCTATCTTGTCGCCCGCGCCGAGCCAGCGCGATAGTTTGCAAACCTTCGTCTAGCGGCTAGGCGAGCGGCATGAGCGCCCCCCGGATCGACAGCAAGATCGACACGCAAAGCGAGGAATATCGCGCCCGCTTCGAGCATAATCGCGCGCTCGCGCAAAAGCTTCGCGCCGATGTTGCGGAGGCTGCGCAGGGCGGTCCCGACAAGCACCGCCAGCGGCACGTCGAGCGCGGCAAATTGCTGCCGCGCGACCGGGTCGAGCGGCTGCTCGATCCCGGCTCGCCGTTCCTCGAGATCGGTCAGCTCGCCGCCTGCGACATGTACGAAGGCGA
>DATLGC010000165.1:0-5586 GCA_035540655.1 Sphingomicrobium sp. | reverse complement strand
GTCGCCGACCATGGAGGAAGGCACGCTCGCCAAATGGCTGGTCAAGGAAGGCGACGAGGTGAAGTCGGGCGATGTGCTCGCCGAGATTGAAACCGACAAGGCGACCATGGAATTCGAGGCGGTCGACGAGGGCACGATCGTCAAGATATTGGTGTCGGAAGGCACTGACGGGGTGAAGGTCGGCGAGCCGATCGCGATCCTCGCCGAGGATGGCGAAAGCGTCGACGACGTCCAGGTTGGCGCGCCCGCCGAGCAGGAGAGGCAGACGGAGACACCTTCCGACCAGAAGACCGAGCAGAGCCCGGTCGAGACAGGCGGGACCCAGAATGCCGAGACCGGCACCGCCCAGTTGACCCCTGCGGCGCCGCGAGTCAGCGCCGATCCGGAAGTGCCGGATGGCATGGCCATGGTGAAGCTCACCGTCCGCGAGGCGCTTCGCGACGCCATGGCCGAGGAAATGCGCGCCGACGAGCGGGTGTTCGTGATGGGCGAGGAGGTCGCCGAATATCAAGGCGCCTACAAGGTCACCCAGGGCCTGCTCGAAGAGTTCGGACCGCGCCGGGTGATCGACACGCCGATCACCGAATATGGCTTCGCCGGGGTTGGCACCGGGGCGGCGATGGGGGGGCTTCGGCCGATCGTCGAGTTCATGACCTTCAATTTCGCGATGCAGGCCATCGACCATATCGTCAATTCGGCGGCCAAGACCAATTACATGTCGGGCGGGCAGATGCGCTGCCCGGTGGTGTTCCGCGGTCCCAATGGCGCCGCAAGCCGGGTCGCCGCCCAGCACAGCCAGAATTACGCCCCCTGGTATGCCAGCGTTCCGGGCCTGGTGGTAATCGCGCCTTACAGCGCGGCCGACGCCAAGGGGCTCCTGAAGGCGGCGATCCGAACCATCGACCCAGTCGTCTTCCTCGAGAACGAGCTGATCTACGGCCAGAGCTTCGAGGTTCCCGAGCTTGACGATTACGTGCTTCCGATCGGCAAGGCGCGAACGGTGCGCGAGGGCAGGGACGTCACCATCGTCAGCTACTCGATCGGCGTCGGGGTCGCCCTCCAGGCGGCCGAGACTTTGGCCGGCGAAGGGATCGAGGCCGAGATCATCGATCTTCGCACGCTTCGCCCGCTCGACCGGCAGGCGGTGCTGGACAGCCTCAAGCGCACCAACCGCATGGTGGTGGTCGAGGAAGGCTGGCCGGTCTGCTCGATCGCCTCGGAGATCATCGCCCTGTGCATGGAGGACGGGTTCGACGATCTCGACGCGCCGGTGCTCCGGGTGACCAACGCCGACGTGCCCTTGCCCTATGCCGCCAACCTCGAGAAACTGGCGCTGATCAAGGCCGAGGATGTCGTCACCGCCGCCAAGAGTGTCTGCTACCGCTGAGAGAGGCCGCGTGCTTTTCCGTTCGCCCCGAGCGAAGTCGAGGGGCGCGGTCGCGGACGTGTCTCGACTTCGCTCGACACGAACGGACTAGGCGGTGATTTCTCCGGACATCGAGCTCTCGCTCCAGCATTCCAGCCCCGAGCATCGCCGCGCCCTCGAGGCGCTGTGGCGGATCGACGCGGCGATGGGCGACGTCGTCGCCCGCGCGACCGAGCCGATGCTCGGCCGGATCAAGCTCGCCTGGTGGCGCGAGGAGCTGGAAAAGCTCGATCGTTCGCCGCCGCCGGCCGAGCCGCGGCTGCGCGCCGTCGGCGCCTCGCTTCTCCCCCTCGGCATCAGCGGCCGCGACCTCGCGGCGATCGAGCCGGGCTGGGCGACCCTGCTCGATGAGACGCCCAACCCAAAGTTGGTTGCCGAGCGTGGCCGGGCCTTGTTCGTGATCGCTAGTAAGATCGCCGGACAAGGCGATGCAAAGACGAGCGATGCCGGCGCATTTTGGGCGCTGGCCAGCATTGCCCGCCGGGGCTTGCCGGAACTGAGCGGCCCGGCGCGCGAGGCGCTCCAAGTCCTTGCCCGCCATCGCTTCAAACGCGGCGTTCGAAGCCTGACCCTGCTTGCCCGGCTCGCCGCGCGCGATATCGGCGGGCCGCCGTTCGAGCCTGAAGGCAGCCCTCGCCGGGCGATGGCGGCGCTCGCCCATCGCTGGAGCGGGCGGATAATCTAAGCCGGAATTGACACAAGCCGCTCGAAAACGGAGGATGGTCTCGCCGAATCTCCGTATGATGGAGGTGCCGCGTGGCACGTTTCCTCGCCGGGGCGGCGGCCTGTTTCCTTCTCCTCACCGGGGTGTTCCTGTTCTGGCAGAGCCGGGCGGAGCAGGCGCCCATGCTGCCCGAGCCGCCGCCGCCGCAGACCGCCACTCCGGCAATGATCGTCCAGGAGGAACTGCCGCTGCCGATGCCGCGAGCGCCCGAAGCCAGCGCCAGGACCCGCGAGCAGAAACGGTTCGATCGAGTGGACAAAAACAAGGACGGGCGGATCACCCGGGAGGAAATGCTTGCGCCGCGCCGCAAGGCCTTCGCCAAGCTCGACACCAACGGCGATGGCCGGCTGTCGTTCGAGGAATGGGCGGTCAAGACGATCGACAAGTTCAACGGCGCCGACAAGGACCGCTCGGGTTGGCTGACTCGGGCGGAATATGCGACCACCGCCCCGCCGCCGCCCAAGAAGAAGGCGGCGTGCAAGTGCTGAGCCTTCCTACCCAGCAGAGGCTGGGGAGGGGAACCATGCGCAGCATGGTGGAGGGGTGATGGGGCTTCCGCGGGACCGCAATGCTCTTGTGCTTCGCGCGCGAGCACTGAGGCGCAACATGACTTTGCCGGAGGGACTTCTCTGGCGAGTGCTCCGGACTCGTCCAGAGGGGTTCAAGTTCCGTCGGCAGCACCCACTTGGCTCGTATGTCGGTGACTTTTATTGTCCGGCTGGAAGGCTCGTCATCGAGGTTGATGGCATGGGTCACTCAATGGGCAACCGCCCTTACCGCGACCAGGCGCGCGACACTTGGTTGCGGGTCCATGGGCTGAAGGTCCTCCGAATCGATGCCTCCGAGGTGATGAAGGATTTGGATGCGGTGGTAAGGCAAATCACTAGCGCCTGCCGAAGCTAGTTACCCCTCCACCAGCTCCGCTGGTTCCCCTCCCCACGAATTCTCGTGGGGAGGAACTTGGGACAGCCACGCGGCAAGTGCCGTCCGCGCCCGGTCGGTAAAGGCCTGCTTGCGGTCGGCGCGCTTGAGCCGGCCGGGAAGCGGCGGCATCAGGCCGAAATTGACGTTCATCGGCTGGTAGGTCTCGGCCTCGGCGCCGCCGGTGATGTGGGCGAGAAGCGCGCCGATCGCCGTTTCGGGCGGCGGGGCAGGCAAGCTCCCGCCCGTTAGCTCGGCGGCGGCGAATCGGGCGGCGAGGATGCCGATCGCGGCGCTTTCGACATAGCCTTCGCAGCCGGTGATCTGCCCGGCGAAGCGGATGTTCGGCCTCGACCTGAGGCGAAGCTCGCCGTCGAGGAGCCGCGGGGAATTGATGAAGCTGTTGCGGTGGATCCCGCCCAACCGGGCGAACTCGGCATTCTCGAGGCCCGGGATCGTCCGGAAGATTCGCGCCTGCTCGCCGTGCTTGAGCTTGGTCTGGAAGCCGACCATGTTCCACAAGGTGCCGAGCGCATTGTCCTGGCGGAGCTGGACGACGGCATGAGGCCAGCGTCCGGTCCGCGGATCGTCGAGGCCGACCGGCTTCATAGGCCCGTAGCGAAGGGTGTCCCGCCCGCGCTCGGCCATCACCTCGATCGGCATGCAGCTTTCGAAGTAGGGCGTGTCCTTCTCCCAGTCCTTGAAAGGCATTTTCTCGCCGTCGATCAGGGCCTGGACGAAGGCTTCATACTGGGCCTTGTCGAGAGGGCAGTTGATGTAGTCCTTGCCCCCCTTGTCCCACCTTGCCGCCATCCAGGCGGTGTCCATGTCGATGCTGTCGCGGTGGACGATGGGCGCGATCGCATCGAAGAAGGCGAGGGCGTCCTGCCCGGTCTCGGCGGCGATGGCCTCGGCCAGCTTGGAGCCGGTCAGCGGGCCGGTGGCGATGATTGTCCGATGGTCGGGAAGCGTATCGACCCGCTCGCGGACGACGGCGATATTGGGATGGGTTTCGACCGATTTAGTCACCTCAACAGCGAAGGCTTCGCGATCCACCGCCAGCGCCGAGCCGGCGGGCACCCGGTGCTTGTCGGCGGAGCGCATGACGAGCGAGCCGAGCGCGCGCATCTCCTGGTGAAGCAGGCCGACGGCATTGTGATCGGAATCGTCGGAGCGGAAGCTGTTCGAGCAGACCATCTCGGCCAGCCGGTCTGTCTCGTGCGCCGGGGTCGAATCGCCGCCGCCGCGCATTTCGGACAGGCGGACCCTCATGCCTGCCTCGGCCAGCTGCCAGGCGGCTTCGGAGCCGGCGAGGCCGCCGCCAATGATGTGGATGTCGAAGGTCATCGGAGCTTCCAAATAGCTGCGTCAGTCCAGGCAACCAAGCTTCGTTCGTCCTGAGCGGAGCCGCGCGGCGGCGTAGTCGAAGGGCGTCTTGCCCGAATATCGTATAGGCGCCCTTCGACAAGCTCAGGACGAGCGCCTAGGTGGATCTGTGGCACAAAGGAACATGCGAATCTTCACCATCGGCTATGAAGGCGCAACTCAGGCGGAATTCGTCGCCGCTCTTCAGAAGGCAGGGGTCGGCCGGGTCATCGACGTGCGGGCGCTACCCAATTCGCGGCGCCCCGGCTTTTCCAAGACTCCGCTTCGCAACGCCCTGGCCGAAGCCGGGATTGATTATGTCCACTTGCGCGCGCTCGGCACTCCGGCGGAAGGGCGGGCCGCGGCGAGGGCCGGGCGGATCGCCGATCTGGCGCGCATCTATTCGGGCCAGCTCGAATTGCCCGAAGCCATGGCCGAGGGCGCGCAGATGCTCGAGCTCGCTCGGGAGAGACCGTCGGCGCTGCTGTGCTACGAGCGCGAGCCGGCCGCCTGCCATCGCTCGCTGCTGCTGTCGGCGGTGGCGCCTAACGCTGAAGTAATCCACCTCTACGCCTGAAACCCTTGCCTCCGGGCTAGTCTTTCAGCGCGTAATTTTCGAGATAGCCGCAGCGGCCGCATCTCCAGGTCGAAACCTCGATCTGCGCCTTCTTCGTCTGCTTGAGCCCGGCCCAGATGCTCTTCTTCGGCGGTCCCGGCTGCCATTTGGTGACCGCAACGGCGCCATAGCCCTGGTCGATCAAACAGCCCTCGTCCATCGCGCAATCGCACTTCGGGCAGCGCGGCGAGCGCCTCATGCCGGAGGCGCGCCCTCGCCGACCAGAAGCTCCTCGATGTCGGGGATCGGCCGGTCGGTCATTTCCTTGTTGAGGGTGAGGACGATCCGTTTCTCGACCTCCTTGTGAAGTTCCTTCCGAAGCACGCCCAGGGCCTTCGGGGGCGCGATGATCGCCAGCGCCTCGAAATCGTTGCGAAGAGCGCGCTTCTTCAGCTCGTCGGCGGCGTCCTTGACCCAGCGATCCTCCTCGAGCTGGTGGAAGTCGGTTTCCTCCATCGTGTCGCGGCCGATTCCCACGCGCGGCGACTGCGTACCGGGCGAGTCGGTCTTCATCTCGCTGTCCTTGCTGTCGTC
>DATLGC010000164.1:0-12156 GCA_035540655.1 Sphingomicrobium sp. | reverse complement strand
AGATCGCCGGGCTGGTCGCGCGCCGGATCCTGTCTTTTGTCAGCGAAGGCGATGTCGTCACCGTCGGCGCTTTCCACCAGGAAATGCTGCCGCTCATTGTCCTCGCTCGCCTTGTCGAGGTCGGCGTTGAGGAACTTGCCCGGGACGTAGGCGATGCGCCGCACCCGCCCGCCGATCGGCGACCGGTTGATGTGGACGTCGAACACGCTCATGAAGATCGAGATGCGCGTATAGGTGCCCTCGGGGAGGAGATCCGGCCCCTGCAGCTCGGGCGGCGGCGGCACTTGCGCGATCATCGTCACCAGCCCGTCGGCCGGAGCGACGATGAGCTTCGCGTCCTGAGGCGTCATTCGCACCGGGTCCCGGAAGAAAGCCGCGACCCAGACGGCGACGCCGATCAGCAGCCAGCCGAGGAAATCGCTGATCACCCAGTGCGTGAACAAGGCGATCGCGGCAGCGATGACGACGAACTTGCGCCCCTCCGGGTGGATCGAAGGGAAGCGCCACTTGACGGTGGTCGTGACTGGACCATCGGGCTTGTCGAGCGAAGGCATGGCCATTCCTTAGTGGCGGCGAAAGAGCGGCACAACCGCGGTTGCCTGCACGCGGCACGGCGCTTAAGGCGCGCCCGAACTCCTCGAAAAACCGGGAAGGCGAATGGCCAGGATCAAGGTGAAGACCCCGCTCGTCGAGCTCGACGGCGACGAGATGACCCGCATCATCTGGCAGTGGATCCGCGAGCGGCTGATCCTGCCCTATCTCGACGTCGACCTGCTTTACTACGACCTCGGCATCGAAAAGCGTGACCAGACCGAGGACCGTATCACGGTCGAGGCGGCCGAGGCGATCAAGACGCACGGCGTCGGCGTCAAATGCGCGACCATCACTCCGGACGAGGCACGGGTCGAGGAATTCGGCCTCAAGAAGATGTGGAAGTCGCCCAACGGCACCATCCGCAACATCCTCGGCGGAGTCGTCTTCCGCGAACCGATCGTCATCGCCAACGTGCCGCGAATCATCCCCGGCTGGACCGACCCGATCGTCGTCGGCCGCCACGCATTCGGCGACCAGTATCGCGCCACCGACTTCCGGGTGCCCGGGCCCGGCAAGCTCACCATCCGCTGGCAGGGCGAGGATGGCGAGACCATCGAGCATGAGGTGTTCGACTTCCCGTCCTCGGGGGTCGCCATGGGCATGTACAACCTCGACGATTCGATCCGCGACTTCGCCCGCGCCTGCATGAACTACGGCCTGTCGCGCGGTTGGCCGGTCTACCTCAGCACCAAGAATACCATCCTCAAGGCCTATGACGGCCGCTTCAAGGATCTGTTCCAGGAGGTTTTCGACAGCGAATTCAAGGAGAAATTCGAGAAAGCTGGAATCGAGTATCAGCACCGGCTGATCGACGACATGGTCGCTTCGGCGCTCAAGTGGAGCGGCAAGTTCATCTGGGCCTGCAAGAATTACGACGGCGATGTCCAGTCCGACCAGGTCGCCCAGGGCTTCGGCAGCCTGGGGCTCATGACCTCCGTGCTGATGACCCCGGACGGAAAGACCGTCGAGGCCGAGGCCGCGCACGGCACCGTCACCCGCCACTATCGCATGCACCAGGAGGGCAAGGCAACTTCGACCAACCCGATCGCGTCGATCTTCGCCTGGACTCGCGGCCTGATCTACCGCGGCAAGTTCGACGCAACCCCCGAAGTCGTCCGTTTCGCCGAGACCCTCGAGCGCGTGTGCGTCGAGACGGTCGAGTCAGGCCAGATGACCAAGGACCTCGCCATCCTCGTCGGCCCCGACCAGGCATGGATGACCACCGAGCAATTCTTCGAGGCAATTCGCACCAACCTCGAAGCGGCGATGGCCACCTAGGCGGCGCCCATGGTCCGGCAGAGCTCGAAAGCACGGCTCGACATCCGCCAGGCGGCGCTCGCCGACGTTCCCGCCATCGTCGAGCTCGTCGAGCGGAGCTACACCGACCTTCCAACCTATTCCGCGGCCGAGGTCCGCGGCCATATCAACAATTACCCCGATGGCTGCTTCGTTGCCGTGCTCGACGACAGCATCGTCGGCTATTGCGCCTCGATCCGGGTATCAGGCTCGATCGCCTTCCAGCCGCACAGCTGGCGGGAGATTACCGGCGGCGGCTTCGGCTCCCGCCACGACCCGAAGGGCAACTGGCTCTACGGCTACGAAATGTGCGTCGATCCAAAGGTTCGCGGAGCGCGCATCGGCCGGCGGCTATACGAGGAACGCCGGGCCCTTGCCGAACGGCTCGATCTCAGCGGCATCGTCTTTGCCGGCAGGATGCCCAACTACAGCAAATATCGCCGAAAGGTGGATGGGCCCAAGGATTACCTCGAGCGGGTTGCCGCGGGGCGAATCTTCGATCCGGTGATCCGCTTCCAGATCGCCAACGGATTCGAGCCCGTCCAGGTCCTCGAGGACTATCTTCCGTCCGACGAGCGCTCCCTCGGCAACGCCGCGCTGATGATGTGGCGCAATCCCTATGTCGACCGCGACCAACCGAGGCAATTCCAGCTGCCGCGCGGGGTCGAGAGCGTCCGGATCGCCACCTGCCAGCTCCAGGCGCGGGCCGTTGCGAGCTTCGAGGAATTCCTTCGCAACGTCGAATATTTCGTCGACGTCGCAGCCGACTATCAATCGGATTTCATCGTCTTTCCAGAACTTTTCACGCTGCAGCTGCTATCGTACGAGAAGAAACCTTTGTCGCCGGTCGAAGCGATCGAGAAGCTGTCGACCTACACGCCAGAGATCCGCAAGGCGCTCGCCGAGATGGCAATGCGGTTCAACATCAACATCATCGGTGGCTCCCACCCGACCCGAACCAGCGACGGCGATATCCAGAACGTCGCCTTCGTCTGCCTTCGCGATGGGGCGGTGCATGAGCAGGAAAAGATCCATCCGACGCCCAACGAGCGGTACTGGTGGAACATCAAGGGCGGCGAGAGCATCGATGCCATCCCAACCGACCGCGGGCCGGTCGGCGTGCTTATCTGCTACGACAGCGAATTCCCCGAGCTTGCCCGCCGTCTCGTCGACCAGGGCGCCCGGATCATCTTCACCCCTTTCTGCACCGACAGCCGCCAAGCCTATTTGCGGGTCCGCTACTGCTGCCAGGCCCGCGCGGTCGAGAACCAGTGCTTCGTGGTCATGTCCGGCAATGTCGGCAATCTGCCCAACGTCGAGAACATGGACATCCAATATGCCCAGAGCTGCATTCTGACGCCCTGCGACTTCCCCTTTGCCCGCGACGGCATCGCCGCCGAGGCGACCGAGAATGTCGAGACCCTGACCATCAGCGAGGTCAACCTCGCCGACCTCAGCTGGGCTCGCGCCGAGGGTACCGTGCGCAACCTCGCCGACCGCCGCTTCGACCTGTACGACATCAAATGGGCGGCGCGGCCGCACAAGCAGGCCGACCAGGACCGGCCGAGTCCGCCGCCGCCGGGGCCGCACGGGCCGGGCGGCGGCTAGGATGGGCTCACCATTGGCGAGCGGACCCGCTCGCGCCGGATGCCAAGGCCGACGAAACGCCCGGAAATCCGCCTGAGCCAGGGGTAACGGTCGAACAGCCGGATCGGCAGTGGCGCCGTCCGCAGCGGCGGCCCGGGAGCAAGCAACCGTCCGATGATATTGTCCTGGGCCGCTTTTTGCGCGCGCTGGATGAATCGGGTCGGAAATAGCCGGCGCCTCTCGACTTTGGCGAGCAGGGGATCGACGTCGTCGCCGCGCGCCAACCGCCCCGCGAGGATATTGGCGGCGGCCACCGCGTCCTGGATCGCAAGGTTGATGCCGACGCCGCCGATCGGCGACATGGCATGGGCGGCATCGCCGATTGCCAGCAGCCCCCGCCGGTGCCAGCGGGTCAGACGGTCGAGGGCGACGCTGAGCAGCTTCAGATCCTCGACCTCGTCCAGCTCGCTAAGATCGAGGTCGGGCGCGGCCTCGGCGACGATCGAACGCACATGCTCGATCCCCCGCGCCTTGATCTCGTCGGCCTTGCCCTTGGGGATGACCAGCGCGCATTGCCAATAATCGGCGCGGTCGATCAGCACGACCAGCCGGCCGCGCTCGACGCTACCGCGCAGCGAGTCCCCTTCCGGCTCCTTCTTGGCAAGGCGGAACCACAGCACGTCCATCGGCGCGCCAAGGGTCTCGACCGGCAGCATGCCATCGCGGACGATCGACGAGCGGCCGTCGGCGGCGATGGTCAGCCGGGCGCAAAGCTCCCGCCCGTCGCGCAGGCGGACTCCAGCGACCCTCCCCTGCTCCTCGATGAAGGCCTCGACCGGAGCTTCCATCTCGAGAGTGAAGCCCGGCCAGCGGCTCGCCTCCTCGCGCAGGAAATCGAGGAATTCCCACTGCGGCATCATGGCGATGAACGGCGCGGGAGTCGGCAGGTGCGACAGATCGCCGATGGTCCACTCGCGGCCGGCAAGACGCAGCTCCGCCCGGTCGAGCCGGCTGTGCGGCCGCTGGAGAAAGCGATCGAGCATGCCGAGCTGGTCGAGCACCTCCATGGTCGAGGGATGGACGGTGTCGCCGCGGAAGTCGCGGAGGAAATCGGCGTGCTTCTCAAGCACCCGCACCGAGCAGCCGGCGCGGGCGAAGAGCAGCCCGGCCATCATGCCCGCCGGGCCGCCGCCGACGACGATCAGGTCAGCGTCGGGCAAAGCGGTACTTCGCGAAGGTCACCCATATCGACCGCGGCAGCGGGGCCGGTCCGAAGGGGCTGTGGGCGAGGGCGGGTGACGTCATGGCGCCGCCCAGCGTGACAGGCGAAATCCTATTATGGAAGCGAAATGATCGCGCCGCCACAGTGACACGGGCCGCCGCCGCTGCTTAAGCTGCCGGCCATGCATGGCGGACTGAACGGAGACGGGCTTCACGACGCGCTGGTGATCCTCGGCGCCGCGGGAATCGTCATCCCCGCATTCGCCCGCTTGCGGATCAGCCCGATCATCGGCTTCATCCTCGTCGGGCTGCTGGTCGGACCGGCGGGCCTCGGCGCGCTCGCCGAGCAGCAGCCCTGGCTTCGGCACATCACCATTTCCGACCGCGAGGCGATCGCGCCCTTCGCCGAGCTCGGGATCATCCTCCTGCTCTTCTCGATCGGGCTCGAGCTGTCGTTCCGCCGCTTGTGGACAATGCGCCGGCTGGTGTTCGGGGTCGGAGCGGCCGAGCTTCTGGTTTCGGGAGCGATCATCGGGCTCGGCCTTCACCTGATGGGCCAGAGCCTCGCCGGAGCGATCGGCCTCGGCCTGGCGCTGGCTTTGTCCTCGACCTCGCTGGTCATCCCCCTGGTCGGCACCCACAGCGCCGTCGGCCGCTCGGCGCTCGCCATGCTGTTGTTCGAGGACGTGGCCATCGTGCCGATCGTCTTCCTGCTGGGCGCAATGGCTCCGGCGGCGGCGGACACCGGCGCCGGCGGGCTGATGACGACCATGCTGGTCGGCGGAGTGGTCGCGGTGGCGATGCTCTACGCCGGCCGCTGGCTGCTGCCGATGCTGTTCGCCCAGGCCGCCCGGACCAAGAGCCCTGAGCTGTTCCTGTCGGTCTGCCTGCTGGTGGTGATCGCCTCCAGCCTGATCACCGCCGCAATCGGCTTCTCGCCGGTGCTTGGCGCGCTTCTGGCCGGTATCGTCATCGCCGAGACAGAATATCGCGGCGAGGTCGAGGTCACCACCGGCCCGATCCGCGGGCTCGGCCTCGGCATCTTCCTGATCACCGTCGGAATGAGCGTCGATATCACCCAGATCGCGGGCAATTGGCCGGCGCTATTGCTCGCCTTCGTCGGCGTATTGGCCGTCAAGGCGGTCGTGACCGCAGTCCTCCTGAGGATCGAGGGCGCCCGGCTCGGGGTCGCGGCGGAAACCGGGGTGCTGATGGCCTCGCCGTCGGAGACGACCCTGATCGTGCTCGGCGCGGCGGCGGCGGCCGAGCTGATCCAGCCGTCGACCGCGGCCTTCTGGCAGATCGTCACCGCGGTCGGCCTGACCGTCACGCCATTCCTCGCCAAGCTCGGCCGCCTGGCCGGGCGCGGAGTCGATCGCTACGGCCGCTCCGAAGCCGAGGAGGCGCTTCGCCCGGACGGCGTGCCCAAGGTCGTGATCCTCGGCTTCGGGCGGGTCGGACGGATGGTCGCCGACATGCTCACCGCCCACGCCAAACCCTATGTCGCGGTCGATTCCGACGTCGATACGGTCGGGACCGCCCGCCGCGAGGGCTATTCGGTGGTCTATGGCGACGTCAGCCATGCCGAGCTGATCGACCGGCTCAAGGTCGGAACGCCCGCCGCCTTCATCCTCACCATGGACAATCCGGTGCTGACCGCACGGCTGACAAGGCGGCTGCGCGAAGCCTGCCCGGAGCTCCCGATCGTCGCCCGCGCTCGCGACCAGGCCCATGCCGCGAGGCTGTACAAGGCCGGGGTAACCGACGCCGTTCCCGAGACTCTCGAGGCTTCGCTGCAGCTGGCCGAGGCGGCGCTGGTCGACCTCGGCGTAGCGATGGGCCCGGTGATCGCCTCGATCCACGAGAAACGCGCCGAGCTTCGCGCCGCGATCATGCAGGAAGCGGAGCTGGAGGAAGAGCCCCGGCCGCTCGGAGGAAGACGGCTGCGGGACAAATCCTCCCTGGCCGAAGGCCGGGGAGGGGGACCGCCGAGCGGAAGCTCGGTGGTGGAGGGGCCGCAATGAAGGCGAACCGGCGATCGATTCAGCTAGCCCGGGCGCAACGCCGCAGCATGAGCCTTCCCGAAGTGCTGCTCTGGCAGTTGCTTCGCCGCTCCCCCTGTGGAGTCCGGTTTCGGCGGCAATATGCGATCGGCCCATTCGTGGCGGATTTCTATTGTCGCGCCGCCAAACTGGTGATCGAAATCGATGGTCAAGCGCATGCCGCGGGCAACCGAGGCGTCCGTGACGAGGCGCGGGATGCGTGGCTGTGAGCGAATGGCCTGGCCATCATGCGCATTCCCGCAGCGGAAGTGCTCGCCGATGTCGGCGCAGCGGCCAACGCCCTTGTCCGGCTGTGCGCGAAAGATGGCCCCTCCACCATCGAATCTTCGTTCGATGGTCCCCCTCCCCGCCGCTGACGCGGCAGGGAGGATTTAATCGATGCGCGGATCTTGCCCGGCCGGCATGAAAGTCATCTTTCCGGCCACCCGCGTCCGCCCGTCATTGTCGCTCGGGTGACGCTCGCCGTCGTTGACCGCCACCTCGCGGAAATCGAACGGCGACAGGCCTTCGAGGCAGGCGACGTTCACTCCGAGCTCATCGGGGTTCGAGCGGCGCTTGTGGTGGGTGTAGATGCCGCAGATGCTGCAGAAATGATGCTCGGCGATACCGGTGTTGAAGCGATAGGTCGCGAGCTTGTCCTCGCCCTGCAGCAATTCGAAGCTGTCGCGATCGCCGGTAACCGCGACCGCCCCCCGCATCCGGCAGATCGAGCAGGTGCAGCGGCGCGCGGAAGCCAGGCCCTGCGGCAGATCAACCGTGAAGCGGATCGCGCCGCAATGGCAGGCGCCGCCAATTCTCAGCGGATCACCCGAAGCGCCGTCGATCACGCCGCGACTTTTTCCAGCGCACCACGGACGGCGGCGAGCGCCTGCTCGGCCTTCGAGCCGTCGGGACCGCCGCCCTGGGCCATGTCGGGGCGGCCGCCGCCGCCCTGCCCGCCGAGCGCCGCGACCGCCGCTTTGACGAGATCGACGGCGCTAACCTGCGCGGCCAGGTCGGCGGTTACGCCAATTGCGACGCTGGCGCGGCCGTCGTTGACCGCGACCAAGGCGGCGATGCCCGAGCCGACGCGCTGCTTCATCGTGTCAATGGTCGAGCGCAAGTCCTTGGGATTCAGGCCTTCCACGATCTGCCCGATGAAGGCATGGCCGCCAATCTGCTCGGGCGCGGCTTGATCGGCCTTCGCCGCTCCGCCGCCCATCGCCAGCGCCTTTTTGGCTTCCGCCAGCTCGCGTTCGAGCTTCCGGCGCTCCTCGACCAAGGCAATGACGCGCTGCGGAACCTCGTCAGGCGCGGCCTTTAGAGCAGCGGCAGCCTCGCGCAGCTTCGCCTCGCGGCCGGCAAGCCACTGGCGCGCGGCCTCGCCGGTCAGCGCCTCGATCCGGCGGACGCCGGCCGAGACCGCGCTTTCCGCGACGATCTTGAGAAGCTGGATGTCGCCAAGCGCGCGGACATGGGTGCCGCCGCAGAGTTCGACGGAATAGTCGTCCCCCTCACCCCAACCCTCTCCCCGCAGGGGAGAGGGAGATGAGGAAAGGCGCCCCATGCTGAGCACCCGGACCTCGTCGCCGTACTTTTCGCCGAACAGGGCCATTGCGCCGGCGGCGATCGCCTCGTCCGGGCTCATCAGCCGGGTGGTGACCGGCTCGTTGGAGCGGATCAGGCCATTCACCTCGGCCTCGACCGCGTCGATCTCCTCGCGAGTCAGGGCCCTGGGATGGGAGAAGTCGAAGCGGAAGTAATCGGGAGCGACCAGGCTGCCCTTCTGGGTGACGTGGGTGCCGAGCCGGCGGCGAAGCGCGGCGTGGAGCAGATGGGTGGCGCTGTGGTTGGCGCGGATGCGGTCGCGGCGCTCGGAATCGACGGCCTGGTGGACGGTCTCGCCGACCGCAATCTCGCCCTTCGCGACCCTGGTGCGTAGCACGTGGAGCTTGCCCAAAGGCTTCGACGTATCCTCAACCTCGCCTTCGAAGCCCTTTAATGAAGTCAATTTTCCGCTGTCGCCGATCTGCCCGCCGCTCTCGCCGTAAAAGGGCGTCTGGTTGAGCAGCAAGTCGACCGTCTCGCCTTCCCGCGCCGCCTCGACGCGCTCGCCGTCGCGGACGATCGCCAGGACGACGCCCTCGCCCTCGTCGCCCGAGTAGCCGGTGAACTCGGTCGCGCCATGCTCTTCGGCAAGGTCGAACCACAAATCGTCTGACGCCCTGGCGCCCGAGCCTTTCCAGGCGGCGCGGGCGGCGGCTTTCTGCCGCGCCATTGCCTCGTCGAAGCCCTTGCGGTCGACCGCGAGGCCGCGGGCGCGGAGCGCGTCCTCGGTCAGGTCGTAGGGAAAGCCGTAGGTGTCGTAGAGCTTGAAGGCGGTCTCGCCGGGCAAGGTGCCGCCGTCGCCGAGACCGGCGGTCGCTTCGTCGAGCAATTTGAGGCCGTTGACCAGGGTCTGGCGGAAGCGGGTCTCCTCCTGCTCGAGGACCTGTTCGAGCAAGGGCTGGGCGCGAAGCAGTTCGGGGAAAGCGGCGCCCATTTCGGCGACCAGGGCCGGCACCAGCCGGTGCATCAGAGGGTCTTTCGCGCCGAGCAGATGGGCGTGGCGCATCGCCCGGCGCATGATCCGGCGAAGGACATAGCCCCTGCCCTCATTGGCCGGCAGCACTCCGTCGGCGACGAGGAAGCCCGATGCGCGCAGATGGTCGGCGATCACGCGGTGGCTGGCCTTCCGGTCGCCCTCGGCTTTCGTTCGGGTCAGCTCCTCGCTCGCTTCGATCAGCGCGCGGAAAGTGTCGGTGTCGTAATTGTCGTGGACGCCCTGGAGCAATGCGGCGATGCGCTCGAGCCCCATGCCGGTGTCGATCGACTTCTTCGGAAGCTCGGCGACGATCTCGCCCGCCGCCTGCTCATATTGCATGAACACGAGGTTCCAGATCTCGACGAAGCGGTCGCCGTCCTCGTCGGCGCTGCCCGGCGGCCCGCCGGGGATATGGTCGCCGTGATCGAAGAAGATTTCCGAGCAGGGGCCGCAGGGGCCGTCGTCGCCCATCGCCCAGAAATTGTCCTTGGTCGGGATGCGGACGATGCGCTCGTCGGGAAGTCCGGCGATCTTCTTCCAATGGTCCCACGCCTCGTCGTCGGTGTGATAGACGGTGACGGTCAGCCGGTCGGGGTCGATCCCCCATTCCTTCGTGACGAGGGTCCAGGCGAGCTCGATCGCGCGGTCCTTGAAATAGTCGCCGAACGAGAAATTGCCGAGCATTTCGAAGAAGGTGTGGTGGCGTGCGGTATAGCCGACATTGTCGAGATCGTTGTGCTTGCCGCCGGCGCGAACGCATTTTTGCGAGCTGGTGGCGGTGACGTAGGGGCGCGTCTCGAGGCCGGTGAAGACGTTCTTGAACGGCACCATTCCGGCGTTGACGAACATCAGGGTCGGGTCGTTGTGCGGCACCAGCGGCGCCGAGGGAACGCGGGCATGGCCGGCCTTCTCGAAATAATCGAGGAAGGAGCGGCGGATGTCGTTGGTCGAGGTCATCGCCGCCGAGATATGGGAGTTGCTGCATCGCGGCAAGGATGGGCCTTTGCAGCGCCGGCGGGCGGCGGCTAGGGCTGAGGCATGGCCCGTCGCCCGAAATCGACCATCCCCCAGTACAAGCGCAGGCGGCCGAGGCGGTCGCTTCCGGTCCGGATGCTTCTGTTTATCGTCAAGCTGGTGTTCGCTCTGTTCCTGTTCTCGGTTCTGTGGGTGCTCGCCTACCGGTTCGTCAATCCGCCGATCACCGCGACGATGATAAGCGACATCGCCGCCGGGCGCGGGGCGACGCGCGAGTGGATGGACATCGAGCGGATCGACCGCGACATGGTGCGGGCGGTGATCGCCGCCGAGGACAGCAAATTCTGCCAGCATGGCGGCTTCGACCTGCAGGCGATCGAGCAGGCGATGCAGAGGAATGCTTCGGGCGGGCGAATCCGCGGCGGATCGACGATCAGCCAGCAGACGGCGAAGAACGCCTTTTTGTGGCAGGGCGGCGGCTATTTCCGCAAGGGGCTCGAAGCCTGGTTCACCCTGCTGATCGAGACGATGTGGGGCAAGCAGCGGATCATGGAGGTCTATCTCAACATCGCCGAGACCGGCATCGGCACTTATGGCGTCAATGCCGGGGCGCAGCGCTATTTCGGCCATGACGCGAGCGCCATGAGCCGCGAGGAAGCGGCTCGGATCGCCGCCATATTGCCGCTGCCCAAGCGCCGCGGGGCGGTCGCTCCGCAGGGCTTCACCCGCCGCTACGGAAGCACCATCGCCGCGCGAATCGGCGTGGTGGCGAGGGACGGGCTCGATTCCTGCGTCTATCAGGGGATCACCGCCCCGCCCGACCGGGCGCCGCCGCCAAGCAAGGCGCCGGGGCGGCTGCCGGGCGACGAATATGAGAGCGACCGGCCGCTGCCGCCGGTCGAGGAGGTGGTTCGCGAGCTTCCGCCGGCGGCGACCGAGCCGGCCGAGCCGGAGCCGCAAATCCAGCAGGTCCCGCCGGAGGTCGCGCCGCCGCCCGAGGAAGCTCCCCCGCCGCCGCAATAGGTTTTGTCGGCGAAACGAGCGGCTTTGCGCCGGGGCGAGGAACAGCGCCCGCGCGCTTCCGTTGAAGGGCCGAACCAAAAGCACGGAGGAATGACCCCATGGCTACGCGTACCCAGAGCCGCGGCTCGAAAAGCTCGACCAACCGCAGCAGCAGCAGCAAGAGCAGCACCAGCGGCGGCGGCGCAAGCAGCGGCAACCAGCGCGGCGGCTCTCGCGAGCAGAGCGCCTTTTCGTTCGGCAACAGCAACACCGGCGCGATCGTCGGAGCGGCGATCGCCGGAGCGGCGATCGGCTTTGCCGCCAATTACGGCCGCAAGCTCCTCATGCAGGGCCTCGAGGCGACCGCCGGCGACTGGGACGAAATCCTCGCCGCCGAGCATGAGATGACGCTGGCGATCTTCGACAAGATGCTGGCCACCGACGAGAGCCAGACGTGGAAGCGCAGCATGCTGCTGATGAAGCTGACCCACGCGCTCGACAAGCACGCCCACCAGGAAGAGATGGTCGTCTATCCGGCGCTTCGCGAGGCCAATGAAGCGCATGACGCCGACGCGCTCGAGGGCGAGCACGGCTATATCAAGACCTATCTCTACGAGCTCAAGCAGATGGGCCCGGACAGCCCGAACTGGCTGGAGAAGGTCCGCGAATTCCGGGCGCTGGTGTCCAAGCACGTCCACATGGAAGAGGAAGAGGTGTTCCCGCGCTTCAAGCAGTCGCTGAGCGAGGAGCAGAACGCCAAGGTGACAATGCTCGTCAACAAGGACGGCTTCTGGATGGCCTAATGCTTCCCCTCCCCTTCAGGGGAGGGGATCGAGGGGTGGGGCTGGCATTTGG
>DATLGC010000163.1:0-55316 GCA_035540655.1 Sphingomicrobium sp. | reverse complement strand
GATCGAGGCGGCGGCGCGAAGCTTCCTCCACCACCAGGTGCGATCGATGGTCGGCTGCCTCGCCCTGGTCGGGCGCGGCCAGTGGCGGCCGGAAGACATCGGCAAGGCGCTCGACGCCAGGGACCGCGCCGCTCTCGGTTTCAACGCACCGCCCGACGGCCTCTATTTCGTCGAGGCGCTATATTCCTGAGCGGCCATGCCGCACCTGCGATTGTGCGCTGCAGCACTTGACTAGTGGCGAAGAAGGACAAATCTGCTAGGGGCGCGGCGCCAGCCGCTACGAAGGAGAGCCGTCGCCTTGATGAGGGTGATGCTGAAATCGAAGATCCACCGAGCGACGGTCACCCAGGCCGATCTCGACTATGTCGGCTCGATCGCCATCGACTCGGCGCTGATGGAAGCCGCCGACCTGATCGAGGGCGAGCAGGTGGTGATCGCCGACATCACCAACGGCGCGCGGCTGGAAACCTATGTCATCACCGCGCCTGCCGGCAGCGGCATGATCGGCATCAACGGCGCCGCGGCCCATCTCGTCCAGGCCGGCGACCTCGTCATCATCATGAGCTATGCCATGCTCGAGGATGCCGAGGCGCGGGCGGCCAAGCCGCGAGTGGTCCACGTCGACGACGCCAACCGAATCGTCCGCCTCGGCAACGACCCGTCCGAGCCCGTCCCCGGCGCCTCCGGCCAGAAACGCGCCGTCGCCGCCTGAACGGTTGGCGCCCCGCGACCGGGCGCGCTTCTCCAAGGAAAGTGAACCGCACCCGCCGGCCGGGAGTTGGTCGCCTGGATCCGAGGAGATGGAGCGATGCAGGCAAATGATGGCGGACGCGGCCCTGAAAGCATCGACGAGAAGCGCCGACCCGCCGAGGCCGGCGAGACCGACACGACCCGCTTCGGCATGGAAAAGTCCGACGCCGAGGAACCCAATGCGACCGGCGGAGGCCTGGCGAGCGGCCTTCAGCCGGGCGGCACGGCCCCGGGCGGCGGACCCGGAGCTAGCGTCGGCAGCATCGGCACCGGCGGCGGCGCCAATGCCAGGCAAGCGACCAGCAATGCGGACGAGAACACTATCGACGAGGACGTGCGATGACCGACGACAAGAAGAAGGGCGATTTCGACCAGTGGCAGCGCGAGGACAAGGGCGGCGACAAGAAGGCCCATGACAAGGGCGAGTCGAACAGCCGCACCGGCGACAAGCAGAACTCCGGCGGCGGCGGCCGCGACTGAGCGCCTCGGCGCGGCGGCTTGCCAGCGAGCCGGCCGCCCAGCCGCCGGCCTTCCCGCCGCCGGCCGCGGCCCGGCCTAGGCCTCGTCCCCCTCGGGACCGACCATCAGCGCCTCGCCAACCTCCTCGGTCCGGCCGCGAATGGCATTTTCGATCCGCTCGGCGACGTCGGGATTTTCCTTGAGGTAGAGCTTGGCATTCTCGCGGCCCTGGCCGATCCGGACGCTGTCGTAGCTGAACCAGGCGCCCGATTTCTCGACGATCCCCGCCTTGACTCCGAGGTCGAGGATCTCGCCGACCTTGGACACGCCCTCGCCGTACATGATGTCGAACTCGACCTGCTTGAACGGCGGCGCGACCTTGTTCTTGACCACCTTCACCCGGGTCGAGTTGCCGACGATGTCGTCGCGGTCCTTGATCTGGCCGGTCCGTCGGATGTCGAGCCGCACCGAGGCGTAGAATTTGAGCGCATTGCCGCCGGTCGTCGTCTCGGGATTGCCGTACATCACGCCGATCTTCATCCGGACCTGGTTGATGAAGATGACGAGGCAGCGCGAGCGGCTGATCGAGCCGGTCAGCTTGCGCAGCGCCTGGCTCATCAGCCGTGCCTGCAGGCCGACGTGGCTGTCGCCCATCTCGCCCTCGATCTCGGCCCGCGGCACCAGAGCGGCGACCGAATCGACCACCAGCACGTCGACCGCGTTCGATCGGACCAAGGTGTCGACGATCTCGAGCGCCTGCTCGCCGGTGTCGGGCTGGGAGACGATCAGCTCGTCGACATCGACCCCGAGCTTCTTGGCATAGGATGGATCGAGCGCATGCTCGGCATCGACGAAGGCCGCGGTCCCGCCGCCTTTCTGCGCCTCGGCGATGGCGTGCAGGGCCAGCGTCGTCTTGCCCGAGCTTTCCGGCCCGTAGATTTCGATCACCCGGCCGCGCGGCAGGCCACCGACGCCAAGCGCGATGTCGAGGCCGAGGCTGCCGGTCGAGATGGTCTCGATCTCGATCTTCTCGCGGCTTCCAAGCTTCATCGCCGAGCCCTTGCCGAAGGCCCGGTCGATCTGCGAAAGCGCCGCCTCGAGCGCCTTGTGCCTGTCCATGCCGCTATTTTCCAATCCGCTGCCGATGACCTTGAGCTGCGCTGCCATGCCCCTGTTCCTTTCGTCAAGGCGGCCGAGCACCGCCGGTTGGATGCAGCTCATGTACATGCTTTGTTCAATGAGAACAAGTAGGGAACAGCAACGGAATTGCACCGCCGGGCCACAGCGCTTGCCGGGCAAGGCCCGGCAGTCGTAAGAACATGTCCGAATTTGCCGTTCAACAGGGGGAAGAGATGGGCAAGCTGTTCGACAATCTGCATCTGGTGCTGGCCATCGGCCTTGGTCTTGCCGTCGCGCTGATGGCCCTGTTCCACACCGGCGACGTCAGCCTGATCGGCATCATGCAATGGCTTCACGTCTTTTTCGGAATAACCTGGATCGGCCTGCTCTATTATTTCAACTTCGTGCAGATCCCGACCATGCCGCAGGTTCCGGCCGAGCTGAAGCCGGCCGTGTCGAAATATATCGCGCCCAAGGCCCTCTTCTTCTTCCGCTGGGGCGCGGCGCTGACGGTGCTGACGGGCCTCATCCTCGCCCATCTGCTCGGCTATGAAGTCGAGGCGCTGACCTTCCAGGAGCCCTATCAGCTGATCGGCGCGGGCATGTGGCTGGCGCTCATCATGGCGTTCAACGTCTGGTTCATCATCTGGCCGAACCAGAAGAAGGCGCTCGGCCTGGTCGAAGCCGATGACGCGACCAAGGCGAAGAGCGCCCGCACGGCGATGGTCACCAGCCGGGTCAACACCATGCTGTCGATCCCGATGCTCTACGCGATGACCGCCTTCCGCTGGTAGCGGCGGGGCCGGCGGGGCTTTAGCGGCCGCGC
This sequence comes from Sphingomicrobium sp., assembly GCA_035540655.1. Lineage (GTDB taxonomy): Bacteria > Pseudomonadota > Alphaproteobacteria > Sphingomonadales > Sphingomonadaceae > Sphingomicrobium. The sequence goes on along the minus strand of DATLGC010000163.1, from coordinate 52,162 downwards.
AGCTCGTAGCGGGCGAGCGCCTTTGCCGGCATGTCCCAGCCGGGCTCGAGGTCGCGGGCGCGCATCAGGTCGGAATAAGCCGCGCCGTAATTGCCGGTCTGCTCGTGAGCCAAGCCCCGGGCGAACAGCGCCAGCGCCTGGCGCCGCGCCTGGCGGCTTATCGCGGCGTCGATCAACGGCAGGGCACCGCTTGCGTCGCCCTGCTTCAGACGCAGGAACGCCTTGTTGAGCCACGGGTCGGCGGCTGACGAATCGAGCCTGATGGCGCTGTCGAAATCCGCATCGGCGGCGCCATGCTGGTTGCCCAGCATGCGCAGGATTCCGCGATTGACCAGGGTCGCGGCGCGGTCACGGCGGTTGAGCGGCTCTTCGGCGAGCGAGCGGTTGCACGCCTCCATCGACGGCTGGCTGACGTAGCGCGCCAGAGCCGCTTCGTAGCAATTGACCGCCAGCGGTCCTCCGAGCGTGAGGGTTCCGGCGCTGGCGCTGGTGGCGGGAATCGCGACGATCGCGGCGGCGGCGGCGGATAGGATGGCGTACTTCATGGAAAGCCTCCTTGCCTGTGACGAGTCGCTTATACTCCCCCGGATCGCTGGATGCAGCCGCTTTTCGACCAACGTGCTGTCAGCCGGCCTCGGCCTCGAGCAATTTGTGCCGCTTGAGCGCATGGCGCAGCTGGTCATAGCTCAGCCCGAGCGCGGTCGCGGTCGCCCGCTGGTTGAACCGGTTGCGGGCGAGCGCGTCCTCGAGCAGCGCCCGTTCGTAGGCGGCGACGGCGCCGCGCAAATCGGTAACCTGGTCCGGCGGCGGCGGCGCGGTCGGGGGAGAGTCAGCCGAGTCGTTCGCCGATTGGGTCGTCACCGGCGGATCGATGGCGACGCTTGCCGCCGATTTCGAGGCCGGGGCCCAGGGCGAATGGAACGGGTCGAACTGGATTGCGTCGATCGGCCGCTCCGGATCCTCCCAGCGATATACCGCCCGCTCGACGGTGTTGCGCAGCTCGCGGACGTTGCCCGGCCAGGGATAGGCCTCGAGCTCGGCGACGGCGCGAGAAGTGAAGCCCGGCCAATTGGGCCAGTCGAGCTCGACCGCCATTCGCCGGCCGAAATGCTCGGCGAGCAGGGGCACGTCGCCCGACCGGGCGCGAAGCGGCGGCAGGGTCACCACTTCGAACGACAGCCGGTCGAGCAGGTCGGCGCGAAACCGGCCCTTGTCGACCAGGGCGGGCAGATGCTCGTTGGTGGCGGCGACGATCCGGACATCGACCTCGACCGGCTTGGACGCGCCGATCCGAGTCACTTCGCCATATTCCACCGCCCTCAGCAGCCGGTCCTGGGCGGGCGACGACAGGGTCGCCAGCTCGTCGAGGAACAAGGTGCCTCCGTCGGCCTCCTCGAAGCGTCCGTGGCGGGTCTTGGTCGCGCCGGTGAAGCTGCCCGCCTCATGGCCGAACAGCTCGGCCTCGATCAGATGCTCGGGCAGCGCCGCGCAGTTCATGGTGATCAGCGGTCCCGCCCAGCGCGGGCTGAGATGATGAAGCCGCTCGGCGATCAGCTCCTTGCCGGTGCCGCGCTCGCCGATGACCAGCACCGGCCGGTTGAGGGGCGCGGCGCGGCTCGCCCGCTCGACCGAGTCGAGAAAGGCAAGGCTCTGCCCGATGAACTGGTCGGCCCGCTCCATGATTTCCCGCTCCAGAATCTGGCCGACTGTTGGTGGCAAATCCCACCAATTGGCAAGATATTTTGTCCTGCAGACGGCTCGAAAATTGGAGAAATCCGAGGTTTCCGGACTTTCCGGAAAAGTGGCACGGCTCTTGTATATCAGGGAGCCTAAAGGGCCCTGAAACGATTGCGGAGTTCAATATGGGTATCTTCTCCCGGACGCGGGACATTTTCGCGGCGAACATGACCGAGCTTCTCGACCGGGCCGAAGACCCGGCGCGGATGATCCGGATGATCATCCTCGAAATGGAGGAGACATTGGTCGAGGTCCGCGCCTCGGCCGCCCGGACCATCGCCGACGGCAAGGAAATGCGGCGGGCGCTGGCGCGGCTCGACGAGCTTCAGTCGAGCTGGACCGAAAAGGCCGAGCTGGCGCTGTCCAAGGATCGCGACGACCTCGCCAAGGCGGCGCTTCACGAGCGGCAGAAAGCGGCGGACATGGCGGCCGGGCTTCGGGACGAAATCAAGGTGATCGACGAAACGCTGAGAGCCTATGAGACGGACATCGCCAAGCTGCAGGGCAAGCTTCGCGAAGCGCGCGCCCGGCAGAATGCGATCAGCGCCCGCTTCGAAAGCGCGGTGACCAGGGCCAAGGCGCGTGAGATCATGCACGGCAACCGCACCGAGGACGCTTTCTCGCGCTTCGAGGTGCTCGAGCGGCGCGCCGACTTCGCCGAGGGGCGGGCCGACGCGCTCGGAATGACGGGGCCGAAGAGCCTCGAGGAAGAAATCGCCGAGCTCAAGGCGTCGGAAAAGGTCGACGCCGAGCTCGAGGCGATGAAAGCCGCGCTCAAGCGCAAGGGGGAATGAGTCGCAATGGATTTTGAGCTTCTGATACCGCTGGTCGCCATTCCGGTCGTCCTGCTCGGGCTGCCGTGGATCATCTTCCATCACATCACCAAATGGAAGCGCGCCGCCACGCTCACGCAGGCCGACGAGCAGCTGCTTGACGATCTCTACGACACGGCTCGCCGGCTCGACGATCGGCTGTGCACGATCGAGCGAATCCTCACCGCCGAAAATCCGGACTGGCGCCAGGAATGCCTGCCCAACCGGAGCGACCGCCTGCTTGCGGACCCCGAACTGGAGCATGGCGGCCGCCAACGTGCCAAGCGAGAGCCGAGATGACCCCGGACAAAAGACCCCCGAACTACCGGCCGCCGAACCAGCTTTCGCAGCGTTTTTGCCTCAACAAGCGCGACGGCAAGATTTTGGGCGTGTGCGCGGGCTTCGCCGATTATGTCGGCGTGGACGTCACCCTCGTGCGGATCGGCATGGTCGTCGCCACGGTCCTGAGCGGCGGAATGACCCTCCCGCTTTACCTCGCCGCCGGCTTGCTCGCGCCCTCCGCCCCGGCTGACGGGGCCAATCTCGGGGACGCTCGCGAACCTGTGCGAGCGGCGCCTGACCTTCATTCACAGTCCGCGAGCGGGGCCCCGAGCCACACCCGTTTCTATCGCGACAAGGCGCAGGGCAAGTTCATGGGCGTCTGCGCCGGAATCGCCGACTACACCGGCGTTGACGTGAGCCTGGTTCGCGTATGCTTCATCGCCGGAGTCTTTCTCAGTGGCGGCACGCTGCTCCTGCCATATCTGATCGCCGGGCTGATCACGCCGGCAAAACCGAAGGGCTGGGAAACCCACGACCAGGAGCACAAGGAATTCTGGCAAGGCGTGCGCGCTTCGCCGGCCCGAGCCGCGCGAGACCTGCACTCCCGGCTTCGGGACATAAACCGCCGGCTGGCCGACATCGAAAGCTATGTGACGACCGAAAACCGCTCGCTCGCCCGCGAGATCGAGCAACTTCGCTAGGCGTCAGGGGAAGGAGAACAATATGTCCTGGGGCGGACCGGAATTCGTGCTTGCAATCATCGCCATCAGTACCGGGGGCTGGCTGGTCAGCAGCTGGATCCGGGCGAGGCACGGCTATCCACTCGAAAACGAATGGTCGGGGACGACCGAAAAGCGTGACCCCGCCGCCGAGCGCCGGATCGCGCAACTCAAAGAGGAGAACGGCGCGCTGAAGGCGCACCTCCACAAGCTGGAAGATCGGCTGAAGGTGCTTGAACGAATCGCGACCGACCAGCCGGACCAGCTTTCCCGCGAAATCGAGCGGCTTCGCTAAGGAGGACCTCGCGATGAACCCGAACTTTGCCGCAATCCTCGAACTGGCGCCGCTGATCGCGCTGATCGTCACGATCAGCGTCGGCGGCTGGGTGGTGACCACCTGGCTGAAGATCAAGAACGGCTATCCGCTGGAGACCTCGTGGGGCGTTCCGCTCCACCCCCGCACCGACCGCGAGGCGGCCGAGCGGATCAAGCTCCTGACCAGCGAGAATGCCCAGCTTCGCGCCGAGGTCGGCTCGCTCAAGGACCGGCTCGAGACGATCGAGCGGATCGTCACCGACCAGCCGCACCGGCTTGCGCAGGAGATTGACGCGCTGGCCCATGACAGGGGAGGAAACGCATAATGGGCCCCAGCGAAGTCTTCATTGCCTTCATCGTAATCGGCCTGCCGGTCATCTTCCTGACCTACATGGCGCGCGGATTCTTCCGCTACAAAGAGAAGCAGCTTGAGGCGGAGACGACACTTGCGGCCGAGAAGGCAGCGCAATACGCCGCCAGCAACGCCGAGCTGGCAGCCCGGGTCCGCGTTCTCGAGCAGATCGTCACCGACGGCGGCATGCAGACCGCCGCGCAGATCGAGGCGCTTCGGGACCGGAAGCAAATCAGCGAGGGAGAGCAAGCGCTGTGAACAGTCCATTTTCCATGGTCGTCGCGATCGTTTTCATCGTCATGATCGCCTCCGTTATCCGCGCCTGGCTGCATTCGCGCTCGCCGCGCGAAGGCGGGCAAAGCCCCGAGGAGCGGGCCGAGGCGATGCGACTGCGCGACGAGGTCAAGCAGCTCAAGGAGCGCATCCATGTCCTCGAGCGGATTGCCACCGACCGCGAGAACAGCCTTTCCCGGCAGATCGAGGAGCTTCGCGACCGCTAGGATGACAGGCGCCTCACGGCCCATTATCTCGCTCGCGTGACCGGACTTCCGCCCCTCCGCGAAATCTACGACGAGTATGAACTGCTCGAAGGCGAGGACCGTTATCGGCTGCTGATCGATCTCGGCCGCAAGCTCGAGCCGATGCCGGACGCGCTCAAGACCGAGGCGACCAGGGTTCGCGGCTGCTCGGCTTCGGTCTGGGTATATCCGACCAGCGCCGATGGCCGGCTGCATTTCCTCGCCGACAGCAATGCCGCGATCACCAAGGGGATCGTCGCGCTCATTCTTTCGGCCGTCCAGGACAAGCCGGCGGACGGGGTAGCCCGAATGGACATCGCCGCCGAGCTGGCGCCCTTCGATCTTGGCCGCCAGCTAAGCGCCAACCGGACCCAGGGCGTGCCCAACATGATCGCGCTCATTCGCGAGACCGCCGAGCGGCTTGCCGCATGACCGAGGGCCAGGGCGAATTCGACCTTGCAGCCTTCTTCGATTTTGCCAAGGCCGTCGGCCACGGCCGCGCGCTGGGCCTCGAATATCGCGCTTCGGGCGACAATTGGGCCGAGCTTTGCCTGCCCTGGCGCGAGGAGCTGGTCGGAGTGCCCGAAAGCGGCATCCTCGCCACCGGGGCGATCGTCAGCCTGATCGACACCGCCAGCGGAAGCTCGATTTGGGTGACGATCGGCAAATTCCGCCCAGTCGTGACGCTGGACCTGAGGATCGACTATCTGCGCCCCGCTCTGCGCGGCGAGACGGTTCACGCGCGCTGCGAATGCAGCAAGATCACCCGAAACATCGCCTTCGTCCGCGGGATCGCCCACGGCGGCGACCAGGGGCGACCGATCGCGTACAGCGCGGCGACGTTCATGTTCAGCGGCTAAGCGCTGCCCTCCTTGCGCTCTTCGGCCTTGCGCAGGACGTCGTAGGCTGCCTGAACCTGGCGGAAACGCGTCGCCGCTTCCTCGTCGCCCGGCTTGAGGTCCGGGTGATTTTCCTTGGCAAGGCGGCGGTAGGCAGCCTTGATCGAGCGGAAGTCGGCATCCGCCTCGAGCTCGAGCGCGTCGAGCGCGCGCATCTCGTCGCGCGACCGGCTGCCGTCGCCGGGCCCGGCCCATTTCCAGTGCGCCGAGCGGCGAAAGGCCGAGGCGCTTCCTTCCTCGTCGGCGGCGCGGCGCGCGGCCTCTTCGGCGCTCAGCCCGGCGAAATAATCCCAATTCTTGTTATATTCGGCGGCATGCGCTTCGCAGAAATACCAGCGTTCGGGATTGTTGGGGGCCTTTGGCGCGGGCCGGTCGCCGGCTTCGTCGCAGCCTTCGCGGTCGCACAGGCGAATGCGCGCGGCGCCGCGCGAGCTGCCGTAGGGCCGCCAGCGGGGGAAACCCCAGTCGTCGGATCTCTTCTGCTTCGCCATTGCCACGCATCTAGGGAACCGTCTCGCGCTTGGCGAGACGGTGGGAGAAAAAGCCAGAGGGCCTGTAAGCCGGGTTCTGTCCACCCCGGATCAAGTCCGGGGCTGTGCGGCCATTCCTCTAGGGGACGGGTCGCCCCGCCCCTCAAGCAACCAACCCGGGCGGCGAGCCGGAACCAGCTCATATGCCACCCCTATTCGGTCTTGCACCCGGTGGGGTTTACCGTGCCGGCCCTGTTGCCAGGACCGCGGTGCGCTCTTGCCGCACCCTTTCGACCTTACCCGTCCGAAGCCGGGCGGTATGCTTTCTGTGGCACTGTCCCTCGGAGGCGAACCCCCGGCCGGGCGTTACCCGGCACCGTTGTTCCGTGGAGCCCGGACTTTCCTCGTCCCCGGATCAAGTCCGGGGCCGCGGCCGCCCGGCCCTCTGGCGTCAAGACATATAGGTGATCCCGACGCCGCTTTCGAGTCCGCGAAACTGCCACCAGCGACCGAGCGGCCGGGAACGTGCCGGCCTACCATCGCTTTGACCCAATAGTCGCACATCGCGCCCGCCCAAGGCGAACTGACCGAGCCCAAAAGGAGCCTTCGATGCAAACCGCCCCCACTCGCTCGCCCTATGCGCGATCCGCATTGATCGCGGCGGGAGCAGCCGTCGCCGGCATGCTGCTGCTTGGTGCCCTCGCCTCACGGCGGCACAAGGGCGGCCTTCCGATCATGAGCGTTGCCGACACGCTCGCCTTCATCGCCGAGGTTCCGCTTCCAGCACTCGCCAAGGGTGTCATCATCCGCCGCAAGACGGTGGTCGGCCTGGCGGAAGCGACGGATATCGAGAAACGCGCGCTTCGCCGGATGCAGCGCGTCCAGGAGAAATATGGCCCCGGGCCGGTCTTGCTGGGAATCCCGTTCCGCAACCTGGCGATCATCCTCGAGCCGGGCGACGTCGAGCGCGTGCTGGCCGAGACTCCGGAGCCGTTCGCGAGCGCAAGCCGGGAGAAGAAGGCGGCGCTCAGCCACTTCGAACCTCACGGGTCGCTGATCTCCCACGGCAGCGAACGTGCCGAGCGACGCCGGTTCAACGAGCAGGTGCTGGAGAGCGCCTGCCCGGTCCACTCGCTGAACAATCGTTTTGCGCAAATTGTTCGGAACGAAGCACTGGACCTGCTCTCGGCCGCGAAGCCTTCGGGCGAATTTGGCTGGGAAGAGTTCGAGCGCAGCTGGTTCCGACTCGTTCGCCGGGTCGTGCTCGGCGATTCAGCCCGCGACGACGTGGAATTTTACCACCTTCTCACGCAGCTGCGGTCCGACGCCAACTGGGCTTTCTTCAAGCCGCGCCGGACCGCGCTGCGTGAAGAATTCCTCAGCCGTCTCCAGGCTTACATCGATCGACCCGAGCCCGGCAGCCTGGCCGCCCTTGCGGCGGTGGCACCAAAGGATCAGGTAACCAAGCCCGAGCATCAGGCCGCGCAATGGCTTTTCGCTTTCGACCCGGCGGGAATGGCGACAAGCCGCGCGTTGGCGCTGCTTGCCGGCCACGAGGATCGCAGCCTGGAGGCTCGTCGAGAAGCTCCGGCCGTCGAGCGGGCCGACGCAGAACTTCCTCTACTTCGCGCCTCCATCCTCGAATCGCTTCGGCTTTGGCCGACGACTCCAATGATCCTGCGGGAAACGACGAAGCCGACGCGTTGGCGCGGATCGGAGATGCCCGCCGGTTCCGGCATTGTCATCTTCGCCCCTTATTTCCATCGCGACGACCGCCAGCTCGACTTCGCGCATCGCTTCGAACCGGAAATCTGGCTGGAGGAGCCCGTGGCGAATGGATATCCGCTTGTTCCCTTCAGCGGCGGACCCGGCATCTGCCCGGCACGCCATCTGGTGCTGATGGTCGGAAGCCGCTTCCTCGCCGAATTGCTGCGCCATCATGACATCCGGCTCGCTGACCCCGAGCGGATCGACCCGAGCGAACTTCCCGCCATTCTTGATCCTTACACCATGCGTTTCATCGCGAGGGCCGTACCAAGTTCGGGCAAGGCCACGGACAGGCGAACGACAGCGCCGGAAACGACCAAGGACAGCCTCCAACCGGCAAGTCAGGCAGAGCCGGTTTAGGCTCTGTCACTGCGGCCGAGGCAACAAGAGCGCCAGCAGCTTGGCGCGGCATTCGCCGTCGATGATCCCGTCGATCATGTCTGGGCGGAATCGCCGCTGGAAGGCGATAACCGCCTTTTGCGGATCGGTGACGTCATAGCCGAAGCGCTCGAGCGCCAGCAGGAAGCCGGCATCGGTCCAGAAAGGATCGATCAGCTCGCGGGTGGGGCTCGGCAGGGCAAGCCGGCGCTTGGCGAGCTCCCACCAGGGAAACAGTTCGCCCGGGTCCTCCTTGCGTGCCGGGGCGACATCGGAATGGCCGACGATATTGCCACGCCCGATGCCGTGGCGCGCCTTGATATCGGCCAGCAGCGGGATCAGCGCGGCGACCTGCTCGTCGGGAAAGGGCCGGTAGCCGAATTCGTGGCCGGGGTTGACGAGCTCGATGCCGACGCTTGCGGAGTTTACGTCGGTCACTCCGCGCCAGCGCGACTTGCCCGCATGCCAGGCGCGCTTGGCCTCGTCGACCAGGCGGTAGACGGTGCCGTCCTCGTCGATGAAATAATGGCAGGAAACCTTTGCTTCCGGCGACGTCAGCCGGTCGAGCGCGCTCTTCGCATCCGCCATTCCGGTATAATGGAGGACGACCATCGACACCGGCAGCGCCCGTTCGTCGAAATTGGGCGATGGTCGCTCGACGAAAGTCATGCGCTAATGGCGCACAACCGGGACGGTCGGGTCAACCCCTGGTGCTTGCCCGGCGGTCGTGGCCCGATCGTTTGTCAACATCGGCGGTGACCGGGCGGTAGAGGCCCCTCGCCTGGTTGTCGGCGGCAAACCTGCGAGTCTGGCCGATGACCGTCTCGCCGGCGCCGAGCATCAGCCAGCCGTCGTCCGCGACCGCCGAAGCGAGCCGCTCGAACGCCAGTGTCCGCTTGTCGGAACAGAGATAGAGCAGCACGTTGCGGCACAGCACGATGTCGAAGCCGCCCGGATGCGGCGGCGGCTCGAGCAGATTGTGGACCTGGAATCGGACGCTGCGGCGAACGGCTTCGACCGCTCGCCATCCGCCGTCGCATTCCTCGAACCAGCGGATCATCTGCTGGATGCCGAGGCCGCGCTGGACCTCGAACTGCGAATAGGCGCCCGCGCGCGCCCGGTCGATGACCGAGGTAGACACGTCGGTTCCGACGATGTCGATCGTCCAGCCGCGCCAGGCGCTTTCATTTTCAGCGAACAGCATGGCGAGCGAATAGACTTCCTGGCCGGTCGAGCAGCCGGCCGACCATATCCGGATCGTGCGCTGCGCCTTGCGTTTCTCGGCGATCGTGGGAAGGGCGTGACGGGCGAGCAGGTCGAAGGGTGCCCGGTCGCGGAAGAAATAGGTTTCGTTGTTCAGCAATGCTTCCACCACCTGGTTGGACAGCCCTGGCTCCTTGCCCATGACGAGAATGGTGATCAGCTCGTCGAGCGTTGCGATCCCGCGCTCGCGAAGCAAAGCGGAGAGCGCCGTTTCGATCCGCCAGCGGCGGCTCATCGTGAGCTGCTGTCCGGTGCGCGCCTCGAGCAGGCCGGCAAGAATCCGGCTCGAGCTGTCGCTTACTTGCATGGGCCGTCCCCGGTCCGCGAAATAATCCGCCGGGCGATCTTGTCCGGCGCCATCACCGCGCAGGCAAGGCCGGCCTCGATGACCGCCCGTGGCATTCCCCACACCGCCGAGCTGGCCTCGTCCTGGGCAAGCACCGCTCCGCCGCAGGCGACCAGGCGACCAGCCCCGGCAACTCCGTCACGGCCCATCCCGGTCAGGATCACGCCAAGAGCGGCCGGGCCATAGGCCGCGGCGACCGAAGCGAACATCGGGTCGACCGACGGCAGGCAGCCGCTCGGCACCGGGCCGCGCACCAGCCTGACCACCGAACCGTCCGCACCGACGTCAACGGTGATATGCGCGTCGCCGGGCGCAATGAGGATTCGATCAGGAGCCAGGGCCATCCCGTCTTCGGCGACGAGGGCTTCGCGTTTGGCGGTCACTCCGAGCTGGCGAGCGAACACCGTCATGAAGGGAGCCGGAAGATGTTGCGTGACGAGGATCGGAACGCCGATCCGGCGCGGCAGGGAATGGAACAGGCTGCCGATGGCGTGGATCCCACCGGTCGAGGCGCCGACCGCGAGAATGCCGATCGGGTCGGTCGGCATGGCGCGAAGTGGAGCGCCGGTCAGGTTGCCTGGGGGCGGACTTTTCGGCTGGACGGTCTCGGCATGGCCGAGCGCCTTGAGCCTCGCGAGCAGGATTTCGGAGAACCGGCCATTGAAGCGTCCGGTGCCCGGCTTGGGCAAGGTGTCGGCCGCCCCCATCGCCAAGGCCGCGATGGTTTCCTCCGCACCTTCCTCGGCGAGGGACGAAACGATCATCACCTTTGCGCCCGCTGCATTGTTGATTATCCGCGGCAGGGACTTGAGCCCCCCTGCCCCGGGCATCTCAAGGTCGAGCAGGATGATATCGACCCGCACCGCCTGGAGGGCGTCCAAGGCGTCCTCGGCGGTTCCGGCGACAGCAGCGATTTCGAAACTGTCGTCGCTTTCGATCATTCGCGACAGAACCGCGCGAGCGACCATCGAGTCATCGACGATCATCAGCCGGATCCGGCGCCTGCCGTTCCGTGGCGTTACCTGGCGGTCCCGCGATCTGGCGAGCGCCCGCTCCATTCGGGGGGACTCAGGCGACGCCGACGAGTTGAAGCTTGATGTGCAGCGTCTCTCGGTCGAACGGCTTCATCACATATTCGTCGGCGCCAGCTTCGAGCGCCGCGCGGATATGCGCCATGTCATTTTCGGTCGTGCAGAAAACCACCTTGGGCTGGTCGCTATGACCACGCTGGCGGAGCATTCGAAGGAATTCCATGCCGCTCATCACCGGCATGTTCCAGTCGAGCAGAACCACGTCGGGCATTCGCTGTTCGCAGCGCGACAAGGCCTCTTGCCCGTCACCCGCTTCATCGACCTCGAAATCGAGAGTTTCGAGAATATGGCGGGCGACCTTGCGGATCACCTTCGAATCATCGACGATCAGACAGCTCTTCATTTCCTGCGCTTCCCGCTTAGGTTTCCGTCCGTTTAGCCGCGAAGGGTAACGAAGAGCTTAAGCCGCCTTCGTTTCCAACCCGACGATCAAGGCGGCGACGTCGACCAGCAGCAGCGGCCCGGCCTCCGTTTCCACCATCCCATGCGAAACCCGTTCCCAGCCCGGCCCCATGGCAGCGCGAACGGGACTTGGTTCCGACTGCGCTTCGACGACATCTTCGACGAGGTCGACGATCAGCGCGTAATGATGGCCATCGAGCTCGACGACGGCCGCTTCGCGGATTCCGCCGGAGCAATCGGTGGTTCCGAGCTCGAGCGAACGCATGCAATCGATCACCGTTAGCACCCGGCTGCGAAGCGCCGACAGGCCGGCGACATGCGGAGCGGCGCGCGGAACCGAGATCAAGGTGTCGAGCTCGACGACGGATTCGACGGCCGCCGCCGGAAGCGCCACCCGCTCTCCGCCAATCGTCACGATCAAAAGCAGCTCGTTCATTTGCCCTTCCCCGCCCCCGCCGCCTTGAGGGCCATCAACAGGCCCGCCCGGTCATAGCGGTAGATGCTCTTGTCCTTGTCGTTCGCGCTTTCGGGCTCGGTCCGCAGCCAGATGGTCTTGCCGGATTTGGACTGCGCGGGCTTCGACCCCTGGGCCGCGATCACCAGCTCCGCTTCCACCTCCTCGGCGCAGCCGACGACCCGATAGCCGGCCGCCTCGACGATCGGCCGGAGCATGTTCTGCATCCAGGGGTCGTCGTCGGGAAGCCGGCAAACCGGAGGCTCGCCCGAATGGCGGGCGGCGCCGCCGAGATGGTTGGCGAACAGCCAGTGAGCGTCGACCAGCTCGGCCGGCTCGCCGTTGATCAGGGTGACGCCGCTGATCTCGCCGGGGCTTTCGGCGACGATAATGTCGCGGTCGACGGTCGAAAGGTCGATGACCTCCTGGAAGGCGTAGCCGATTTCCTGGGTTCCATCATTGATCCGGAAGACCCGGACCTTTTCGCCGGTTACTCCGCCTTCGCCGACTCCGGCGAGCGGAAGGATCGCCTCGCCCAGCTGGACTCGCAGCTGACCGGCGCCGGGACGAACCGCGGTTGCGGGAACTTCCTCGATCCGATCGACGACCGCGAGGCGAAGGGCCCGGCTAGCGCCGTCAAGGCCGCGGAACAGCAACACCGGCACCGATTGCGGTCCGGCGGCGCTTGCCTGACCTTCCGCGACTCGCGCGGCGCGCTCCTGGGCCTCGAGCTTGACTCCACCGACCTGGGCGATGCCAGCGGGGTCCATGAGCAGGATCGGGCTGCCGTCGTCGGCCAGGGTGGTCCCGGCATAAAGTCCGGTCGCCATGACCGCCGGTGCGGCCGGCTTGACGACCAGCTCCTCGTGATCGTGGATTCGGTCGACAGCGAGGGCGTAGACGTCGGCTCCCGCCGGTCGAAGCACGACCAGGGTCCGGTCCTCGTCGCGAACATTGCTGTCGATTCCGAGGATGTCGGCCAATGCCACTTCGGGCACCCGCCGGCCGCGGATCGTTGCGACTCCGGCTCCGCCGAGGATGTCGAGCGTGACCGATTCGCCGTTGGCGCGGACGATTTCGTCGATCGCCGACCTGGGAATGGCGAAATGCTGGTTGCCGATCGACACGGTCAGGGCCGGGATGATGGTGAGCGTCAGCGGCACTCGAAGGGTCATCCTAGTGCCCTCGCCCAGCCTGCTGTCGAGCTCGACGATGCCGCCTATCCGCTCGACGTTGGACCGAACGACATCCATGCCGACTCCGCGCCCTGAGATGGCGGTCACTTCCTTGGCGGTAGACAAGCCGGCTTCGAAGATGAGCGCAAGCTGCTCGCGCGGGCTGAGCTCGGCTGCGGCGGCCTTGTCGATGATGCCCGCGGCGATCGCCTTTTCGACCAGCCTCTTGCGATCGATGCCGCGGCCGTCGTCCTGGATGGCGATGAGAATCTGGTTGCCCGACTGGCGCGCGGAAACCGACAGGACGCCGATCTCGCGCTTGCCGGCATTGAGGCGCTCGGCCGGGTTTTCGATTCCGTGGTCGACCGCGTTGCGGATGATGTGGGTCAGTGGATCGCGGATCATTTCGATCATCTCGCGATCGAGCTCGACATCGCCTCCATCGATATCGACCAGCACCTGCTTGCCAAGGTCGGCCGACAGGTCGCGGACCATTCGCGGCAGGGCGACAAACAGATTTTCGATCCGTTGCATTCGCGTGCGGGTAATCGCGTCGCGCATTTCGGCGATGATCGCCGACAGCCGTTCGAACGCCCCGTCGACCGATACTTCGGTCGGCGATTCGCGAAGCCGGCGGGCAAGCTCGTTCCGGGCGAGCACCATGTCGGACACGGTGCTCATCACGCGGTCGAGCAATTCCACCGACAGCCGGATGGTTCGAGGAGCTGACGCTTTTCCCTGGGCCTCGCCGACGGTAGCGGCCGCGGGTGCGGCCGGTGCCTCCGCCCCCGGAGCCAATGCATCGATCAGCGCGCTGTCATCGCCGGCCGGCATTTCTTCGCCGTCCTCGATCGCGGCGATCATCTCGCTGATCCGGTCGATGATCGCCAGGACCGCGCTGACCAAAGGCCCATCGGCCTGACGGCGGCCGGCGCGGACGTCGGCAAGCGCATCCTCGGCAGCGTGGCTCAGCGCCTCGAGGCGCGGGAAATCGAAGAAGCCGCAATTGCCCTTCACGGTGTGGACGAAGCGAAAGATCGAATCCAGCCGGGCGCGGTCGTCGGGCGCGGCTTCCCAGGCGACGATCTCGCCCCCCAAAGCTTCGAGCATCTCGCGGCATTCCGCAACGAAATCGGCAATCAGATCGTCCATCGGCGCGCCCCAGCCCCCATTAGCGGGGTCGTTATGGCGGCAAGGTGTTAACGCGCCGTTATCCCTGTGCGGGGAGCTGGGCTCCGATCACAAGCATGTCTTCCGACGGATCGGACAGTCGAATGCTGCCCCCCGCCTCGCAAGCGAGCGCATGCGCCAGCCAGGCGCCCGCCGCGCGCGGTTCGACCTGGCCGCCGCTACCCCCGCTGACAAGCGTTTCCCGCAACACGGGATCGAGCAGGATCCGCGGCCCTTCGGCGCGGATCACGAGTTCGAGCGCACCGTCAGCCTGCTCGGCGCCGACATCGAGCCGACCGCCCCGGACCAAGGCATCGCCGGCAATCAGAGCGAGGTTGAGGAGGAGCTTTACCGCTCCCTTGGCCAGCTTGGAATCGTCGACCAGCCAGCCGAGATCGATCCGCCTTTCCGGGCCGAACACGCCGTCGAGCGCGAGACGCGCTTCGCGGGTGTCGACCTTGTCGCCGAAGCCGCCCGCAGCGCCAAAGGCCAAACGAAAGAATTTGAGCTTGTTGGCCGAGGCACGGGCGCTTTCAGCGAGAAGCTCGAGGCATTTCTCGCGCATGTCCTCATCCTGCTCGTCGGCAAGCAGCTCGAGACCGTTGTTGAGTGCCCCGACCGGGGACATGAGGTCATGGCACAGGCGCGAGCAAAGCAGGCTGGCGAGATCGACGGCGTTCATCGTCGGCTTGATGCGGCAGAGTTTAACCCAGCGCAAGGACCGGAAGCTTGAACGCCGGCGGCCCGCATCCGATATCCCTGAGCTATGGCCGGGGGGCAGAAGATCGTCGAAGTGCGGCTCAATGCCGGCCATTCGGGCTGGCGGCTCGACCGCGCCCTCGCGGACGCCGTCCCCGCCCTGTCGCGGGAACGCCTCAAGGCGCTGATCCGCGGCGGCGGCCTGGTCGATTCGGCGGGGCAACTGGCGCGCGACCCGGCCGCCAGGGTGAAAGGCAGCGAGGAATTTCGCCTCGCCGTTCCCGAGCCCGAGCCGGCGCACAATGCTCCGCAGGACATCCCGCTTCGAATCATCTTCGAGGACGAGCATCTGCTGGTGGTCGACAAGCCGGCCGGGCTCGTCGTCCACCCGGCCGCGGGCAATCGCGACGGGACCCTGGTCAATGCGCTTCTCCACCATTGCGGCGGCAGCCTGTCGGGAATTGGCGGAGTGGCCCGTCCAGGCATTGTCCACCGAATCGACAAGGACACGTCGGGGCTTCTGGTCGTCGCCAAGGCGGATCCCGCCCATGAAGGGCTTGCCAGGCAGTTCGCCGCCCACAGCATCGAGCGCCGTTACCTGGCGATCGTCACCGGGCTGCCGAAGGGTGCCGAGGGGACGATCGACGCGCCGCTCGCCCGATCCTCCACCAATCGCAAGAAGATCGCAATCGTCGAGGGCGGGCGCGGCAAGCGGGCAGTCACCCACTGGCGAAGGCTGCAGCCATTGAATGACGCTGCGCTGGTCGAATGCCGGCTGGAAACCGGTCGTACCCACCAGGTGCGGGTCCACATGGCATCGATCGGCCATCCCCTGGTCGGCGATCCGGTTTACGGGCGGTCATCAAAATCGCATCGCGACCTGTTGAAAAACCTGCAGTTTCATCGGCAGGCACTGCACGCAGCCAAACTCGCTTTCGTTCACCCCGTAACGAAGCACCGCCTGTCGTTCGACAGCGGCATGCCGCCCGACATGCAGGAACTGTTCAGTGCGCTTGGTGTATAGGAAACAAGCGGCTAGGGCGCTGTCAAACGCACCCGGCCAGGGAGACGCGAAGAATGGCTAAGGAAAAGGGGATTGTTTCGATCCCCTCGACGGGCGGCGAGGCCGGGCTCAACCGATATCTCGCCGAGATAAAGAAATTCCCGATCCTCGCTCCCGAGGAAGAATATATGCTTGCAAAGCGCTGGCGCGAGCATGGCGACACCGAGGCGGCCGCCAAGCTGGTCAATTCGCACCTGCGGCTGGTCGCCAAGATCGCCATGGGTTACCGCGGCTACGGCCTGCCGGTCAGCGAGCTCATTTCCGAAGGCAACATCGGCCTGATGCAGGGCGTCAAGAAGTTCGAGCCCGAGCGCGGCTTTCGCCTCGCCACTTATGCGATGTGGTGGATCCGCGCCTCGATCCAGGAATTCATCCTGCGCTCGTGGAGCCTGGTGAAGATGGGCACCACGGCGGCTCAGAAGAAATTGTTCTTCAACCTGCGCCGGATGAAGAACCAGATCGATGCCTTCGAGGAGGGCGATCTGAAGCCCCAGGACGTCGCCAAGATCGCCACCGACCTTGGAGTCACCGAGGACGAGGTGGTGTCGATGAACCGCCGGATGGCGATGGGCGGCGACACCTCGCTCAACGTCTCGCTGAAAGGCGACGAGGGCAGCGAGAGCCAGTGGCAGGATTTCCTGGTCGACAGCGGCCCGCTCCAGGACGAGCGCATCGCCGAGGACCAGGAAAGCCGGGTCCGCCACGACCTGCTGATGAGCGCAATGGATGCGCTCAACGACCGCGAGAAGCATATCCTCACCGAGCGGCGCCTGTCCGACGAGCCCAAGACGCTCGAGGAGCTCTCCCAGGTCTATAACGTCAGCCGCGAGCGGATCCGCCAGATCGAGGTGCGCGCCTTCGAAAAGCTGCAGGCGGCGCTGCTTCGGCTAGCCGGCGAGAAGAAATTGCTTCCAGCCGCCTGAGGGCTGGTTTGCTAGAGTGAATCCGCTAACATCGAAACGTGCGGGGGTTGCTCTTCCAACGCCTATTGCTTGGGCTGGCCGGTGCAGGGCTCGTCACCGGCTGCACTACCACGCCATCATCGCCGGCGCCGCCAGCGACGGTTCCACTGGATCACTTGCCCGCTCTCAAAGGCGATTATTTCCCACTTCAATCCAGGGAAGCGGATCACCTCTATCACATCTACGTCCGACTGCCCGAAGGATATGACAGCGAGCCGGATCGCCATTACCCGGTCGTCTATCTGCTCGATGGCGATTCCGCCTTTCCCTATCTCGCTCCGCACCACTTATTCCTGACCTACGACGACAAGATCCCGGAAGCGATTTTGGTCGGGATTGCCTATGGTTCATTCGCGCAACCCACCAATCGTCGGCACATCGATTTCATGCCTCCGGCCGTGGGCGTAGAGTCATCGGAAAGCGGTGCAGCCGCTTTCCAGCAGTTCCTGCGGTCCGAGCTGCTGCCGACCGTCGAACAGAGGTATCGCGCGGACCCGATTCGCAGAATTCTTGTCGGCCAGTCCCGCGCCGGCGCTTTCGTCCTTTATTCGGCGTTCACCGACCCGGACCTGTTCTGGTCACGGCTTGCAAGCAATCCTTCGATGCACCCGGGCCGCGAAATCATCTTCGGAAACGCACGTGCCGGGACGCGCCGCGACCTGCGCCTATTTCTGGCCACCGGTACAGCCGAAGCGGCGGGGCGGCGGGGTGCTGCACTTGAGTGGCTGGCTTACTGGCAACAAAGGCAAGGCGCGCCCTGGACTGCGGAGAAGATCGAGATCGACGGCGGCACCCACGCCGCCAACCTCCCGGATGCGTACCGCGAGATGCTTCGCCGCCTGTTTAGCTCGCAGGCGACGAGTCGCGCGCCCTAGTCCTTCCGGTCGTCGCTCATATCCGGCGACGCCTGGGTCAGCTTGTCCCCTTCCCGGGCCTCTTCCGGCCGGTTTTGCACGGTGTCGTCCTCGGCGACATTGTCGGCGGCCCAGGCGCCGCGCTTGCCCATCGGCTGTGCCGGCCCGGTGGTGCTGTCGTGGGCGGTCTGGTGCTCGATCTCGCTGTTGAGCTCAGCGCCCATCACCAGCATGTAGGCCGACAGATATATCCAGGTGAGCAGGACGATGATCGTGCCCAGCGACCCATATGTCGCGTTATAATCGGCGATGCTGGTGACGTAGAAACCGAAGGCAAGGGTCAACAGCATCCACGCCGCTGCGGCGACGATCGAGCCCGGCGTGATCCATTCCCAGCGAGCATTTTCCCGCGACGGGCCGAAGCGATAGAGCGTCGCTGCGATGGCGGCCGCAGCCAGGCCGAGCGCGAAGTATCCGACGATCTTGCCGGCCATCACGATTGGGCCGGAGGCGTCGGGAATGAAATTGTCGAGCGCGGCGATCGCCGCGGCAGCGCCGAGGCCGAGCAGGGCCATCGTTACCGCGGCGAATGTGATGGCGATGGCAACAAGGTAGAAGCGAAACAGGCTGCGCCGCTCCTTTTCCTCATAGGCGATGTTGAGTGCGGTGATGACCGCGCCGGCGCCGTTGGTGCCCGCGTAGAGCGCCACAGCCAGAGCGACCGCGATCCCGAGCCCCTTCATTCCGGCCGACGCCTCGACGGCTCCCATCAGCTGCTCGCCGATCAATTCGGCGACGTCGTTGGGCAGGATGTCGGTCAACGCCTGCATGTTGCTGATCACCGTCGCCGGATCGGCGAAGACACCGTAGATAAGGACGATCAGACCGAGCAGCGGGACGATGGCGAAAAAGCCATAAAATGCGACCCCGGCGGCAACCAGACCGACATTGTCCTCCCAGGTGCGCTGCCAGGTGCGAAGGGCGATGTCCTTCCACGCCCGGCGCGGCATTTGCGCCGGAGAGGTCGCCTGGTGACCGCGGTCCTGCGTGCCGACTTTCGAATCCATCGCCGATTCAAGCGCCGAGCGCGCCAGCCGTTCCCGCGGTCCGTCGGCAGGCGGACCGATTCAATCGACGACCCCCCTTGCCAACGGCCGAAAACCGTCCGACGCTGGACGTTTCGATTGGGCGCCCGAGCGCCTTCGAGCGACTCGCGCGCCCGCTGACGCGGACGAGAGGAGAGTCGCATGCAAGGCAAATCCAACGGCACTCGAGCAATCGCGCTGGTCGGACCGGCCGGCGCAGGAAAGACCAGCCTTGCCGAAGCCATGCTGTTCGCAGCCGGCGCCATTGATCGGCTCGGATCGGTTGCCAACGGAACGAGCGTCGGTGACTCCAGTCCCGAAGCCCGTGCCCGCGGCGGATCGACCGAACTCAACCTCTATCATTTCGATTATCTCGGCGAGCCTTATGCAATCATCGACTGCCCCGGCTCGGTCGGCTTTTCCGCCGACTCGGCGAAGGGTCTGGCGCTTGCCGACATCGCCGTCATCGTCGTCGATCCCGACCCGGCGCGAGCTCCGCTCGCCGCGCCGGCCTTGCGGATGCTCGACGAGCTCGGCATTCCCCACCTGATTTTCGTCAACCGGGTCGACCAGGCCCGCGGGCGGGTGCGCGATCTCCTCTCCGCACTTCAGCCGCTCAGCGTCTCGCCGATCATCGCCCGGCAGATTCCGATTCGCGAAGGCGACAAGATCACCGGCTTCATCGACCTCGCCCTCGAGCGCGCCTATCATTACCGGCCGGGCAAGGAATCCGAGCAAATCGAAATCCCCGGCGAGCTTCAGCAGCGCGAACTCGAGGCCCGGACCCAGCTTCTCGAGCATCTCGCCGACCACGACGACGAATTGCTCGAGCAACTATTGATGGACGAGACTCCGCCGCGCGAGAAGGTGATGGAGGACCTGGCCCGCGAGACCAGCGAAAATCTTGCGGTCAGCGTGCTGTTCGGCTCGGCCGCCAGCGCCTGGGGCGTCCGCCGGCTGTTGAAGGCGCTTCGCCACGAGGGGCCCGGGCCGGATTCGACGGCCAATCGCCTCGATGTCACCGACCCGGCGCTTCATATCTTCAAGATCAGCCACGGGGGATCGGTCGGCCGACTGGCCCTCGCCCGTGTGCTCGGCGGAAACATAAGCGAGGGCTCCGATCTCAAGACTGGAGACGGCGAGACCACCCGGCTTGGCGCCTTGTTCAAGGTCCAGGGGGAGCGGACCCAGAAGGTTTCCGAAGCGCGCAACGGCGATGTCGTCGCCATCGCCAAGGTCGATGGGGTGAAGGCGGGCCAGTGGCTCGGGAAAAGCAGCCTGCCGCCCGAAATCGAGGTCGAATATCCGGCCCGCAATTGCGCGCTGGCGATCGAGCCCGCCGATCGCAAGGACGACGTCAAGCTGTCGGGCGCGCTTCAGAAGCTGCTCGAGGAGGATGGATCCCTAGTCCTCGAGCATGACGAGGCAAACCATGAAATGCGACTGAAAGGCGTCAACGACGAGCATCTCAAGAACACGCTCGCCAAACTCAAGCGTCGCTATGGGGTCGAGGTGTCGAGCCACGCGCCGACCATCGGCTATCGCGAATCGATCCGCAAAGCCGTCGCCCACCAGCGCGGCCGCCACAAGAAACAGACCGGCGGCCACGGCCAGTTTGGTGACGTCATCATCGACATCCGGCCGCTGCCGCGCGGATCGGGCTTCCTGTTCGAGGAGAAGATCCACGGCGGCTCCATCCCCAAGCAGTGGATCCCGGCGGTCGAGGAAGGCGTGCGCGAAGCGATGGCAAAGGGCCCACTCGGCTTCCCGGTCGTCGACGTCGCGGTGACCCTGGTCGACGGCAGCTACCACAGCGTCGACAGCTCGGAGCTCGCCTTCCGCCTTGCCGGGCGAATCGCCATGCAGGAGGGCCTGAGCGCAGCCCAGCCCCATCTGCTCGAGCCGATGCACAAGCTGGTCGTCGTCTGTCCATCGAGCGCCACCAGCCGGATCACCTCGGCCGTCGCCGGCAGGCGCGGGCAGATGCTGGGCATGGGACCGCGCGACGGCTGGACCGGGTGGGACAGGATCGAGGCGCTGATCCCCGAGGCGGAGCTTGCCGGCCTCGAGGCCGAGCTTCGGTCGCAAAGCCAGGGACTGGCGACTTACGAGGCCGAGTTCGACCATCTCGCCGAATTGAACGGCCCGCTCGCCGACAGGGTGATCCAGAAGCGGGTGCCCGAGCCGGCCTGATCTGCGCCAAGCAGCAAGGATCGCTGGCGACATCGCGCCGACTTTCTTCTAGGGGCCGGGCGATGACGCCTGCTTACCGGAATCCATGAAGCACTGGTTCCGCGACCAGCATTTTCGCTCGCTGCTCAAGAACAGCAGCTACCTTGCCGTGTCCAAGGCGGTCGCCGCCGTCGCCGGACTTGCCACCCTCGCCTTCACCGGACGCGGGCTTGGGGTCGTGCTGTTTGGAATGCTGGTGCTGATCCGAAGCTACGCCCAGGCGATCAGCGGGCTTAGCAAATTCCAGTCCTGGCAGCTGATCGTCCGCTACGGCGGCAGCGCCCTGACGGACTCGGACCACAGCCGGTTCAAGCGCGCTATCGGCTTCGGCCTGGGCCTCGACCTGGTCAGCGGATTGCTCGGAATGGTCGCAGCCATCGCGCTGCTTCCGTTCATCGGCCATTGGTTCGGGATTCCACAGGAATATCTGCTGGCCGCGATCCTTTACTGCCTGCTTCTGCCGACCATGGGCGCTGCAACGCCGGTGGGGGTGCTGCGCTCCCTCGACCGGTTCGACCTCATAAGCTGGCAGGGCACGAGCTATCCGATCGCCCGGGCGATATTATCGGCTATCGCATGGTGGCACAGCGCGCCCTTCGAAGCCTATTTGATCATCTGGTTCGTGACCGACCTGGCGGGCGACATCTTCCTCTGGTTCCTCGCCTGGCGCGAGCTCAAGCGCCGCAGGATGCTGCATGGAATCCGGCCGACGCTTCGGCCGAACGGCCTCGAGGGCGCCTGGCGCTTCGCCATTCACGTCAATCTGACGAGCTCGCTGCAGGCGGCCTGGGGGCCGATTTCCCGATTGCTTGTCGGTGGGCTGCTGGGCCCTGCCGCGGCCGGCCTATATCGGGTCGCGGCAAGCCTGGCCGACAGCGCCCAGAAGCCGGCCGACCTCCTGGCCAAGGCCTATTATCCCGAAGTCGTGCGCATGGACCTTGCGACGAAGAAACCGTGGAAGCTGATGCTCCGAGGCACGGTGCTGGCTTCGGTTGCCGGTCTTGTCGCGGCCGCCTTTCTCCTGATTGCCGGGGAGCCGCTGCTTGGCGCCCTGTTCGGAATGGAGTTCGTGGCCGCCTATCCAGTGCTGATCGTGCTGATGATCGCGCCCCTGCTCGCCATGCTGAGCTTCCCGCTGCCACCGATGCTCTACGCGCTCGACCGACCGGACGGGCCGCTGAAAGCGCGGCTTGTCGGAACGTTGCTTTACTTCGGGATCGTCGCGCCATTGGCATGGCAATTCGGAGTCGCCGGGGCGGCGGCCGCCTTCGTCATCGGCTATGCGACGATGGTCGTCGTCCTTGTCCTGCAGGTACGCGGCGAGCACCGCAGGGTACGCGGCCTGTCATGACCCAGCCCCCTCGCATCTGGGCGCTCCTCGGACCGCGAACTGGGGACAACAACCAGGTGCTGGCTCTGGCCGAGGCCCTCGGACTGCCGTTCGAGACCCGATCGCTGAGCTACAACCTGCTGCGGGCGCTCGACGGGCGCATATTGGGCGAAAGCCTCGCATCGCTCACCAGCGAAAGCCGGAGCTGGCTCAATCCGCCCTGGCCCGACCTGATCATCGCCATCGGCAGGCGCAGCGTGCCTATCGCCCGGTGGATCCGCACCGCGAATGATGGCCGCACCAAGCTCGTCCGGATTGGCCACCCGCGGATCGACCCCGGCCTGTTCGACCTGGTCATCACCACCCGTCAATATCCGGTTCCGCCCGGCGACAACGTCCTGTTGCTGCCGCTGGCGATGAGCCGCTACAGGACAGCGCCGTCGATCGACCCCGATGAACGGGAGTATCTCGATCGGCTGCCGCGGCCCCACCTGCTGATGGCGATCGGCGGCGCCACCAAATATTGGGAGCTGGCACCCGACCATATTGCCGAGGCGGCCCGAAAGCTGTGCCAGCGCGCCCAACGAGCCGGCGGAACCCTGATTGCCGTTCCCAGCCCGCGCACGGACGCCGAATCGGTGCGGGCGCTCAAGGAAGCCGTCGCCAGCCGCCAGGGCGTCTGCCACTTCATCGCCGACCGTCGCCCGCGCTTCCCGGTGCTCCTTGCCGATGCCGACGAGATCTTCGTGACCGGCGACAGCGTGTCGATGCTGTCGGAAGCCGTTCTCACCAAAAAGCCGGTCGGTTTGATCCCCATCGAGCTGAGTGACAAAGGCAGGCGCAAATTGGGCGACAGCATCCAGGAGAGCGGCCGTGGCCGACGGCGGCGGGATCTTCGCCGATTCTGGAAGCACCTCCACGACCTGCGCCTGATCGGGTCACTGGATCGTCCCGTCTCCGGCGGGGTAAGCGACCCCGCGATCACCGCGGCCCGATCGGTCCGCGCGTTGCTAGGCGACCCGGTCGAATAGCTGCCAGCCGCGATAGCGCTCGATCAGCGCGAGCGAATCATGGCGGATGTGATTGGCCGCCATCTCCGCCTGCAGCTCGCCGCGCGTAACCTCGCCTTGATCGAATAAGTCGGCGAGAAGCGCATAGACCAGGGCTTCCTGGTTTCGGTCCGGATGCGGTTCGTAGCGCTTACGGCGCAACCGACGGAGGAAATCGAGGGGCCCGCGCTCGCGGAGCGTGAAGTCGACCGGAAGGCCGCTCTTCCACGGCTGCGTCCGACGCTTCGTGGTGTGAAGGATTCTGGTCCGCGCCGTTAGTCGGTCGAAATCATTCCATTCGGGTTCAAGAAACCCGATCGTTCCGGGATCTTCGCGCTTCAGCTCGATCCAGTCGATATAATCGAAGCGATGGGCAAACAGGTCGTCCAGAAGGCGATCGAAGTCCCAATGCCTAAGCTTGCCGCAATCGAGCAGCATCACCGAGGTCGCGATATAGTCGTTTCGGCGATTGTGACCCGGGCGAGGCACCGCCATGATCGCCTTGCCTTCCATGTCGCGATCGAAAAGTTCGGCGACGTCGCCAACTCCGAAGCAGTCCGGGTCGGTAACGACTGCGCGGCCTTCGAATTGCATCAGGCTGGGCGGCGCGAAGCGCAACGGGGTGAAGCTCTGCAGGTCATCCGGATCCCAGTTTCGGACGTGACCGGCGCGAAGGATCGACTGACCCTCTTGCATCAGCCGCGGGAAATTCGCCGAGTCCATGATCTGGACTTCGAAACTGTCGGGACTGCGGCTGGAGCGCTTGTAGCTGTGCGCGGAAATCTTCGCGCCCAGCATCTGCCTTGCATTAGCCTGGATGAAGACCGTCGGCTTCACAGCGATTCTTCCTCGAAACCGCGCGCCTTCACGATTCGGTCGAGCTCGACCAGCGTCGTCAGCAGACTCTCCATCCGGTCGAGCGGCCAGGCATTAGGGCCGTCGGACAAGGCCTTCGCCGGCTCCGGATGGCTTTCCATGAACAAGCCGCTGATCCCCGAGGCGACTGCTGCTCGGGCAAGCACCGGCACATGCTCGCGCTGGCCGCCGGAGCTCGTCCCCTGCCCTCCCGGAAGCTGCACGCTGTGAGTGGCGTCGAACACCACCGGGCAGCGGGTTTCGCGCATGATCGCCAGGCTGCGCATGTCCGAGACCAGGTTGTTATAGCCAAATGACGCGCCGCGTTCACAGACCATGATGGTCTCTTCGGTGATTCCGGCCGCCTCGGCTGCGCGCCGCGCCTTGTCGACGACATTCTTCATATCGCCTGGCGCCATGAACTGCGCCTTCTTGATGTTCACCGGCTTGCCCGCACCGGCGACGGCAGTGATGAAATCGGTCTGGCGGGCGAGGAAGGCTGGAGTTTGAAGCACGTCGACGACTTGCGCTACCGGCGCGATCTGCGGAATGTCGTGCACGTCGGTCAGCACCGGCACCCCGACTGCATCGCGAACCCTGGCGAGAATTCGCAATCCCTCCTCCATGCCGGGACCACGAAAGCTGGTGCCCGAGGATCTGTTCGCCTTGTCGAAACTCGACTTGAAAATGAACAGGATGCCGAGCTTGTCGGCGATCGCCTTGAGCCGTTCGGCGGTGCGAAGCTGCAGCTCCTCGCTTTCAACCACGCATGGGCCGGCGATCAGGAAGAAGGGCTGATCGAGCCCGATCTCGCGTCCTAGCAATTTCATGACGGCGCCTTTAGCCGAGCGAGTCGACGACCGCCACCGGCCGCCAGGGGCCGAGACCGTTTTCGGGTCCGAAATCGGATGGAAATTCTTCCCCGGCGTGGATTCCGCCGGCCACGAACACGCAGTCGAAGCCCATTCGGGCGGCGCCGAGCACGTCCGTCTGGAGTGAGTCGCCGATCGCCAGCACCTGGTCGGCCGGGGGATCGCCACCGAGGCGAAGTGCGTGGCGATAGATCGGCTCGTGCGGTTTTCCGTACCAGCAAACCATCCCGCCAATAGACTCATAGATATCGGCCAAGGCACCGGCGCAGGCTTCGGCAACGCCGCCGCGAATCACGACCCGGTCAGGGTTGAGGCAGTGCATCCGGGCCCCGCGAGCGCCCAGCGCGCTCAATTGTAGCTCATAGTCGGATGCGTTGCGACGCTGCTCGTCGAGGCCGGTGCAGGCGAAATCAGAAAAATCGTCGCCACCGATTTGGACGCCTCGACCCTCGAGAATTGCCCGGTCCGCTCTTGTCCCGATGAAACCCACCGGCCCGTCGAGCTCCTTCAATGCGGCGATGCCGGCCTCGCCGCTGGTGGCGATTCCATCCCAGCAGTCGCTCGGCAGGCCGATTCTCGAAAGCTGCTGCGCGACCGCTTCCGCTGTCCGCGGCGCATTGGTGATGAGGACAATGGTCCGCCCATCCCGCTTCCACTGCCCGAGCCTCTCGGCCGCTCCCGGATAGAGCGTGACTCCATCGTGCACGCATCCCCAGATGTCGCACAAGATCAGCCGGTAACGGCCATCCAGGTGATCGAGGAAACTCACTCGATGCCGGCCGCCGCCAGCGCCTGCTCGATCGGCTCGACATCCTCGGGGTTGTTCAATTCGCGCAAGGCGAAGGGTGGTGTCTCGACTTCCACCACCGCGATGGGGATGCCGGCGACGAGGAATCGCAATTGCTCGAGGCCTTCCAGCGTCTCCAGCTCGCTGACCGGAGCGGCCAGGTAACGGTGCAGCGCTTCGGGGCGGTAGGCGTAGACCCCGACGTGCAGTCGGACCGGCGACAGCTGCGCGTCGAGCGATCCGGGCGGGAGGTGCGGGATCAGGCGCTTGGAGAAATATAAGGCCCGGCCACCAGCGTCGACGACGACGCTGGTCCCGCCAACGCGCCCCAGCCGCTCTTCGGCCTGGAGCGCGCGCACGTCCTCGCTTCGAAGGCGCAGGGCCGGCGTAGCGACGGCCGAGCCGCGATCGAGGCGCATGCGTTCAACCAAGGCTTCGACGAACGCCGGCGGAGTCAGCAATGCATCGCCCTGGAAGTTCACGATCAGATCGACGCTTTCAAGTTGCGCCAATCCCTCGGCGCAGCGCTCGGTGCCGTTGCGGCAGTCCGACGAAGTCATGATGGCGGAGGCCCCGAAGCCCTTGGCAGCATCGGCGATCCGATCGTCGTCGGTGACCACGTGGACTGAATCGACGCCGCGCACCCGCTCTGCAGCTTCGAAGCTGCGCTGGATCAGTGGCTTGGACGCGCCGTCCGCGCCCCTTATTTCGACAAGCGGTTTTCCCGGATAGCGCGACGAAGCGAAGCGCGCCGGGATGAGGATGGCGACCTTCATCGGGCCGCTGGGCAATCGTGGATGTGAAGCACTCCGACCGGGCGTCGCCGCCCGTCGTCAGCGGCCTCGACGACGAAGAGTTGCGTGATCCGATGCTCCTCGAACAAAGTGAGCGCGTCGTCGATCAGGGCGTCCGGCCCGATCGTCTTCGGGTCGCGCGTCATATATTCGGACGCCGGCAGGTCGAGCCCGCGCTCGATATTGCGGCGCAGATCGCCGTCGGTGATAACTCCGACAAGGCAGCCCTCGCCATCAACCACGCCGACAAGGCCGAGCCGTTTGGCGGTCATCTCGACTAAGGCTTCGTGCATCGAGCTGTCACGGCTGGTCAGCGGAAGCTCGTTCCCGCTGTGCATCACCCGCCGCACCGGCTTGAGCCGCGCCCCAAGCGAGCCGCCCGGGTGCAGCCGGCCGAAATCGGTTCGCGAAAAGCCCTTCTGGCGCATCACGGTCATCGCCAGGGCATCGCCCAGCGCCAGGGTCATCGTCGTCGAAGTCGTCGGCGCCACGGCCTCGGGGCCCACTTCGTGCCAATGGGGAAGGACCAAGGGCGCGGCCGCGGCCTCGGCCAACATCGATCCGCTATTGCCCGTGATGGCGATGATCGGGATTCCCACCAGCTGGAAATGGCCGATGACCGGTTCCAGCTCGGCGGTCGCCCCACTTTGCGAGATCAGCAGCGCGACATCCCCCTGGGCGGCGATCCCAAGGTCGCCGTGAATCGCCTCGGCGAGATGGAGGAAGGTGGCGGTCGTGCCGGTCGAAGCGAAGGTCGCGGCAATCTTCCGGCCGATGTGGCCCGATTTACCGAGACCGCCGACGAGGATTTTTCCACCGCAATCGAGGATCAGTGCGACTGCCCTCTCGAACTGCTCGCCAAGGCTGTCGGCAAGCGCATCCAAGGCGCGCGCCTCGTCGCGCAAGATTTCGCGCCCGAAGTCGATTATCGACGGATTTCCGTCAGCAGCGCCCATCACGAAGTCGTCGCTTTGCGGTGCCGGCAATGAAGGTCAAGCACTGCGCCCGCCTAGACGTCGTCGGCCGAGACGAACTCCTCGACGTTGAGCTCGCCTGTCATCCGGGCGACGGCCACCGCGACGGTGGCATCGCCGGTCACATTGGTCGTCGTTCGCATCATGTCCATGATCCGGTCGATGCCGGCGACGAAGGCGATGGTCTCGAGAGGCACGCCGACGCTTGTGAACACCAGTCCCATCATCACCAGGCCGGCGCTGGGGATACCTGCCGCGCCGATCGCTCCGAGAGTCGCGGTAATCGCGATCATCACATATTCCATGGGTCCGAGCGTGATGCCGAAAATCTGCGCGCCGAACACTGCGGCCAGGCCGAGATAAAGCGCGGTGCCATCCATGTTCACCGTCGCTCCAAGCGAGACGATGAAGCTCGACACCCGCCGCGACACACCGAGATTCTGCTGGGTGACCCGCAAGGTGACCGGCAGGGTCGCCGCCGACGAGGAGGTGGAATAGGCGACCGCCATGGCGTCGGCGACGCCGCGATAGAAGTGGCGCGCCGGCAATTTGGCGACGAACTTCACGAGCCCACCATAGACAAGGAAGATCATGATCAGACAGCCGAGGTATAAAGCGCCGACGAGCTGCGCGAGCGGCAGCAGCGCGTCCATGCCGTAGGTTCCCGCCACCCAGGCCATCAGGGCGAAGACTCCGAACGGTGTCAGCTCCATGACGATCGCGGTCATCTTCTGCATGACGAGGGCGCCCGCATCCATTGCCCGGCCGATGGGCGCGCCGGCCTCGCCCGCCATCAGGATGGCGATTCCGAACAGGATCGCGAAGACGATCATCGGCAGCACCTCCATGTTCGCCATCGCCGAGACGATGTTGGGCGGCACCATGGACAGGACCATGTCGACGAACGTCAGCGGCGTGGCAGCCGCCTCGGGAATCTCGCCGGTCGGAGCGATGTTCAGGCCCGCGCCGGGCTGGATGATCGTTCCCAGCAGCAGTCCGACCACGACCGCAATGAGACCGGTGAAGAGGAAGATGCCAATCGCCCGCCCGCCGATACCGCCCAGCTTCTTCAGATCGCCGATCGAGACGACCCCGGCGACGAGCGAAAAGAAGATCAGTGGAACGACAAGCATTCGGATGGCTCGGATGAAAAGATCGCCGACCCATTTGATCGTCTCGGCGCCCGGGCCCCAGAGCAGACCGACGACCAGGCCGAGAATCAGCGCTCCGACGACCCGCTGCCACAGCGGAATTGCGAACCAGGTCCTCATCGGCGCTCCCCTCTCGGCTTCGACCTATCAGTAGAGCAGGCGCAAAAGCCCGCAAGGGGCAGAGTGCAGTCAGGCCGCTTCGCGCTTAACAGCCTTGTGTCCCAGTTGCAGGTCGAGCCCGCTTGCGCCAGCACGGGCGGATGCCCTTTTCCTCGATCGCTGCGCCGACCTCCGCGACCCGTCCCGGCCAGCGCGAGACCGTGGTCATGCTAGCCGGACTGATGGCGCTCAACGCCCTTGCCATCGACATCATGATCCCGGCGCTTCCGGCGATGGGCGCCGACCTCGGCGTATCGGACGAAAACCAGCGCCAACTGGTGGTCATCGCATATATGCTGGGGTTCGGCTCGACCCAGCTGATCTGGGGTCCGCTCGCCGATCGCTTCGGGCGAAAGCCGGTGCTCGCCACCGGCGTGGCGCTCTATGCCGCATTCGCATTGCTGTGCGGGCTGGCGGGGAGCTTTGCGCTGCTCATAGCCGCCCGGGCACTGCAGGGTGCGTTCGCCGCGGTCACACGGGTGCTGATCGTCGCCATGGTCCGCGACCTGTTCCAGGGCGAGGCAATGGCGCGGATCATGAGCCTGGTGTTCATGGTGTTCATGGTGGTGCCGGTGCTGGCCCCGACCATCGGCCAGGCAATCCTGCTGGTGGCGCCGTGGCGAGTGATCTTCGTCGTTCTCGCCGCTTACGGCATTATCATGCTGGTCTGGTCATGGATGCGGCTGCCGGAAACCCTCAACCCGGAGTACCGCCGAACGCTGGCGCCCAGAGACATGGCCGCCGCGACCTGGGCTACCCTCGCCGATCGCCAATCGCTCGGCTACACGCTGGCGCTCACAGCGACATTCGGCACGCTCACCGCTTATATCGCCTCCATCCAGCAGATCGTGTTCGACGCTTTCGGCGCCGGCGAGCTTATCGGATTGGTGTTCGCGATGATTGCCGCGCCGATGGCTTTGGCCTCGTGGACCAACTCGCGGATCGTCGGCCGCTTCGGGCTTCGACGGGTCGGCCATATCGGAGTGGCCGGTTTCGGGCTGGTGACGTTCGCCCATGCCCTGCTGGGCGGGGCCGGGCTGGTCACCCTGCCCGTGTTCATTGTCATGCAGGGGCTGGCGATGATTTGCTTTGCCTTCACGTCGGCAAACGTCAGCACGCTGGCGATGGAGCATATGGCGCCGATCGCCGGCACCGCCTCCTCGGTCCAGGGGGTGATCGGAACGATCGGCGGCGCGGTGATCGGCTTTGCCATAGGCCAAGCGTTCGACGGCACGGTACAGCCCTTCCTGTGGGGGGTTGCGGTCTGTGCAGGCGCGGCCATCCTGTTGGTTGCGGTAACCGAACCCAAGCGACTGTTTGCCTCGCTTCCGCGGATCGATAGCGAACCGGTTCCTGCGCCGCCCGCCGAACTTTGATCATCCAGTCAACCGTCTCAGTCGGCGAGATCTTGACGAGTAGATGCGTCCCGTGCCGCCATTACGTCTGGGAGAAACCGGGCGGTGAGCACCAACACCGTCGGCAGGAAAATGGTGAGGAGCACGTCCTTTGCCGATTCGCCGAACTGCTCTGAACGGTTCGGCCAGGCCTCGATGGAAAGGTCGAGCAGCTCGTTGACTACCGCGACCAGCAGGACAGCGAACCACGGGAGCCAGCTCGCCAGTGACCGGCGCAGGAGGATCGCAAAGAAGATGAGAAGGATCACGCCCGCAATCACGTGCAGCACGTCCATGCTAACGCTCGCGGTTCGATCGACGAAAATTTTCGCTTCGTTCCAGTACGTTAGCATTGGGGTCCTTGTTGCACGATTGCAGCACATCGAAGCTTGTTATTGGCGAATGTACGCCGTTGTTGTTATTTTCACCGTTTCGGCGCAACTTAAGTCGATTTTAGGTGTTCCATTGAAGCTGGCAAAAGCCGCCCCCGGGCGGTGAATCATATCAACTTGGGGGAAGTCTTGTCCCAAGCGGAGATAATTTGCTAAGACACTCACTGCGTTAGGGAGACAGTGGATGAGTTCCGTTAGGCCTAAGCCGATTGCAGCAGCTCTTTTGTCGGGAGCGCTACTCTTAAGTTCAACGGCGGCCCAGGCCTCGGCCGCTGCCGCCCCAGCCCCGACCTCGGTCAGCCCTTGGGTTGCACTGAGCGCGTTCGGGACGCCCGCGGCGGTGACTTCGCTATGCGCCGCAGGGGCGGCGACCGCAGCTCAGGGCGCGGCGGTCGCCCAGGCTGCCGGCCAGGGCTGCGTGCTTCCGGTCGCCGATGCGGCTCCGGTGGCTTTCGAGCCGGCTCCGCCGCCGCCGCTTCCCGCCGTAGCCCCAGCTGGCATCGGCATTTGGCCCCTGCTTCTCGGCCTCGCCGCAGTGACCGGAGCTGTGCTCTTGTTCGCGCTGGACAATAACCGTGAGCGCGACCTGACCCCGATCAGCCCGTAATTCACTTCCAGATTGGAAGACGAAAGTCCGCTCGCGCCCCGGCGCGGGCGGATTTTTTGTGTCCTCAATGGCTGCGGGGATCAAACGGGGGTCTGGAATAACGAGAGCCGGGGGGCTAGCGCCACCCGGCTCTCGTCTATTCGGCAGATTTCGCGCCCATGAAATAGGGCGCGGTGAGCGCGTCAGCCGCGCTCGCCCGGCCTTGCCATTGGCTGGTTCGTCGACATCGCCATCCAGGTCGAAGAAACCTGGCAGGTGCTCGTCAAGGTCATCGGCTGCCCTGGCTGGAACGCCCTGGCATAAGGCCAGCACTCCTGCGCGCCGCCGGCGTGAAGGCAAAGCATTCCGCCAGACGCCGACCAGGTGCCGTTAACGACATTGCCGCCGGGCGAGACGATCCTGGCAGCTCCGCCCGGATCAAAGTGAACCGTATTCACCACGCCCCTGGTCTGGACCTGGGCCGAATGGCCGACGATCTCTGACCCAGGCACCCAAGCCTGCGCAAAGGCGGGCGACACCGACGCCGCAGCCAGAGCAATGGCACCAAACGCTTTACCGACAATCGAACCTGTCATGATGGTCCCTCCGAATTACCACGAGGAAAATCGCTACGGTCGGCAAGGCGAGCCCGTCCCGCCAGCAACCCACCGCAATTGTAACTGTTTTGGCGGCGATTCGCTCCATAAAAGGTGACTCCGGCATGAACCGGTCAACCGCCCGGTCCAGCGAGCTGCAAATCCGACACGATGACGTCGGCCTGTTGCGGGAATTCGGGTGCCGTGCCGACCAGCTCCAACCGCTGCGCTCGGCACCCCTGGGGCACTTCGAAGCTGCCCGACAGAGTTTCGCCCGGATTGACCGAAAGTGGCAGAGACAGCAGTTGAGTCCCGCTCGGAAGGCAGGTGATCGACCATCTTATCAGGCTGGCTGAATCGCGGGATCCGCTCGCCTTCATCGACAGTCGGTACCGGCCCGGCCGGAGCAACAAGGTCTGGCTGGCAAGCACCGCATTATCCCGGCCGTAGAAGATCGCCCGAAGACCGCCGTCACCGGTAGGTTCGGCAAAGCCTACGCCACCGGCCGCGAAATTCCAGTTGAACGGCGGCGGAGCGGGATTGCCCTGGAACGCCGGATCGAAGATCCCCTGATGACTGCGCACTCCGGAAGCGCGCCGCCAAAGTTGATGGGCGGCGGCAAAATCGCCTTTCCCGACTAGTCCGTCGAGCAGGGACGGAAGCCATTCGCCGCGACGGTCCTGGGCGAATGCCCGCGGGCTGGCGATTGACAGAATCAGGCGGGCGTTGCCGACGTCCTTGGCCAGCTCGCCCAGCACGCTCGCTTCGAGGTGCGGATCGGAATGGAATAGCTGCCGCAGCTGCGCGCTCGCGCCCTTCGTTCGGGCAAAGGTGGCAAGAAATGGCGCGAGATTATTTGCTCCTCCGGGAACCAGGTTCGCAAGGACCGATAGTTCCTGGAGGCCTTCACCGATGCGGCCGGCCTGCAGATAATATTCCGCGAGGAAATAGCGCGTGGCTGGAGCCCTTGGATCGCGGCGTCGCGCTTCGAGGAAGGACCGCTCCGCAGCGGGCCGGTTGCCCGCTAGCTGGGCCTGAGCACCTCGGATCAGGAAAGGACCGGCTGCGAGCGGCGCCTTGCGCGACGTCGCAATGCCCGACGCCACCAGGGTCTCACCCGGCGATTCACCGGCTGCGGCCGCCCCGGCAATCCCCGCCAGTGCCCGATTCAATGTCACATTGGGATGCCCAGGCCAGAACCGTCCGGCCTTCTCCAGGTCGCTCGAGGCATATTCCGCAACCATCGCCGATCGGACTGAATGGCCGGCGACAAGTATTGTCAGGATCAGGATCAGGATCGCGCGAATAACTGCCCCCCGCCCGCTGGTGCGATCAGCTATCCGACCCTTGCGGAATCATCTGGATCTCGTTCTGCTTTGTTCCGACCTTGCCGTAACCATAGCCATAGCCATAGCCGTAGTTCTTGTAGCCATAGCCACCGGATTCGGTCGCCTTGGTCAGGGTCGCGCCGATGATATGGGCGCCCGACGACTCGATCCGCTCGATCGCCTCGCGCGCTGCCGAGGTTCTCGTTTTCCCGGCCTCGATCACGAACATCACATTGCCGGTAACCGCTGAAAGCAGCGGTGCGTCGGCCAGCCCCAAGGTGGGTGGGGCATCGATGATCACCAGGTCAAAATGGGATGAAGCCTCCCGGAGCACATGCTGGAACCGGTTGGTCGACAATAGGTCAGCCGGATTTGGCGGAAGTGGCCCGCAGGGGAGGAGCCAGAGATTTTCATACTGTGTCTGTACGATGTGATTGCCGACCGAATCCTCATTGGTCAGCAATTGCGTCAGGCCCGTCTTTTCCGACGCGGTCTTGAACGTCGGCTTGCGCAGGTCACCATCGATCAAGAGAACCTTCTTGCCGCGGCGCGAGAAATTCTGGGCGAGCGCCAGGGCGCTCGACGACTTGCCCTCAGAGGGTCGTGCGCTGGTCACCAGCAGGGCCTTGGGCACGCCACTGTCGGTGCTGAAGCGAAGTGCCGCCACGACCGCCGAATAAGCTTCGGAAACCATCGAGCCGGGATCGCGAAGGTCGTCGACGAAGCTGGTCTTGCCGACGGTCTTTGGGACAGCACCGAGACAGGCCAACCCAAGCTTGTTTCGTACGTCGTCCCGAGATTTGATCGTATCGTTGACGAACTCGAGGCCCACGGCCGCTCCGACACCGCCGATCAATCCCAGGCCCAGTCCGAAGGCGAGATTAAGCGGCAGGTTAGGCTTGAACGGCCCCCCCGGCGGCTCGGCCCGGTCGACGATCGAAATAGGCGCGGCGCCTATGCCGCCGGCCACGCCAACCTCCTTGTACCGTTGGAGAAGGGCATCATAGAGCGCCCTGTTGGTGTCCACGTCGCGCTGCAGGATCGTATATTGAATGCTCCTTCCGCGCAGATCGAGGACCGAGCCCTTGAGCGCCGCAACGCGCCCTTGCAAAGCCCGCTCGGCAGCCACGGCTGCGCGATATTCGGCAGCCAGCGAATTGACCCTGGCCGACGTCACCTGCGAAGTCTCCCGCGAAATCTGCCGCCCGAGCTCGTCGATGCGCGAGCGCAGGCTCAGCATCTCGGGATGCTCGGGCTTCATCATCGTCCGCTTTTCTTGATACTCGGCCTCGAGAGCGGCGCGCGCCTGGCGAAGGTGCTGGGAGCCTTCGGTCACTTCGGTGGTTGCCCCCGCGGCGCTGGCGGCCCGATATGCCCCCTCGGCCGCAACTCGACGGGCGGTCGCCGTCGCTAGCGCATCATTGAGAGCGACAAGCGACTGTCCCTGGAGGGAGTTGGCGTCGCTGCCCGGTGCCCCCGAGTCCCCGGACGCGGTGTTGATGATGCCTTGCGCCTGGGCATAGCTGACCAGCTGGCGTTCCGATCTTTCAAGGTCCCCTCGGGTCTTCGCAATCTGACGCTCGAGAAAAGTTCGCGCATAGGCGGACGCCTCGTATCGACGCTGAAGATTGGAATTGATGAACGCCTCGGCGATCGCGTTGGCCACCTGGGCTGCCAGTTGCGGAGATTCCGACTCATAGGTGAACTCGATGAGCTGCCCCTGGTCGGGCGCCCGAACCCGAAGACCGCCAGCTACACGACTTGCAGCAATGTTCAGGCGGGTCGAAGGATCGCCTCCAGTGCCGACGAATTCAGGATTGTTGGCGAGATTCAAATCCTGAGCAGCACGCTCCGCGACGCTACGGCTCGCCAGAAGCCCGACCTGGGTCGCCACGAAATCCCAATTACTCTGCGCAATCCCCCGGTCGCGCGTATTCTCGTCAAGAATTTCAACGCTCGGCGGGTTCACCTCAAGTGTCACTTTAGCGCGGTACATTGGCGTCGTCAGCAAAGTGATGATGACCGCGGCGGCAATGCCAAGGATGACCGCACTCAAAATGAGCCAGCGCCAGTGAGTAATGATCCGCACCAGCGCAGCGAGATCGAGCACACTCGGCGCCGTCCGTCCCGGCTCATCGGGGTGGAGCCGGTTGCCGGGCCCGTAGCGGTCGACGACCCACGTGCCTTCGTCCTTGGCGACTGGTAGATTGTTGTTCATGCCGCTCCCTGCGTCAGGCAACTCAGAAGGGTCTGAAAATTGATAGGATCGGGAGACTATTCAGAATCTGCTTCTGCGTTGCCTTGATCGACGACCCGTCGACGACGACGATATCGCCCGCGAAAACGGGCGGATCCTGCATCTCTCCGCGCCGAATGCTCGTAAGGTCGAAAGCCGCGGCTTGGCGCTGGCCCCCGATCTGGCGGAAAATCGCGACCCGCCTCGCATTTGCATCTTCGCGAGTGCCGCCGGCCAATGCCACCGCTTGCATGAGACTCATGGAGCCGGCAACTGGGAATGAGCCGGACCTGGTGACGGCGCCATCGACGGTCACCGTCCGCAAGGTCGACGATTTGATTCCAACGCTGATGTCCGGATTCTCGAGGTAACGCTCGCCGAATTTGCTGGTCAGGGCCGCATCCAACTCGGCGGTCGTGAAATCGGCCGCCCTGACATTGCCGATCAGCGGCAGCGACACATGGCCGGTCAGGTCGACTTCATAGTCGCCGGACAGCTCGGGCATTCGGAACACGCGGATGGTCAGCGTGTCCATGGGTGCGATCTTGTAGTTTGCGTCCAACGTCGTGAGGCCGATCGGGTCGGGCGTGCCAAAACCGCTCGGATCATAGGGAATCGGGCCGCCGCGACGGTCGGCGCATGCGGACAATATCAAACCAAGGAATACGATCAGCAAAACAGGAAGGAGCGATGCGGGCCGAACAGAATTAACGCCAGTCACGGATACACCTCGCCACTCGATGCGCGAACCTTCCCCCAAATCACGCCGGATGGGCACCCACTAGCCTCCATTTTGAACCTAATCAATCGATACGCGGTCTGCGCAAGATGGTTCCGAGGCCGTACTGAAAACCCAGCGATCGGCGCCTTCGATGCCGAGCGCCGTCAGAATCCCTGTTCGATAGGCGCCCGTATCGATGCCGATCCGGTTTTGTCGCTCGTCAATCCCCGGCGAAATCGTATGGCCGTGCACGACGGTCACGCCATGATCGCTCTCGTCTTCCAGGAAGGGATGGCGAATCCACCGCAGATCGGTCGAATCCTGGGCATCGAGCTCGACCCCCGGGCGGATTCCGGCATGGACGAACAGATAATCACCGAAACGAAAGGTGTCGGCAAAGCTCTTCAGGAAATCGGCATGTTTTGACGGGATTGCCCTGGCGACTTGCCTGAGCGCTGTGGTTTCGTCCGCCGGGTCCACCTTGTCCGGATCGATGCCATAGCTGCGCAAGCATTCGGCGCCGCCGAACAGCAGCCAGCTCGACAACAAACCTTTCTCGCCGCCAAGCAGCCGGAGCAAAACTTCTTCGTGATTGCCGATCAGGAAGACCGTGCTCATTTTTCTCGGCTGATACGTCCGCAGGCGCTCGACCACCTGGCAGGAGCTCGGCCCGCGATCGATGAGATCGCCAAGGAAGACGAGATGGGTCTCAGCCCGGCCTCGTTCGGCATTATCGCGCTCGACCCGCTCCAGCAGCTGGTCGAGAAGGTCGAGCCGGCCGTGGATGTCGCCAATCGCGTAGGCCCGGTGGCCCCTGGGTGCCTTGGGTTGAGACAAGTTCTTACGAAAAAGGCCAAACATCACGAACCGGCTATCCAACCCCTTCCGAAAACTGTCCGGCGGCAACAGTCAGCGCCGCCCCCGGTTCCCGACGATCGGCCGGGCGCAATGCTCATCGGTCCGAACCGGCAACCTCGAGCAGCGTTGCGAGATACCTGTCGACTACCAGCGCTTCGCTGAATTCGGCTTGAACTTTTGTCCGGGCGGCCTCGCCCATCGCGCGCCGAACCGGCGTAGGCATCGCGGCGATCCGCTCCATCGCCAAGGCCAGTGATGCAGCATCGCGCACGGTGCATAGAAGGCCGGTCTCACCGTCGACGACTATCTCGCGGCTGCCCGGAACATCCGCCGCCACCAAGGGCTTGGCCATTGCCGCGGCTTCCAGCAGCACTCTTGGCATGCCCTCCCGATAGGAAGGCAGGACGACCGCGGTCGCCATGGCGACATACGGCCTGACGTCTTCCGAATGCCCCAGATATTCGATACCGGACTCATCGATCCACGACTGCAACTCGATGCGATCGATCCCGGTCCGGTTGCCGGGGTCCAGATCGCCGAGAATCTGGAAGCGCGCCTCCGGCAGCCTCGAGCGCAAAAGCCGAGCCGCCTCGGCATATTCCCTAACACCCTTGTCGCGGAGCAGCCGGCCAATGAACAGGAAGGTCGGTAGGCCGCCGGGCTCGTCCGAAGCTGGCCTGAAGCGATCGAGGTCGACGCCCGACCCAGGCACCAGTTTTGCCTGCCGAGCTGTGACGATTCCTTTTTCGACAAACAGATTGCAGTCGTCCGAATTCTGAAAAAAAACAGTGTGCGAGCCGCGGAATGCGAGTCGGTACAGTCCGCTTACCAGGCGTTCTAGCCATGCCCGTTGCAGGAAGGCCGTGCCAAGACCGCTGACGTTGTTGATCCGCTCGGCTCCAGCCAGCCGGGCGGCGATCGAACCATAGATGTTGGGCTTGATCGTGAAACCGAGATAGGCAGCTGCGCCGCAATCGCGGATCAGTCGATAATATCTAAGCAGCAGAAGGGCATCGGCGGCCGGGTTCATTCCCGACCGGCTCATCGGCAGAGCGCGGAACTCATACCCCCGCTCGGTGATGGCTTCGCTGTAGCTGTCGGCCGGCGCGATGACGATCGGCCGAAAGCCGCTGCGGGCGAGGCCCTCGAGCAGGCCCATCCGGAAATTGACGATGTTCCACGACGAGTTCGCGGAGACGACGATGGTTCGCCGGTCGGGCCGTGGCCGCTCTTCGGGGATTGCCATCTCTCGCTTACGCGGACCTACTCGACGCCGGCGAGCGTGAAACGGGGAATGTCGATTTCAAAGGCGCGGCCGTCTTCGTCCACCATCTGGTAACTGCCGCTCATCGCGCCCGAGGGAGTGTCGAGGGGGCATCCAGATACATAGTCGAAGCTGCCCCCGGGCGGAATCAGGGGCATTTCGCCGACCACGCCCTCGCCATGCACCTCGTGGACGATCCCGCGGCCGTCGACGATTCGCCAGCTGCGCGACAGCAATTGAACCGAACGCGCCGATCCGTTCTCGATTCGCACATGATAAGACCAGAACCAGCGGCGGGACGACGGATCGGATTGCTCGGCAAGATAGCTTACAGCGACCCGAACGATGATGTCGCGCGTCACCGCGACGTTCGGGAACAGCATGGCGAGCGTGTCGGTCGAGGTCACGCTATCAGGCTAGGACAGCCAGCCGCCGCAGACAACCGGCCAGGGTCTAGACCGCAGCCCTTTGCAGCCGCTCGACCAGTCGGTCCCGCGCCTCGCCCACCGGCGCGGAGCGATCGCGCAGGATATCCCGGGCAAGGAAATGCCCGGTCAGCTTGAGACCATCGACGATCTCGGCCCAGGAACATGCCATCGCCCCGCCGCGAAGAAACGGTGGCAGCCGCAGCAGGCGTGAACCGAAAGGCTGGGCCTCGGCGGCGCTCACCGCCCGGCCCGATTTTGGGCTGACTGCGACCAGCTCATCAGCCGAGCCGCTAAAGACACAGCTTTCGAGGTCGAGACCGAAGCCAAGCTCGGCGAGCAACAACAGCTCGTATCGCACCAGCGCCGCCCCCCAACCGCTGGCCGACGGCGCCGCCTCTATGGCCGATAGCAATCCGTCGAGCGCCTCATGCAGACGCTCGTAGGGCTGGCCGTCGGGAAGAGTGGTCGCAGCAAGTGCCGTCGCCCATTCGATTGCCGCCGCCGGCAACGGCTCGCGGAGCAACGGGCCCCGGCTATGCACCAGCTCCACCTCGGCTTGGGGAAGCTGCTCTTCAGTCCGCGCTCGAAGCCGCGCCTGGACGATATTGCCGGCGATCAGCACGGGTCGCAGCCGCCGACCGCGTGCCCCCCGCACATAAGCCGCTTGCAGGCCGTGAGCCGGAGTCATCAGCCGCACGACCGCGCCATGCTCGCCGTGGCTGCGCAAGCCGCAGACGATTGCCGATGTTTCGATCTGCACGACTTCAGCCCCGCGGGTGGAAATAATCGTAGAGCTGACGCGCCATTGCCCGGCTGATGCCCGGAGCCCGCTCGAGGTCCTCCAGCGCCGCGCCCTTGACGGCGCGAGCCGTTCCGAAATGCATCAATAGCGCCCGCTTGCGCGACGGGCCGATGCCCGGGACGTCGTCGAGGCTGGAGGTCGTCAGACCTTTTGCCCGCTTCTGCCGATGCGCGCCGATGGCGAAGCGGTGCGCCTCGTCGCGCAGCCGCTG
Organism: Sphingomicrobium sp.; assembly: GCA_035540655.1. Lineage (GTDB taxonomy): Bacteria > Pseudomonadota > Alphaproteobacteria > Sphingomonadales > Sphingomonadaceae > Sphingomicrobium. The sequence continues at coordinate 12,330 of DATLGC010000163.1, read as the reverse complement.
AAGGTAAAAGAGCAATGCCGAATTGGGCGGAAGGGTCAATTCCCGGCCGCCGGGCAGGTGGAATGTCTCGCGCCCGGCGTTGCGGTCGGGGCCCTTCGACACCGCGACGACCGGGATATCGTGGACCCCGGCGTCCTCCATCATCTCGCAAGCTGCCGACAGCTGACCCTTGCCGCCGTCGATCAGGATCAGGTCCGGCCATTCGCCCGACGAGCGATCCGGATCCTCCTTTTCCAGCCGGGCGAAGCGCCGCTCGAGCACTTCGCGCATCATTGCAAAATCGTCGCCCGGCCGAGTCTCCGCACGCTTGATGTTGAACTTGCGATAGCTGTTTCGGCGAAAGCCTTCGGGTCCGGCGACGATCATCGCTCCGGACGGGTTCGTGCCCATGATGTGGCTGTTGTCATAGACTTCGATGCGCCTGGGAGGCTCGGTCAGTTCGAATGTCTCGGCAAGTTCGCGGAGCACCTTGGCCTGGCTGCTGGTCTCGGCCAGCCGGCGGTCGAGCTCCTCCTCGGCATTGCGCTTGGCCTGATCGATCAGCTTGGCGCGGGCGCCCCGCCTTGGCTGCTCGATCGTGACCTTGCGCCCGGCGCGCTCGCACAGCGCCTCTTCGAGCAATTCCTGGTCCCCGAGCTTGCGATCGACCAGGATGCGCCGCGGCGGCGGCATCTCCTCGTAGAACTGGACGAGGAAGCTTGACAGCACTTCGGCCTCGGGGACCTCGGCGGTGTGCGCGGGAAAGAAAGCGCGATGCCCCCAGTTCTGGCCGCCTCTGATGAAGAAACCCTGGATCGACATCGCCCCGCCCTTGCAGGCGAGCGCGAATACGTCGGCATCGCCAAGGCCCTCGGCATGCACCGACTGGCTGCCCTGGATATAGGTCAGCGCCCGGAGGCGATCGCGATAGACGGCCGCCAGCTCGTAATCCTGACGCTCTGCCGCATCCGCCATCGAGCGGCTGAGGCGGGCTTGGACGCCGGTCGAGCGGCCGGCGAGAAACGCCTTGGCGTCGTCGACCAGCTCGGCATAATCCTCCTCGCCGATTCGACCGACGCACGGGGCCGAGCAGCGCTTGATCTGGTAGAGCAGGCACGGCCGGGACCGATTGGCGAAAAAGCTGTCCGAACAGCTCCGCAGAAGGAACAGCTTTTGAAGGGCGTTGAGCGTTCGGGTAACCGAACCGGCGCTTGCGAACGGTCCGTAATATTGGCCCTTCGAGCGCCTTGCCCCGCGATGCTTCTGAACCCGCGGATAGGCGTGGTCCTCGCGAAGCAGGATGAATGGGAAGCTTTTGTCGTCGCGCAGCAGCACGTTGTAGGGCGGCCGAAAGCGCTTGATCAGCTGCGCCTCGAGCAGCAACGCCTCCGCTTCGGTGCGCGTTGTTATGATGGTCAGCGAGCGGGTCTGGGCGACCATTCGCTGGAGCCGCTTGGGCAGGCGCGCAATCTGCGTGTATGTTGAAACCCGGCTCTTGAGCGCCCGCGCCTTGCCGACGTAAAGAACCTCGCCGCGAGAATCCTGCATCCGGTACACGCCGGGGCGCGCCGGCAATGTTTTCCACACCTCTCTGATAGCGGCGATGCCCTTGTCCAGGTCCGGAGCCTCGGTGCCGCGAACCGCGTAAGTGGCCTTGTCCTCGTTGAATCGATCTTCGGCGCCGGGATGGTCAGGGCGATTGGCGGGCGTCCGGTCCATGCCGACGATGTAAGCGCTGGGCCCTGCTTTTGCGAGCGACTTGGACCAGTGTCAGCGCGAGGCGAGCGCCGCCAGCACATCGGGAGTCACCAAAGGCGTAAAGCCGCTGACGTCACCCCCGGTTACCACCGATCCGCTGCTGACCAGCCAGGCGTGCGCGTCGACCCCTTCACCATTGGCGGGGCGAACACCGATAAACAGGTCGCTTTGGACCCCCCCTAGTCTCAGCCATCGTTGGGCAGCGAGCGCCTGGACGAGGCAATCCGAACGCCACGGCACCCGAGCGCCGGCGCGGCCGATGGCCACCGAAACGCGGCGGACGAGCGCCACGTCATGGTCGCTCGCGCAATCGTCCGCCGCTCCCCCCGACGGTGCGGCTGTGGCAAGCAATTTTTCCGGGTCCGCGAACGCCATCCAGGCTCGTGCGATCGCCAGTTCGATGACCGCACGACCGACGTCACGCCACTCGCCAATGCCCAGTTTCGCGGCCTTGGCGAACATGCCCATCGGCTGGCTCCGACTTACAGTTCGACAACGATATCGTTCGCCTTCAGATCGGACAGGAAGCGCCGAACATCGTCCGCCACCGTTTCGTGCTCGACCTCGAATTCCGCAGCCACAAGCTGGCAGATCTCCTGCGGCTCCTTGCCCTCCTTGAGGAACGACCAGATTCTGGTTCCCAGGGGGTCAAGGCCGTAGTAAGTTCCACGCTTGAGGTGAAGGAGAACGGTTTCGTCCCCCACTCGGCTTTCCACCGCGTCCCCGGTCGGCTCGAGCTTCTGCCGCAGAATGTCCGTCATCACGCCTCCACCGCCCTAGCGCGGTTAAAAACGAGTTGTTTAGCTATCGATAACGACCCGTCAATCGCGTGACATGGTCGAGGGCCTGCGAGGCGTGGGTGAATCGAGCGGGAAAATTTTCCCGAAGCTTGTCGGCGAGTTCGCCGAGACTGTGCCGCCCATCAATCAGCGAAAGGCAGAAACGGTCGACCTCGTGATCATCCGACCGCGGCGGAACGAAGGTCGATGCACGCACCCGCAGTGCATCGGGGTCAATCACCTTTCCAAGGAAGGTCGACTGCCGAAAGCTTGCCTCGGGCTCGGAGTCGCCGGGCCGGACCAGCCTGCTGTTCCAGGCCCAAACGTAGCTGCCGCCGACGAGCTTCGCGACTAGGTTCACCTGGATTCGGTCGCCAGGCGCGACGTCGAGCGCCTGTTCGAGAGGAATGAAGACTCGCCCGTATATTTGTGGCGGCTGGTCCAGCGCGTTGGAAAAGCCGATACCGGGCGCAAGCTCGGAATCGAACCACATCAGCAGCCCGTGAAGGGCGCCTTCCACCTCGACTTCGAGCTCCACGTCTCCCGAAAAATCGGGGTCCGTGACCGAATAATAGTCGAGCACCGCGAGATCGGCGGATTCCGACAATAGCTTGGTGTGCTCCGGCTCGACCTGCGCGAGCAGGTTCGCCGTGAACTGGTGGCCTGCAGAGAGGTCGAGTCCAAACCGATTTTGGAGCCAGGGCTCCACACAAAGATCGGAATAGTTTTTCGCATTCTGGGCGAGTGCGATGCGGATCGTATCGCGCGCCGGGATGAGCGTGCCGCCCGACGCCAGCAAACGCTCCCTCGCGTCCTTGATTGCTGGAATATGGTGCTCGAACAGCGGCAAAGCGCCGCGCAGATCCGAGACGATTACGTCCGCTCGGCCCACCGGGGCAAAGTCGGTCGACAGGCCCTTGAAGATTTCGATCCGGTCGAGGCAGCCGTTGGCTTCTGCCAGGGGGCGCAGGAGCTCAACGGAATCATCCGGCTCGATCGCCACCACCCGGCCGGCTCCATATCGGCAGGCAAGCAGCGAGAAGACCCCAGGCCCGGCGCCGATGTCGAAGACCGTGCAGCCCGGGCTTATCGCCTGTCTCAGCGCCTCCGCGTAGGCCGACATGCGCGGCTCGGAGGTCACCATCCGACCGTACATAAAGATATTATATCCTTTAGGCACAAGTGCGCCTCAGAAGCCCGCGAAGCTGATTTTAATGAATATCATGACCGCCTAGGATGATTTGTCGCAGCCGCGGCAGCGAGCCATAATCGCGTGGGTACGCAACATTAAAGACGGGAACGCCTTTCGCAACTTCGCTGGCAGTTATAAGACGAGATTTCGTTTGCTCGAGATCTGCCGGGTCTAACCAGAAGCTATGTTCGACAAGCGCCATGCATGCTTCGCCCGGAGACATTCTGTTGACCCGGATCGTATCACTGTGCTCCCCAAGGCAGTAAACTGCCCTAACAGGCTGCTCGTTGGCAACCTCAGGCGACGGACCAAGGTCTATGACATTTTGCTTATCGGTGTGCTCCGCAACGGGCGCGAGTTCTCGCTTTCCTGGCAGCACCGCTTCGATCGAGTCCCGGTGGAGACGCAGGCTTCGATAGACGGAGCGGCAAGAAACCGCCCCGAGTGCCGCGTGGACGATCATGGCATCGTCTCCTAACAACAAATGTCCGGCGGCGTGAAAGCTGGCGGCCAGAGTGGATTTCCCCTTCCCTGACAGCCCGGTCAGAAGCACCGAACCTGTTACTGTGGCGAAGCCCGCAGCGTGGACCACAAGATCGCCAGCACATGCCAATAACCGGGGCAGGAGTTGATCCAGCAAGAGGTGCTGGATCGTTTGCTCGCTAGCACCTGAATGATGTTCGAATATGCTTACGGTTCTTTCGCGACAATCAACTTCGAAATCCGCAAGGTTGGGAAACGAAACGAGGAACCGGGAGCACTTGTTTAAATCACGTCCGAGTAGAAAACCCGGCTGACTCGCCATGTCGACGGGCATAAACTCCCCGGCGACGCATGGGTTTGCCGCGACCAAAAGTGACCAGTTATGACTCTCCGCGAGCGCCGAAGCTCGATTAAAGGCTCCGCAATCGCGGCGCCTCTCGGTGCTCTGCAACCTACTGAACCGGCCGGCTTAACCGGGTTTCTTGTTAGTGTTACCACCGCCTGTTTCGACCACCGAGCCAACGCCACCTGCCGTGATCCCGGCCAAATCACCATATCTCACCAGCGTCGGTGAAGAATACACTTTACGCTCGCGCTTACCAGTCATTCTAAATCCTCCCTCCGTTCACGGAATCGAACCATAAGCTCAGGTACACGGCATTGACCCAATCGACAAAAGCTTTCGAGTCCCCGCACTTCCGTTGGACGGACTCGATCTGATCTAAAGCAACGAAACGCGAAATAGTTTCCCTGGGGTGCCCGTCAAGTTTTTCTGACCAGCAGCGAGACGCGAACAGAGCACGGGTGAACGACCAGCCTAGATGCTCTTTGCCCGGGCGCCAGCGCACTTCTTCGGGAAGAAGGCCAGCCGTTGCCTTGCGAAGGATCAGCTTTGGCCAGCCGCGCGATTGCAGCTGCTCCGGAGGGAGCGCCAGTGAAAAGCGAACAAGGCGGAGATCGACAAACGGATCCCTCGGTTCGATTGCAAGAGCCGATGCGACGCGGTCGTACGCTTCTCGCCCGATTGTCAGGTACGGATGGCGGATAAGCAGTGCCCGCTCATCTCGAGCGGTGGAATCGAAGGGCGTTAAGTGTTGGCGCCAGCGGCGCTTACGCTCCCTCGCATTGCTGAATAACCCAGCACTAATGTGGGCTCCGTGATCGATTCGGTCCCGGATTGCCGCGATTGCATTTTGTCTAACGTGGCGAATTCCCTTCGGAACGAATGCACGCCATGCCCCTAGGGCGAACGCCCTGTGGGCTGGATGTTGATGTCCCCAAAACGATTGTTCCCCGCGGGCCTCCCGTATGGCTTCAGTCACCCATCCTCGGCGAAGCAGCCGTGCCACGTGATTGCCTGCCGAAAGGACGGTGTCCCCACCGACGCCGTCAAGCACCACCTTGATGCCTGATCGGTTGGCCGCGAGGTACACGACCCGAAGAAGGGTCATTTGGCCGTCGGTCGGTTCGTCAATGCAGCGGGTGAGCTGAGCCAGCTCCTCAATATATCCATCGAGGCTCGCGAGGCTGACGAGCTCCGGCTCGATCCCCGAAATTGTCAGCGCGGCGCGGATCGTTCGCGTTTCGATGCAGGAGGACGGGTCCGGTCCTACCCCTGAAAAGGTTTGCAACGGACCCTTGTGAGTCGCAGCAAGCTGCCTCGCCGCCACCGCAGCAACGCTCCCCGAATCAATTCCGCCGGACAGCATCGCGCCCACCGGCCCAGAACTCCGAAGCCTACTGCGGACAGCCTGTTGAAAGACGTCGAGGAAAGCTTCGGAATAGGCTTCGTCAGACCCCAGCTTCAATTCGTTTTCTGGTTGGAGGAACCAGTACTGGCGGACGGACAGGCGTTGCTGGTCGACGACCAGAAGGTGAGCCGGAGGCAACCGAAACACACCTTTGTAAAAGGTCTCTACAAGATCGAAGCCGCCCAAGTTTTCTAGGTAATCGATAATCCGCCCTTCATTGATCTCGCGCGGCGCGGAAGCGTGTGCGATAACCGCCCTCGGCTCTGTGGCTAACAAGAAGAGATTGCCTGGAAGGTGGCAGTAGATGAGCTGGCGCATGCCGACCTGATCGCGGGCGCAGAACAGCCGCCGTGTGCGACCGTCCCAGATGGCGAAGGCAAAATCGCCCAGGAAATGCTTGACACAATTCTCGCCCCATTTGAGGTAAGCCAGGAGGATCAGCTCGCCGTCGCCGATCATTCGCTCGCTAAGATTTAGCCCAAGCTCCGCGGCAAGCTCGTCTCGGTTGTCGATACGGGCATCGGCGGTGATCACGCACTGGCTATTTTCGTGGGCCAGCGGAAGCTGCTCCGCCGCCGCCTCGCGGGTCGTCGCTAACAGCGCGTGGCCAAGGGCAACGCCGTCGCCGAGCCAAACATTCGCGCCGTCAGGGCCACGGCGCTTCAGCGGCCCGATCATCGCCCGGATTTCGGGCGCAGTAACCGGACCGCCGTCCAGGCGGAGGATGCCGCAGATGCCGCTCAATCGAGCCCTCGGCGGCTCATTGGCCACTGCCTTGCCGCGGCCGGTCGCGAAGCATGTCGGCAAATCGCCGCGCTTGCAGGATGGCGATCGGCATGCGCGCCATGCGCGGATATTTCGCCCTCAGGAACGCGCCTCCGGGAAACAGCCGGCCGCCGATCAATCGAAGCTTGTCCCGTAAGCCGGGCACGGCGAGGACATCCATCGATGATCGCCGCAACTGTCCTCCCCGCAAATAGCTGCTAGCGCTGCTTCTCTCGCCACTGGCAAGTCTGGCCATGACCGCGTCGGGCACTCTGCTGCCAAGTCGCAGTTTAGCCATTGAAAGGCCTTCACGGCAGGGCGCCGACGTGCCCGTGTGATGGGCAAGGACCAGAAACGCTTCCCACTGTTCTTCGCTCAACGCGGCCGCCAGCAGCCGGATGTCATACAGCCAGATCAGCCGGTCGCCCCCATAATAAGTCACTCCATCGACGAAATAGGGTGAAACGCAGTGCATCGCCCGGTGAAGGCAGGTGTGCAGGAGCAAGATCGGGCGATCGGCGGCGACCGCGTCCTTTGACAGCCGGGGCAAGGGCATCAGGGCGGACCGGATCTGATCGAAACGCAACACATTGCGAAGCGCCAGCGAATTGAGCGCGGACCAGTGGAGATCGATCAGCTGCCGGGAACCCGGCGCCTCGATCGCCCAGCTTTCCTGAAGCTCGAGCCGGTCGGGCAGCGGCCTTCCGCTGAGATGACGGACGCAGCCAAGCGCACGCAGAACCTGCCGGACTTCTCCCAGCTGGTCCTCGCGAACCAGTAAATCGCTGTCCCCGCGAAGCCGGGCAGAAGGAGTCCCGTAGAGGTCATAGGCAATTGCAGTGCCCTTGAGCAGGATCGCTTCGAGGTCGCGCTCGGCAAGTGCGCCAAGCAGTCGCGCCAGCTCGGCCTGATGGCGGGCCTCCCACATCGCCTGGCCGATCGCATGGCCGTGGATGCGGCGACGAAGTTCGTGCGGCCAGCACGGGCCGACGCCACCAATATCGATCAGCAGTCCGGCAATACCGTGGTAGCAGACCCGCTCGAACAGCCGGTCGGAGGCCCCCTCCCCGTCCCGCCCGGCTGGCCACGCAGCCGGCGGCGCGCGCAGCGTGTCGGCAAGGAATGCGTCGCTAGCTCTTATGTCCAAATCACTGCTCCGCCGGTGCTCAGCGGGCGATATCCTTCCACGCCGGCTTCTTGAAGAAAAGCCGCTTCAGGCAGCCGCCCTCGACTGCTCTTCGTCGGCGAGCATCCACTCGACGGCTGCGCGAGCGTGGATCGCGGTCGTGTCATAAACGGGAATGACGTTGGCTCGGGTATCGACGGCAAGCACCAGCTCGGTGCAGCCGAGCACGACCGCCTGGACCTTCTGGCGGGCAAGCTCGACGATCAAGGTCTTCAATTTGCGCTGGCTGTCGCGGACCACCCGGGCGGCGGCAAGCTCCTCGAAGATGATCCGGTCGACCTCGCGGGTCCAGCCGACATCGACCGGCGCCAGCGCGATTCGGCGGCTCTCGAGGCGGCTTCGGACATGCGGCTCGGTCATCGTGAAGCGGGTGCCGAGCAGGGCGACCCGGCTGCGGCCGTCGGCGACGAGCTTATCGGCGGTCGCGTCGGCGATGTGGAGCATCGGAACGCCGATTTCGGCGGACACTGCGTCATATACCTTGTGGCCGGTGTTCGAAGTGATGATCACCCCGTCCGCGCCGGCCGATTCCAGGCGCCGGGCGGCCTCGAGGTGGATCTGGGCGACGTCGTCCCAGTCGCCCGACAGCTCCTTTTCCGCCACGGGCGCGAGATCGAGGCTTTCGATCACCAGCCGGGCGCTATGCAGTCCGCCGAGCCGCTGGGCGATTCCGCGGTTGATATGCTCGTAATAAAGCGCGGTGGACGACCAGCTGGTCCCGCCGATGATTCCAAGCTTGCGCAAGTGCCCGTCCCTCTCACCGTGCCAAGACCCGAACCGGAATCCTGCTCGAGCCTTGCTGAACCGAAGCCGACTCAATCTAGGCTCTTGACGATTTCCTCGACCATCTTCTTGGCGTCGGCAAGCAGCATCATCGTGTTATCGCGGTAGAATAGCTCGTTATCCACGCCCGCGTAGCCGACCCCGCCCATCGACCTTTTGACGAACAATACGGTCCGCGCCTTTTCGACGTCGAGCACCGGCATTCCGTAGATCGGCGAGCTCTTGTCGGTCTTCGCCGACGGATTGGTGACGTCGTTGGCGCCGATGACGAAGGCGACGTCGGTCTGGGAGAATTCGGAGTTGATATCCTCCAGCTCGAACACCTCGTCATAGGGCACGTTCGCCTCGGCCAGAAGAACGTTCATATGCCCCGGCATCCGGCCCGCCACCGGATGAATCGCATATTTCACCCGGACGCCCTTTTCCTTGAGGATATCGGCCATTTCGCGAAGCGCATGCTGCGCCTGGGCGACCGCCATTCCGTAGCCCGGGATGACGATGACCTGCTCGGCCTGGGCGAGCATGAACGCCGCGTCCTCGGCCGAGCCGCGCTTCCATGGCCGGTCGATCGCCTCGCCCCCGCCGGCGATCGCCTCGCCGCCAAAGCCGCCGGCGATCACCGAAATGAAGCTCCGGTTCATTCCCCGGCACATGATGTAGGAGAGGATTGCGCCGGCGCTGCCGACCAGCGCGCCGGTGATGATCATCGCCGTATTGTGCAGCGTGAAGCCCATCGCCGCCGCCGCCCATCCCGAATAGCTGTTGAGCATCGAGATGACGACCGGCATGTCGGCGCCGCCGATAGGAATGATGAGCAGGAAGCCGATGACGAACGACAAAGCGGCGATGGTGACGAAAACCCACGGGCTCTGGTCGAAAGTGAAATAGCCGATCAGGCCGAGGATGGCGGCAATCGTTCCAAGGTTGATCACATGCCGCGCGGGCAGCAGGATCGGCCTTCCCGACATGTTGCCGTTGAGCTTGAGGAAGGCAATGACCGAACCCGAGAAGGTGATCGCGCCGATCGCCACGCCGAGGCCCAGTTCGACCCGGGTGACCTGGTAGATGCCGTCCGGGCCCAAAATCCCATAGGCGCCGGGATTGAGGTAGGCGGCCGCACCGACCAGAACCGCGGCCATTCCGACCAGGCTGTGGCAGGCGGCGACCAGCTGCGGCATGGCCGTCATCTGGATGCGTCGGGCGATGACCAGGCCGATCGTGCCGCCGATGGCGATCGCGGCGGCGATCTCGGGGATCGAGGCGAGGTCGTGGGACGCCAGGGTGGCGATGACCGCAATGGCCATGCCCGTCATCCCGATTCGGTTGCCTGCCCTGCTGGTTTCGGGATGCGACAGCCCGCGCAGCGCGAGGATGAAGCACACTCCGGCGACGAGATAGGCGATCAGCACCCAGGCGGGCATTTCGTCGGCCGCCACGGGCTCAGCGCTCCTTCTTCTTGTACATCGCAAGCATTCTCGCGGTGACCGCGAAGCCGCCGAAGATGTTGACGCTGGCGAGCGCGACGGCCCCTAGGCCGAGCCATTTGGCGGCCGGGCTCCCGGCCGCGGCGGCGGCGATCAGGGCGCCGACGACAATCACCGAGGAAATGGCGTTGGTGACGCTCATCAAGGGCGTGTGCAGCGCCGGAGTGACCGACCAGACGACATAATAGCCGACGAAGCAGGACAGCACGAAAATCGACAGGATCGAGACGAAGTCCATGTCCCCCCTCCGGCGTAGGTTCGCGCCGTTCTTGGCGGCTCCGGGCGGAGGTGTCGAGGGGGTGCCGCCTTAACGTCGTTAATCTGCGCTCTGGTTTCCTATTTCCTAACCTTTCTCGGGCAGGGCGGGGGCTGCAAAAGCGAAGGAAAGCCGCCGGTGCAGGCTCGCGACCAAAAAACCTCGGAATGGCCGCCGCTCAAGCTGCTGCTGTGGACCGCGATCGCAGGGCTGATTTTCGGCCTGATCGGCTTTGGCGAGATCGCCGAGGACTGGTTTCGAGTCGCCCGCAACAAGCTGCACGTCCACGAAGCGAGTGGAGACATCGTCCTGGTCAAGATCGACGAGGAGGCGCTGGCCCAGGTCGGCCGCTGGCCCTGGCCACGCCGATATCACGCTCAGCTGACGGACTCGCTGACCCGAGCCGGGGCCAGGCAAATCTTCTTCGACGTTGGTTTCGTAAACCCGGGCGATCCTGATGATGACCGTGCCTTCGCGGAAGCATTGGAACGGTCAAAGGTTGTGCTGGCTGCGTGGACTCGGGTGGGACCCAACGCCGGAACCCAACAAGACGGAATGCCGCTGGCGAAATTCGCCGACCGTGCCGAGATCGCCAGCATCAGCGCGGAGTACAACTACCAGAATGCAGTCTGGCGGCTTCCCTACGCTGCCTCGTGGAAGGATCAGAAAATTCCCTCCCTCGCTGCGACGCTGGCGCGTCGGCCGGGGTCCGCCAACGCAACATTCATTGTCGATTATTCCATCGATCCGAATTCCATCCCAGCCCTGTCGGCCGCCAAAGTCCTCAAAAGCGACTTCGACCCGAGCTTGATCCGGGGCAAGGATATCGTGATCGGAACGACGTCGAACACCCTCGGGGACATCTACTTCATTCCCGGAACCGGGCAGATGGGCGGTGTCTATATCCAGATTCTCGGGGCCGAGACTCTCAAGTCTGGCAGGCCGGTTTATCTCGGCTGGGCACTCGCCTTCGCAGTCGCAATCGCGGCAGCTGCGGTGGCTGCAACACGCAAGCGATCGATTCAACAAGCAGCGATCCTGGGCGGCGCGGCACTCGTCTTTCTGCTCGCTCCGGCCCTGCTCGAAGCCTATTTGCTTTTCGTCGACATCACCCCGGCCCTGTTCGTGATCGCCTGGGTCGCCGGTAGTCTGACATGGCGCCGCTACCGGCAAGGCGGGATGACCAATCCGGTTTCGGGACTGCCAAATCTCAGTGCATTGCGATTCAATCGAGAGGGCCGCGACCATGCTCTAATCGCCGCCCGAATCCTGAATTATTCGGAGATCGCTGCCGCCCTTCCGGCATCGAGCGAGGAGAAACTGATCGAGCAGATCGTCAGCCGCCTGCGGGTCGGCGCGCCGGAACGCACTTTGTATCATGGTGATGACGGAATTTTCGCCTGGTTCGAGGAGCCGCGCGTACCCTTCGGGCATCATCTCGAGGCGCTCTACGCGCTGTTCCGCAACCCGGCCAAGGTGTCGGGGCAGCAGATCGACCTGTCGATCAGCTTCGGGGTCGAGATTGGCAGCGGGCGGTCACTGGCCAACCGCTTCGGAAGTGCGCTTGTCGCTGCCGACGAGGCGGCGCACGACGGACTCAAGTGGAAATATCACGATCCGGAAAGCCTTCAGGACGCATCTTGGAAGCTGTCGATGCTGAGCCAGCTCGATGCCGCAGTCGACAAGGGCGAGGTTTGGGTCGCATACCAGCCCCAGCTCGACCTCAAGACCCGGCGGATCATCGGCGCGGAAGCGCTCGCCCGCTGGACCCACCCGGAAAAGGGACCGATCGCAGCCACCGAATTCATTGCCGCTGCCGAGCAGCACGACCGCATCGGCAAGCTCACCGATTTCGTGCTCGAGCAGGCAATCGCGTCCGCATCGGCGATCAATCGCCGACACCCGGATTTCAGG
>DATLGC010000162.1:0-28487 GCA_035540655.1 Sphingomicrobium sp. | reverse complement strand
CCGTTGACCCTCCACCGGCCAGCCGCTATGGGCCGCTCGTCCGCGGGGCTGCGCCAGCCGTTCCCCTGCCGGGCAGAGCTGAACATTGCTCCACGACGCGAGGGCCGGCGGCCAATCCTTCCAAAAGAGGGGGCTGCCCGGGCTTCGCGCATTTCGCGTGGCGCAAAGTAACCGCCAGCATGTCTGGTAAGCACAAAGGTGAAGGGCTTCATGCCGACGATCAACCAGCTGATCCGCAAGGGTCGCGAACCGCAGAAGGCCAAGTCCAAGGTCCCTGCGATGGAGCAGAACCCGCAGAAGCGCGGAGTCTGCACCCGTGTCTATACGACGACCCCGAAGAAGCCGAACTCGGCGCTGCGCAAGGTGGCCAAGGTCCGCCTGACCAACCAGCGCGAAGTGATCAGCTACATCCCCGGCGAGGGCCACAACCTCCAGGAGCACAGCGTCGTGCTGATCCGCGGCGGGCGTGTGCGCGACCTTCCGGGCGTGCGCTACCACGTGCTCCGCGGCGTGCTCGACACCCAGGGAGTCAAGGATCGCCGCCAGTCGCGCTCCAAGTACGGGGCCAAGCGTCCGAAGTGACCTCGGCCTCGCCGAGGTCATCCTGAACTTGTTTCAGGATCCATCTGTCCGCCGCACGGCGGGTGTTCGAAATGGATGCTGAAGCAAGTTCAGCATGACGAATTGAGGAAGAAGTAAGCCCCGGACGGGTTCCGGAACCGGCTGAAGAGAAAGGAACAATCTTATGTCCCGTCGCCGCCGTCCCGAGAAGCGCGAAATCCTTCCCGATCCCAAGTTCGGGGACATCGTGCTGTCCAAGTTCATGAACAGCGTCATGCTCGACGGCAAGAAGTCCGTCGCCGAGGGCATCGTCTATGGCGCGCTCGACAATGTCGAAGCGCGCCTGAAGCGCGAGCCGCTCGGCGTGTTCCATGACGCGCTCAACAATGTGAAGCCGGGCATCGAGGTCCGCAGCCGCCGCGTCGGTGGTGCAACCTACCAGGTGCCGGTCGAAGTGCGCACCGAGCGCGCGCAGGCGCTGGCGATCCGCTGGCTGATCTCGGCGGCGCGGTCGCGCTCGGAGAAGACCATGGCCGGCCGCTTGTCGGGCGAGCTGATGGATGCGGCCTCGAACCGCGGCAACGCGGTCAAGAAGCGCGAGGACACGCACCGCATGGCCGAGGCCAACCGCGCCTTCTCGCACTACCGCTGGTAGATTTCGTCCCTATATCGTGGGGAGCCGGGTCGGCCGGCTTCCCACATCGCTAAGGAACCCTGAAAATGGCCCGCAGCCATCCGCTCGAGCGCTATCGCAACATCGGCATCATGGCGCACATCGACGCCGGCAAGACGACGACGACCGAGCGCATCCTCTATTACACGGGCAAGTCCTACAAAATCGGCGAGGTCCACGAGGGCACCGCGACCATGGACTGGATGGAGCAGGAGCAGGAGCGCGGGATCACCATCACCTCGGCCGCGACGACCTGTTTCTGGCAGGCCGACGAAGGCAAGGGCGAAGAGCACCGGATCAACATCATCGACACTCCCGGCCACGTCGACTTCACCATCGAGGTCGAGCGCTCGCTTCGCGTCCTCGACGGCGCGGTCGCTTGCTTTGACGGAGTCGCCGGAGTCGAACCGCAGTCGGAAACGGTCTGGCGCCAGGCCGAGAAGTACAAAGTCCCGCGGATGTGCTTCGTCAACAAACTCGACCGCACCGGAGCGAGCTTCGAGCGCTGCGTGCAGATGATCAAGGAGCGTCTCGGCGCCCGTCCGCTGGTCCTTTACCTTCCGATCGGCATCGAGAGCGGCTTCAAGGGCCTCGTCGACCTGGTCAACAACCGCGCTATCATCTGGCTCGACGAGAGCCTCGGCGCGAAGTTCGTGTACGAAGAAATTCCGGATGACCTCAAGGACGCCGCTGATACCGCCCGCCAGGACCTGATCGAGATCGCCGTCGAGCAGGACGACGAGGTGATGGAATCCTATCTCGAGGGCAACGAGCCCGACGTCGCGACCTTGAAGCGGCTGATCCGCAAGGGCACGCTCAACTTCTCGTTCGTCCCGGTCCTGTGCGGCTCGGCGTTCAAGAACAAGGGCGTCCAGCCCTTGCTCGACGCAGTCGTCGATTATCTTCCAAGCCCGCTCGACATCCCGCCGGTCGAGGGACTGAAACCCGACAGCGACCAGACCGACACCCGCGAGGCTTCGGACAGCGCGCCTTTCTCGGCGCTCGCCTTCAAGATCATGAACGATCCCTTTGTTGGCTCGCTGACCTTCGCTCGCATCTATTCCGGCAAGCTCGAGAAGGGCACCGTCCTCAACTCGGTCAAGGACAAGCGTGAGAAGATCGGCCGCATGTTGCTGATGCATGCCAACAACCGCGAGGACATCGACGTGGCCTACGCGGGCGACATCGTCGCCATCGCCGGCCTCAAGGAAACGACGACCGGCGATACGCTTTGTGATCCCAACAAGCCGATTATCCTCGAGCGGATGGAATTTCCGGACCCGGTCATAGAGGTGGCAGTCGAGCCCAAGACCAAGGCCGATCAGGAAAAGATGGGCATCGCCCTCTCGCGCCTCGCCGCCGAGGATCCGAGCTTTCGAGTGACGAGCGATCATGAATCGGGCCAGACCATCATCAAGGGGATGGGCGAGCTCCACCTTGAGATCCTCGTCGACCGGATGAAGCGCGAGTTCAAGGTCGAGGCCAATGTCGGCGCTCCGCAGGTCGCCTATCGCGAATATCTCGCCAAGCCGGTCGAACTGACCTACACCCACAAGAAGCAATCGGGTGGATCGGGCCAGTTCGGCGAAGTTAAAGTCAAGGTCGTCCCGGCCGAACGCGGAACCGGCTTCGTCTTCGTCGACGAGATCAAGGGCGGCAACATCCCGCGCGAGTATATTCCTTCGGTCGAAAAGGGGATGCGCGAGACGGCCGAGACCGGCTCGCTGATCGGCTTCCCGATCATCGATTTCGAGGTTCACCTGATCGATGGCAAATACCACGACGTCGACTCGTCGGCGCTGGCCTTCGAGATTACCGGTCGCGGCGCGATGCGCGAAGCGGCGCAGCGGGCCGGAATCAAGCTGCTCGAGCCAATCATGAAGGTCGAGGTGGTGACGCCTGAGGATTATCTCGGCGACGTCATCGGCGACATCAACAGCCGGCGCGGACAGATCCAGGGCACCGACAGCCGCGGCAATGCGCAGGTGGTCGAGGCGATCGTCCCCCTCGCCAACATGTTCGGTTACGTCAATCAGCTCCGGTCCTTCACTCAGGGACGAGCCCAATATACGATGCAGTTCTCTCATTATGACGAGGTACCGCAGAACGTCGCCGACGAGGTGAAGGCGAAGCTGGCGTAAGCGTGAAATTGTAGCTATGGGCGCGCTCGCGAACGGGCGGCGCGCCCGATTTCCTAAAGAAGAAGAGGCGTAAAATGGCGAAGGCTAAATTCGAGCGGAACAAGCCGCACGTGAACATCGGCACCATCGGTCACGTCGACCATGGCAAGACCTCGCTGACCGCGGCGATCACCAAGGTGCTCGCCGAAAAGGGCCAGGCCGAGTTCACCGATTATGCGAACATCGACAAGGCGCCTGAAGAGCGCGAGCGCGGAATCACCATTTCGACCGCCCATGTCGAATATGAGACCGACAATCGCCACTATGCGCACGTCGACTGCCCGGGCCACGCCGACTATGTGAAGAACATGATCACCGGCGCCGCGCAGATGGACGGCGCGATCCTCGTCGTGTCGGCCGCCGACGGCCCCATGCCGCAGACCAAGGAGCACATCCTGCTCGCCAAGCAGGTCGGCGTTCCGACGATGGTGGTCTTCCTCAACAAGGTCGATCAAGTCGACGATCCCGAGCTTCTGGAGCTGGTTGAGCTCGAGATTCGCGAGGAGCTTTCCAAGCGCGAGTTCGACGGCGACAACATTCCGATCGTTTCCGGCTCGGCGCTCGCCGCTCTCGAGGATAGCAACGACGAAATCGGCAAGAATGCCATCGTCAAGCTGATGGCCGCTGTCGACGAGTGGATCCCGACTCCGGAGCGTCCGCTCGACCGGCCCTTCCTGATGCCGATCGAGGACGTTTTCTCGATCTCCGGCCGCGGCACGGTGGTCACCGGACGCGTTGAGACCGGCATCGTCAAGGTTGGCGAGGAAGTCGAGATCGTCGGTATCCGCGATACCCAGAAGACGGTTGTCACCGGCGTCGAAATGTTCCGCAAGCTGCTCGACCAGGGTCAGGCGGGCGACAACATCGGTGCCCTGCTTCGCGGCATCGGCCGCGAGGACGTCGAGCGCGGCCAGGTTCTGGCCAAGCCGGGCTCGATCACCCCGCACACCGATTTCAAGGCGGAAGTCTATGTGCTGTCGAAGGACGAGGGTGGCCGTCACACGCCGTTCTTCGCCAACTACCGCCCGCAATTCTACTTCCGCACGACCGACGTCACCGGCGAGGTCGAGCTGCCCGAGGGCACCGAGATGGTGATGCCGGGCGACAATGTGAATCTGGGCGTCAAGCTGATTGCCCCGATCGCCATGGACCCTGGCCTGCGCTTCGCCATTCGCGAAGGTGGCCGGACCGTCGGCGCGGGGGTTGTCGCCGAGATCACGAAGTAATATAGGGCGCTTGCCGCGCGATTCTGGTTTACCAGGTCGCGCGGCTCGCTTTTGAGTTTGACGGGCAAGTGCGGCAGTCAGGCCGAATAGGTCGCTGCCGGACATGCTCGATTTTGGTTTGAGTCCCGACTTGCCGTTGAGGCGATCAGGGACAGGCTCTTTCGCATCGGTAGGGACATGGAAACGCAGAATATCCGTATTCGCCTGAAGGCCTTCGATCACCGAGTGCTCGACCAGGCTACTGGCGACATCGCCGACACGGCTCGGCGAACGGGTGCCTTGATCCGCGGTCCAATCCCATTGCCGACGCGAATTGAGAAATTCACCGTCAACCGTTCGCCGCACGTCGACAAGAAGTCGCGCGAGCAGTTCGAGGTGCGAACCTACAAGAGGCTGCTCGATATCGTGCAGCCGACGCCGCAGACGGTCGACGCGCTGATGAAGCTCGATCTCGCCGCCGGCGTCGACGTTGAAATTAAACTCGCCTAGGCGAGTGCGGCTTCCCATCCCCGCTCATCCTGAGTAGGGACTGAGCGAAGCCGAAGACCCGTATCGAAGGGCAGTCCTTCGATGCGCCGGTTCGACAGGCTCACCGGCTACTCAGGAAGAGCGGCCAGGGTCTGCAGAATACGGAGGATACCGCCGGAGCTAGCTCCGGGCCGCGTCCCCGCCGCCTCGTGGTCACACGAGGCACGAAGCCCAGGCGGGGCACGCACATCGTTCACGGGCTTGCACGCCCCCGGATGGTCCGGGGGCCTCTGTTGGGAGTTTAGGATCATGCGCACCGGCGTGATCGCGAAAAAGGTCGGAATGACCCGCTTGTTCCAGGCGGACGGACGGCATGTGCCGGTTACCGTCCTGCAGCTGGACGAGTTGCAGGTCGTCGGCCGCCGCGAAATGGACCGGGACGGCTACACCGCCGTTCAGCTCGGGGCGGGCAAGGCGAAGACCAAGAATGTCGCCAAGCCGCAGCGGGCGGCTTTCGGCAAGGCCGAAGTCGAGCCCAAGGCGAAGGTCGCAGAATTCCGAGTGGCGGACGACGCCTTGCTCGACGTCGGGTCGACGATCAGTGCCGATCATTTCGTCGCCGGCCAGCTGGTCGACGTGTCCGGGGTTACCCAGGGCAAGGGATTCGCCGGAGCGATGAAGCGCTGGGGCTTCGGCGGTCTCAGGGCAACCCATGGCGTGTCGGTTTCGCACCGGTCGCACGGTTCGACGGGTCAGCGGCAGGATCCCGGCAAGGTCTTCAAGAACAAGAAGATGGCCGGCCACATGGGTGCACGAAATCGCACCCAGCAAAACCTGGAGGTCGTTCGCACCGATCCGGTCCGCGGCCTGCTGTTCATCAAGGGATCGGTCCCGGGCCACAAGGGCAGCTGGGTGGCGGTCAGCGACGCGGTCAAGCTCGCGCGCCACGATCAGGCGCCTTATCCGGCCGGCATCCTCGACAAGGCAAAGCTCGAGGAAGTCGAAGTGCCGGAGGCCGGCCTCGTCGACGACGCCGCGGTGCACGAAATTCCGGCTCTGCCGGGCGATGACGAGGTTGCGGCAATCGCTGCCGAGCAGGAGGCCGGAGCCTCCGCCGACACGGGCGAAGGCACCGATGCCGATGCGGGCCAGGCGACGCCGGAAAGCAATTCAGGCGAATCCGGCGCCGCCGACGAAAGCAAGGAAGGCTAAGCGATGAAGGTCAAGGTTCAGACCCTCGACGCCGGCAAGGGCGGCGACATCGAGCTGAAGGACGACATCTTCGGCGTCGAGCCGCGCGCCGACATCCTTCACCGGGTCGTGACCTGGCAGCTCACCAACCGCCGCGCACCGGCCCGTGCCGCTCGAGAGCGCAGCGACGTTGCCCGCACCGGCAAGAAGTTCGGCCGCCAGAAGGGCGGCGGCACCGCCCGCCACGGCGACCGCCGGGCGCCGATCTTCATTGGTGGCGGCAAGGCCCACGGCCCGAGGGCACGCGTCTTCAGCTCGAGCCTCAACAAGAAGGTTCGCCAGCTCGGTCTCCGGATGGCGCTGTCGTCGAAAGCGAAGGCAGGCAATCTGATCGTCGTCGACAACCTCGACGTGAAGGACGGCAAGACCCGCGAACTGCGTGACAAGCTCGGCCAGCTCGGCTTCGGCAAGAGCGCGCTGGTGATCGACGGCGACGCGCTCAACGTCGGCTTCGCCCGGGCCTCGTCGAACCTGGCTAGCGTGAACCTGCTGCCGGCGGTCGGCGCCAACGTCTACGATATCATGCGCCACGAGACGCTGGTCCTCACCCGCGCCGCGGTCGAGAAGCTGGAGGCCCGGTTCAATGGCTAAGAAGCAGCAATCGGCGATTGATGCGCGACACTACGACGTCGTGCTTGCGCCGCATATCACCGAAAAGTCGACAATGATGTCGGAAGCCAATGCGGTCGTCTTCAAGGTCGCGACGGGCGCGTCGAAGCCCCAGATCAGGGCAGCGGTCGAGGCGTTGTTCAACGTCAAGGTGACCGGCGTCAATACGATCGTCACCAAGGGCAAGTCGAAGCGCTGGAAGGGCAGGCCCTACCAGCGGTCCGACTTCAAAAAGGCGATCGTCACCCTCGCCGAGGGTGATTCGATCGACGTCACCAGCGGGATCTGAGGCAGACCATGGCACTCAAGCAATATAAGCCGACATCGCCCGCCCGCCGCGGATTGATTCTGGTCGACCGCGCCAATCTTTGGAAGGGCAAGCCGGTCAAGAAGCTGACCGAGGGCAAGACCAAGAGCGGCGGCCGCAACAACAAGGGCCACGTGACGTCGCGCGGGATCGGCGGTGGCCACAAGCAGCGCTACCGGATCATCGACTTCAAGCGCCGGACCTGGGACGTTCCGGCGACCGTCGAGCGGCTTGAATATGACCCCAACCGGTCGGCCTTCATCGCCCTCGTCACCTACGAGGGCGGCGAGCAGGCCTATATCCTCGCTCCGCAGCGGCTGGGTCCGGGCGATACTGTGGTCGCTGGCCGGAAGGTCGACGTGAAGCCCGGAAATGCGATGGAGATCGGCCAGATGCCGGTCGGAACCATCGTCCACAATGTCGAGCTAAAGCCCGGCAAGGGCGGTCAGATCGCGCGCGCCGCCGGCACCTATGTTCAGGTCGTCGGCCGCGATCGCGGGATGGTCATCGTCAGGCTGAATTCAGGCGAGCAGCGCTACGTGCGCTCGGATTGCATGGCGACGGTGGGCGCGGTGTCAAACCCGGACAATGCCAACCAGACTCTCGCCAAGGCCGGTCGCACGCGATGGATGGGCAAGCGGCCGCTGACCCGTGGCGTTGCCAAGAATCCGGTCGACCACCCACACGGTGGCGGCGAAGGCCGAACCTCGGGCGGCCGTCATCCAGTCACCCCGTGGGGCAAGCCGACCAAGGGCGCGCGCACTCGTAACAACAAGTCGACCGACAAGTTCATCATCCGGTCGCGTCACGCAAAGAAGAAGGGTTAAGTCATGGCCCGTTCCGTCTGGAAAGGCCCGTTCGTCGAGCTTTCGCTTCTGAAGAAGGCGGAAGCTGCGCAGGAAAAGGGTGGGCGCGCGCCGATCAAGACCTGGTCGCGCCGCTCGACGATCCTTCCGCAGTTCGTCGGCCTGACGTTCAATGTCTACAACGGCCGCAAGTTCGTGCCGGTGTCGGTCAACGAGGACATGGTTGGAATGAAGCTTGGCGAGTTCGCTCCGACCCGCTTCTTCCCGGGCCACGCCGCCGACAGGAAAGGCAAGCGCTGATGGGCAAGGAAAAATCCCCTCGCAAGGTCGGCGAGAAGGAAGCGCTGGCGGTCGGCACCACCATTCGTGGTTCGGCTCGCAAGCTGAATCTGGTTGCCGGGCTGATTCGCGGCCGCAAGGTCGAGGAGGCAATGAATATCCTCAAGTTCTCGCCAAAGGCGATGGCCGAGGATGTCCGCAAGGTGCTCGCGTCGGCGGTCGCCAATGCCGAGAACAACCACAACCTCGACGTCGACGCTCTCGTCATCAGCGAGGCGAGCGTCGGCAAGTCGCTGTCGATGAAGCGGTTCATGACCCGTGCCCGCGGCCGGTCGAGCCGGATCGTCAAGCCGTTCAGCCGGCTGCGCGTCGTCGTTCGTGAGCAGGAAGAAGCGTAATGGGTCAGAAATCCTCTCCTGTCGGGCTTCGCCTGCAGATCAACCGGACCTGGGACAGCCGCTGGTTCGCCGAAGGCCAGGATTATGGCCGGCTGCTGCTCGAGGATCTGAAGATTCGTCGCTTCATTCTCGAGAGCTTGCCGCAGGCCGCGATCTCGAAGGTGGTGATCGAGCGGCCGGCGAAAATCTGTCGGATCAGCATCTATGCGGCCCGGCCTGGCGTGATCATCGGCAAGAAGGGCACCGACATCGAGAAGTTGAAGCGGAAGCTTCAGTCGATGACCTCCTCAGAGGTAAGCCTCAACATCGTCGAGATCCGCAAGCCCGAGATCGACGCCAAGCTCGTCGCCCAGGGCGTCGCCGACCAGCTCGAGCGCCGGATCGCGTTCCGCCGGGCGATGAAGCGCGCGGTTCAGTCGGCCCTGCGCCTCGGGGCCGAGGGCATCCGGATCACCTGCGCCGGCCGTCTCGGCGGTGCGGAAATTGCTCGCACGGAGTGGTATCGCGAGGGCCGGGTGCCGCTTCACACCCTTCGCGGCAACGTCGATTATGCCGAGGCCGAGGCCCACACCGCTTATGGCGTGTGCGGCGTCAAGGTGTGGATTTTCAAGGGCGAGATTTTCGCCCACGACCCGACCGCGCAGGACCGGTTGATGATGGAGGCTCAGACCTCCGGAGTTCGCCCGGCCCGCGAAGATCGCGGTCGCTAGGCCTTAGAGGACAGACGAGATGCTGCAGCCAAAGCGCACCAAGTTCCGTAAAGCCTTCAAGGGCCGGATCCATGGCAATGCCAAGGGCGGGACGGAGCTCAACTTCGGCGCCTTCGGCCTGAAGGCGATGGAGCCGGAGCGGATCACCGCCCGTCAGATCGAGGCGGCGCGGCGGGCGATCACCCGTCACATCCGCCGTCAGGGGCGCTTGTGGATCCGGATTTTTCCGGACGTTCCGGTCAGCTCCAAGCCAGCCGAAGTCCGAATGGGTTCGGGCAAGGGCTCGCCGGAATTCTGGGTCGCGCGGGTCAAGCCCGGCCGGATCCTGTTCGAGCTCGACGGAGTCCCTGGTCCGCTCGCCAAGACGGCGTTCGAGCGTGCTGCAGAGAAGCTGCCGATCAAGACCAAGGTCGTCGCCCGCCTGGGCGAGAGCCTGGTCGAGGAGGATTAATCGATGGCCCAAATCGACGATCTCAAGGTCAAGACCGACGATCAGCTGCACCAGCAGCTGATCGAGCTGAAGCGCGAGCAGTTCAACCTGCGCTTCCAAGCGGCGACCAACCAGCTCGAAAAGCCGGCGCGGATGCGCGAGGTGCGTCGCTCCATTGCTCGTATCCGGACGCTTCAGAACCAGCGCACCCGCGCCTCGGCGCAGGGTTGAGGAGACTATTGGAATGCCCAAGCGCGTCCTGACTGGCACCGTGGTGTCCGACAAGGCAGACAAGACCGTCGTGGTCCGCGTCGAGCGGCGGGTGAAGCATCCGCTGTACGGCAAGATCATCCGGCTGTCGAAAAAGTATCACGCCCACGATGAGGCCAATGCCTATCGTGCCGGCGAGCTGGTGCGCATCGAGGAGCGCTCGCCGATCTCCAAGCTAAAGACTTGGCAGGTTGTGGAGCGGATCGGTGCGGCCAAGGCCGCGGCGGTCGAGATCGACGAGTCGGCCGGAAGCCAGCCGGCGCCTGAGGCGAAGGCCGAAAAGGCGCCAAAGCCGAAAGCCGCCAAGAAAAAGGCCGCCAAGGCCGAAGACGTCGCGCAAGCGGACGTCTGAGCAAGTGATGAGAGGTAGAGGGGTCGAACCATGATCCAGATGCAGTCCAACCTGGACGTTGCCGACAACAGCGGTGCCAAGCGCGTCCAGTGCATCAAGGTGCTGGGCGGCTCGAAGCGCCGCACCGCCGGAGTAGGCGACATCATCGTCGTTTCCGTCAAGGAAGCGGCGCCGCGCGGCCGCGTGAAGAAGGGTGACGTCCACCGGGCGGTGATCGTTCGCACCGCCAAGGACATCCGCCGTCCCGACGGATCGGTGATCCGGTTCGATTCCAACGCGGCGGTGCTGGTCAACAAGAATGAGGAGCCGATCGGCACCCGCATTTTCGGGCCGGTCGTCCGCGAGCTTCGTGCCCGCAAGCATATGAAGATCATCAGCCTTGCGCCGGAGGTGCTGTAGCCATGGCCGCTCAGAAAATCCGCAAGGGCGACACTGTCGTGATCCTGTCCGGCAAGGACAAGGGCCGCACCGGCGAGGTCGTCAAGGCGATGCCGAAGGACGGAAAGGTGCTCGTGTCGGGCATCAACGTCGCGGTCCGCCACCGCAAGCCGACGCAGGGCAACCCGCAGGGCGGCCTCGAGCGCAGGGAAGCGCCGCTGCACGTGTCCAAGGTCGCCGTGGCCGACCCCAAGACCGGCAAGCCGACCCGAGTCCGTTTTGAAACCAGGGACGGCAAGAAGGTCCGAGTGGCCGCCAAGTCCGGGGAGCTGATCAATGGCTGACGCCAAGAAGGAACAGGCATATTCGCCGCGCCTCAAGAAGGATTATGAGGAGCGCATCGTCCCGGCGATGACCGAGCGGTTCGGTTACAAGAACCGTCTCGAAGTGCCGCGCCTCGACAAGATCGTCATCAACATGGGCGTCGGCGAGGCGACCCAGGACAAGAAGAAGGTCGAGTCGGCTGCGGCGGAGATGGAGCTGATCGCCGGGCAGAAGCCGGTGATCACCAAGGCGAAGAAGTCGATTGCCCAGTTCAAGCTGCGCGAAGGCATGCCGATCGGCTGCAAGGTTACCTTGCGCCGCGACCGCATGTTCGAATTCCTCGACCGGCTCGTCACCATCGCTTTGCCGCGGGTTCGCGACTTCCGCGGGCTCAACCCGCGCTCGTTCGACGGCCAGGGCAATTATGCAATGGGCCTCAGGGAGCAGATCGTGTTCCCCGAAATCAATTACGACCAGATCGATCAGGTCCGGGGAATGGACATCATTATCACCACCACCGCGAACACGGATGAGGAGGCGCGCGAGCTGCTGCGTCTGTTCAACTTTCCGTTCCCGGCGGAAACCGAGGAAAAGCAGCCGCCTGAGGCGGTCTGCGCGAGGAGAAGAACTTAAGTCATGGCGAAACTGAGTTCGATCAACAAGAACGAGCGGCGCAAGAAGCTCGTTGAGAAGCACGCGGCGAAGTACGCGAAGCTCAAGGCGGTCGCGGACGACGAGTCCCTTGACGACACCGAGCGTCTGATCGCGCGGCTGAAGATGGCCGAGCTTCCGCGCAACGCTAACCCGACCCGGGTTCGCAATCGCTGCGAGCTGACGGGCCGGTCGCGCGGCTATTATCGCAAGTTCCGCCTGTCGCGGATCATGCTTCGGGAACTGGCCAACAAGGGCCTGATCCCGGGCGTCACAAAGTCGAGCTGGTAGGGAGTAGCCGAAGATGGCGATGACCGATCCCCTGGGTGACATGCTCACCCGCATCCGCAACGGCCAGCAGGCGCGCAAGGATTCGATCCTGACGCCGGCGTCGCAGCTGCGCGTCCGTGTGCTCGACGTGCTCCAGCGCGAAGGCTATATCCGCGGCTACGCCGAAGAAGAGCTAGCGGGCCAGAAGGGCCTGCGCATCGAGCTCAAATATTTCGAAGGCCAGCCGGCGATCCAGCATCTGGCGCGGGTGTCGAAGCCCGGCCGGCGAGTTTATTCCGGAGCCCGCGAGCTGCCGCACATCCGCAACGGGCTTGGCACGGTCATCGTGTCGACCCCGAGGGGCGTCCTGTCGGACGCCGAGGCCCGCGAGCAGAACGTCGGCGGCGAAGTGCTTGCGGAGGTGTTCTGATGTCCCGTATCGGCAAGAAACCCGTCGCCATGCCCGGAGGGGTCTCCGCGACCGTCGAAAGTGGCGTGCTGACGGTCAAGGGCCCAAAGGGAACTTTGGCGATGCAGCTGCTCGACGACCTTGTTCGCTATGAGGTTGGCGAGGGCGAGATCACAGTTGCTCCGGTGACCGACAGCCAGCGCTCACGCGCGGCATGGGGAATGCAGCGGACCTTGGTGCAAAATCTGGTGACTGGGGTCAGCGAAGGCTTCACCAAGGTGCTCGAGATCAGCGGCGTGGGATATCGCGCGGCCGCTCAAGGCCGCAATCTCAGGCTTCAGCTGGGCTACAGCCACGACGTCAATTTCGCGGTGCCCGAGGGCGTCGATGTGAAGACCCCCGACCCGAACACGGTCGAGATCAGCGGCATCGACAAGCAGAAGGTCGGCCAGGTCGCAGCCGAGATTCGCCGCTGGCGCAAGCCGGAGCCCTACAAGGGCAAGGGCATCAAGTATCGCGGCGAGTTTATCTTCCGCAAAGAAGGCAAGAAGAAATAGCCATGGCGAGACTATCCATCTTCGACCGGCGCCGCCGCCGGGTGCGTACCGCGCTCCGCGAGCGTGCCTCCGGCAAGCCGCGTCTGTCGGTCCACCGTTCGGGCCGCCACATTTACGCGCAGGTCATCGACGATTCGGCGGGCACGACGATTGCCGCCGCCTCGACGCTCGACAAGGAGCTCAAGGGCAAGACCGGCGCGACTCGCGACGGCGCCGCGGCGGTCGGCAAGGCGCTTGCCGAGCGCGCCCGCAAGGCCGGTGTTTCGAGCGTCGTGTTCGACCGCGGCGGCTTCCTGTTCCACGGCCGCGTGAAGGCGCTGGCCGATGCCGCCCGCGAAGGCGGATTGGAGTTCTAAATGGCTGACGAAAACCAGACCCAGGAAACCAACACCAACCCGGCCGAAGCTGCGACGGCGGCAGAGGCGACTCCTCGCCAGCCCGAGGGCCGCGGACCGCGTGGTCCGCGCGGCGGCGGGCGCGGCCGCGGCGGCGGTGACCGCGGCGGTCGCGGTCGGCGCGATGATCGGCGCGGCCGTGGTGGCGACGATGATGGCGGCGAGGAGCTGATCGAAAAGCTGGTTCACATCAACCGGGTCTCGAAGACGGTGAAGGGCGGCAAGCGCTTCGGTTTCGCGGCTTTGGTGGTGGTCGGTGACGGCAAGGGCCGGGCCGGTTTCGGCCATGGCAAGGCGCGCGAGGTTCCCGAAGCGATCAGCAAGGCGACCGCGGCCGCCAAGAAGGCGATGATTCGGGTGCCGCTGCGCGATGGTCGCACCCTCCATCACGACGGCAACGGCCATTTCGGCGCCGGCAAGGTGACTCTTCGCTCTGCTCCGTCGGGAACTGGAATCATCGCCGGCGGACCGATGCGGGCTATATTCGAAAGCCTCGGTGTTGCCGACGTCGTCACCAAGTCGGTCGGCACGTCCAACCCCTACAATATGATTCGAGCCACGTTCGAGGCGCTCAAGGAACAGACCAGCCCCCGCTCGGTGTCGCAGCGGCGCGGCAAGAAGGTAGCCGACCTGCTCGGTCGCGGTGGCGCCAGCCCCGCCGAAGCCGAGGCTCAGGCCGAAGCGATCACGGAGTGAGGCAGATGGCCAAGATCAGGATTACCCAGACCGGATCGCCGATCCGCCGCGACAAGACTCAGCGGGCAACCTTGGTTGGCCTCGGGCTCAACAAGATGCACAAGATGGTCGAAGTCGATGACACCCTCGAGGTCCGCGGCCAGATCCGAAAGGTGGAGCATCTAGTGAAGGTCGAGGAGGCGGCCTAAGCCCGCCGACAATCACGCGCGACAAAAGCGAAAGCGAGTGCAAGACGATGAAACTCAACGAACTTCGTGACAATCAGGGCGCCCGCAAGGAACGCACGCGAGTCGGCCGGGGAATCGGCTCGGGGACCGGCAAGACTGCCGGTCGCGGCCAAAAGGGCCAGAAGAGCCGGTCGGGCGTGTCGATCTACGGCTTCGAGGGCGGCCAGATGCCGCTCCACATGCGCCTGCCCAAGCGCGGCTTCAACAACATCTTTGCCAAGGATTATGCGGAGGTGAATGTCGGCGCGATCCAGAAGATGATCGACGCCGGCAAGCTCGATTCCAAGGGCACGATCGACCATGCAGCTCTCAAGGCTGCCGGGCTTGCTCGAGGCGGCAAGGACGGTGTCCGGCTGCTCGGCAAGGGCGAGCTCAAGGCGAAGCTGGCATTGCGCGTCGACGGCGCGTCCAAGGGTGCTCGCGAAGCGGTCGAGAAGGCCGGCGGGTCGGTCGAGCTGATCGAGCGACAGAGCGCCGCCGACAAGGCCGCCGCCAAGAAGGGCTCGGCCAAGGCCGCTCGCGCCGAGAAGGCCTGATCCGGGTTCTCGTGCGCGAAGGCTTAGACAAGCGGCCTTGAGCTACTATATCGGCGGCCGGGGGGCGTTTCCCGCGCCGCCGCCGTCACTTCCGGGGACCGTTTGAATGGCATCAGCAGCCGAAAATCTCGCCTCGAATATTTCCCTGGCGAACTTCTCGAAGGCGACCGAGCTCAAGAAAAGGCTGTGGTTCACCCTCGGCGCGCTCGTCCTGTTCCGCTTCCTGTCCTACGTGCCGATGCCGGGCATCGACCCTCGTGCTATGGCGGCGCTGTTCGACACCCAGCGCGGCGGGGTCCTCGACTTCTTCAACACCTTCTCGGGCGGAAGCCTCGAGCGGATGAGCATCATCGCGCTCGGAGTCATGCCATACATCACTGCCTCCATCGTCGTTCAGCTGATGGCCTCCATGTATGAGCCGTGGAAGCAGCTGAAGAAGGAAGGCGAGACCGGCCGAAAGAAGCTCAACCAGTACACCCGCTATCTCACCGTCCTGCTCACCAGCGTGCAGGGCTATTTCATCGCCGTCGGCCTTGAGAGCCTCGGAGCGACGCAGGGCATCAGCGCGGTCGTCGACCCCGGCCCATTGTTCCGCGCCGCGGCGACGATCAGCCTGGTCGGCGGAACTCTGTTCCTGATGTGGATCGGTGAGCAGATCACCAGCCGGGGAATCGGCAACGGTGTCTCACTGATCATCATGGCCGGCATCGTCGCGACCCTTCCGCGAGCGCTCGGCCAGCTGTTCGAGGGCGGCCGGACGGGCACCATGGACCCGATGATGATCATCTTCATCGTCGCCCTGGCGATGGGCCTGATCCTGTTCATCTGCTTTGTCGAGCGGGCGCAGCGCCGGGTGCTTGTTCAATATCCCAAGCGCCAGACGGCCCGCGGGATGATGCAGCAGGAGCGCAGCCACCTGCCGCTCAAGGTCAACATCTCCGGCGTGATTCCGCCGATCTTCGCCTCATCGCTGCTGCTGATGCCGCTGACCCTGATCCAGATGTCGGGGGCGCAGGACAATCCCAACGCCAGCGACTGGCTGATCACGCTCAGCACCTGGCTCCAGCACGGCTCGCCGCTATACCTGCTGCTCTACGGAGCCGGCATTGCCTTCTTCTGCTTCTTCTACGCTGCCGTTCAGTTCAACAGCGAGGAGACGGCCGAGAATCTGAAGCGCCACGGCGGCTTCATACCCGGTATTCGACCGGGCAAGGCGACCGAGAATTATTTCGATTATCTGGTTTCGCGAATCACCATCGTCGGCGCTGCTTATTTGGTGTTGATTTGCCTCATTCCGGAGATTCTGTTCAGCCAGGCGGGCGTGCCTTTCTACCTTGGCGGAACCAGCCTGCTCATCGTCGTCAACGTTACCATGGACACGGTCGCCCAGGTGCAGAGCCACCTGATCGCGCACCAATATGGCGACCTCATCAAGAAGGCGAAGCTGAAGACCGGCCGGGGGCGCTGACGCGCCTGGCATGCCCAGCGCGGAGCTAGCGAAATGATGAACCTCATCCTGCTCGGACCGCCGGGTGCCGGCAAGGGAACGCAGGCGGCGCGGCTTCAGGCGCAGCGCGGAATGATCCAGATGTCGACCGGGGACATGCTTCGCGACGCCGTCGCCAGCGGCAGCCCCATCGGCCAGCAGGCCAAGGCCGTGATGGACTCGGGCGAGCTGGTCAGCGATGCGATCGTCAGTGCGCTGATTGGCGAACGGCTCGATTCGGCCGAAAGCTGCGGCGCGATCTTCGATGGCTATCCACGCACCCGGGCCCAGGCCGAAGCGCTCGATCTGCTGCTAGCCGAGCGCGGCCGTAAGCTCGATCATGTCATTGAGCTCGATGTCGATGAAGAGGCCCTGGTCGACCGGATCACCGGCCGATTCTCCTGCGCAAGGTGCGGAGCGGGCTATCACGAGCGCTTCAAGCAGCCCCGGGTCGCACAGGTCTGCGATGTTTGCGGATCAAGCGATTTCTGCCGACGGCCCGACGACAACGAGCAGACGGTGCGCACGCGCATGTCCGAATATCGCGCCAAGACCGCTCCGATCCTCCCTTATTACGAAGGACGCGGGCTGGTCCGCCGGGTCGACGGGATGGCCGCGGTCGACGACGTCGCGGCCCAGATCGACTCGATTCTCGACGGCGCCGCGGCCTAAGCCCGCTCAAGCGTGATGAAGCGGAAGCCTGGCGTCTTGCCGGTCGGCATATGCTCTTCGCACGCGACCTCGCGCCATTCGCCAATCGAACGCGGATCCTCCATTCGAGTATCGCCTTCGACCTCGGCAAGCACTTCGGTCAGTTCGACCCGGTCCGCGTGAGGCAGGAACATTCGGAACACCTCAGCGCCGCCGATCACCGAAACAGGTTCGCTGCCAGCGAGACGAAGGGCCTGCTTTTCATCGCTCGCGATTTCCGCCCCTGGCACGCTCCAGCCGGGATCGCGGGTCATGACGATGTGCCGCCGTCCGGGCAAGACCCCTGGCAGGCTCTCGAACGTCCGCCGTCCCATGATCATCGCCGTGCCCATGGTCAGTTTCTTGAATCGCTTGAGGTCGGCCGGAATGTGCCAGGCAAGTGTTCCGTCGCGGCCGATCACGCCGTTGATCGCTCGGGCGACCACCAGTGTGACCGGCGGCCGGCTCACAGCTTGACCGCCGCCGTCATCAGATAGGTCCGGCGGCCCTCGGCGAATGCCTGCTGTTTCTTGCTGCCTTCGATTGCCGCGTAATTCTCGAGCTGCCGCTTGAAAAGGAGCCGTCCGACCAGCGGGGCATGGCGGTGAATGATCTCACGGCGGCGCGGGCTGTCCAGACGACAGGCTTCGGCGACGTTGGCGGTTATGTCGTCGAACGCAGCGTCGAACCCGGCCGAATCGATATCGCGCTGCATCTCTTCCGCCCGACCGGGCCTGAATGTGTCAGCATAAAGGAAAATGCCGCCCTTCTTCAGTACTCGTGCCACTTCGGCGAAGAAGCGCGGCCGGTCGCCGTAATCGTTCGATGCCTCGACATTCAGGACCACGTCGAAGCTGCCGTCCGGGAAGGGCAGGTCGAGCGCGCTGCCCTCGACAAAGTGGAGCGTTTCGCTTTCCCCATAGGTGCGGCGGCAAAAGGCGATCGCGCTGGCGGCGACATCGAGGCCGGTCGCGTCGAATTTGCCAGGCGCGGCGGCGAGGAAGGCGTTAAGCCCGCCGCCCCGGCCGCAGCTGACCTCGAGCAGTCTGACAGCGGGCTCGAGCGGACGTTTGAGCGCGAGGCGCTTGAGCAGTTCGCGGTACATCTGGTGCTGGAAGCGCTGAGGATGGTCGCCTTCGGCCGGCGCGAACCCATAATTGTTGGTCGCCGTGTCACCCCAGTCGATCGCGTAGAAGCGGTTCCACAGCGCAGGCCGCTGCCGATGGTCGTCGCGCGCATTGCGCAGTCGCCGCCGTACCGTGCGAGTTCCAAGCGCTGTCGCGCCTGCTGCCACCGCGACCGCGCTCGCTGCAATCCACCAAGCTGCCATATCCGCCTCATTTTGCCGACCTGCCGCCGCATTGGAGCCTGTCGGAGGCGATGCCAAGCCTTCGAATTCGGTCTATGCGACAGAATATGAAAGGCGATGCCCAATCCCGGCTGATTCGAGCGGTTCGCGATCGCTTCGGAACGAAGGCGGCGATCACCGAGCCCGCGGATGTCGAGCCGTGGCTGATCGACTGGCGAGGCCGATTCCGTGGGAAGGCCGCGGCCATTCTGTCGCCGACTTCGACCGACGAGGTCGCGGTCATGGTGGCATCGGCTGCCGAGCTTGGCGTCAGTTTGGTGCCGCAGGGCGGCAATACGTCAATGGTCGGCGGCGCCACTCCACCGGAGGACGGATCGACGCTCATCCTGTCGCTGAGGCGAATGGGCCGTCTGCGGTCGATCAGCGCCGAGAATGGGCTCGCCGTGGCGGAGGCGGGAATGATCCTCGCCGACCTTCATGCTCGCACGGCGGACGTTGGAATGCGCTTTCCGCTGACGCTGGGCGCGAAAGGGAGCGCCACCATAGGCGGTCTTGTTTCGACCAATGCGGGGGGTACCCAGGTCCTTCGTTTCGGCACGATGCGCAGCCTGGTGGCGGGACTGGAAGCGGTGCTTCCGGATGGCTCCATCCACAAAGGCCTTGCGCCGCTGAGAAAGGATGCCCGCGGCTATGATCTCAACCAGTTGCTGATCGGATCGGAAGGCACGCTTGGAATTGTCACCGCGGCGGCGCTTCGGCTGGTACCCGCAGCAACAGCGCGCGCGGTCGCCTGGGCAGGGCTCGACGGCCCTCGGGACGCGCTGGATCTGCTCCGGCGGCTGGAGGCCGAAACGGATCGCATCGAAGGGTTCGAGCTCGTCCCCGCGGATGCGCTCGCACTGGTGCTGAAGCATATCCCGGGCACCCGGTCACCGCTCGATGGCAATCATCGCTGGAACGTCTTGATCGAAGCGACGTCCGACGATGGCGATGATCCGCGGGCATTGCTTGAGCGGCTGCTCGGCGATGCGCTTGGGTCAGGCTTGGTTCGGGACGCGATCGTCTCCGCCAGCGAAGCGCAGGCCGAAGCGATTTGGCGCATCCGCGACTCGATTTCCGAGGCCGAGCGCGCGGAAGGCCCGACTCTCGCTCATGACATTTCGGTGCCGGTTGCCGACATGCCCGCTTTCATGCTTGCCGCCGCCGAGCAAGTTCAGAGAAGCTTTCCCGGCGTGACCGCCAGCGGGTTTGGCCATCTTGGCGATGGCAATGTTCATTTCCATGTTCGGGCCGGCACCCGGGCGTCGGCCGACTGGTATGATCGCGAGGGGCCGGCAATCACGAGGCTCGTACATGATCTCGTCGCAGCCGCGGGCGGGTCGATTTCCGCCGAGCACGGCATTGGCCAGATGAAGCTCGCCGAGTTCGAGCGGCTAGGGCCGCCAGCCCGGCTGCGGGCAGTTCGGGCGATCAAGCATGCTATAGACCCCAAGGGGATCATGAACCCCGGCAAGCTGGTCCGTTAGGCGGCGGCGATCATGGCTCGCAGGCGCTCCCCCAGCGGTTCGGGCGCTACATCGCTGCGGACTGCAATGAACAATGTGTCGTCGCCGGCGATGGTCCCGACCACTTCCGGCAGCTTGGCCTGGTCGATGGCGAGGCAGACGACATGGGCCGATCCCGGCGGGGTCCTGACGACGATCAGGTTGCCCGCGGTTTCGACCGACTGCACCCATTCGCCGAAGATTCGCTCGAGACGACTCGCCGCCCAGTCGCGGGCGCCGAGCTGATCGGGGAGGGCATAACCGAGGTTGCCGCCGCGCTTCACCTTGACGGCGCCGATCTGCTCAAGGTCGCGCGAGACCGTCGCCTGGGTGACCGAATGGCCGATCGCGATCAATCTGGCGGCGATGTCGTCCTGGCTTCTGACCGGCCCTTCGCGCAGGATTTCGACGATCGCGCGTTGCCGTTTCAATCGGGATTCGTTGGTCATCACCCATTTCCCATGAGCCAGTCGAGCGCCCCTCGCGCGCTGTGCATGCGGTTCTCGGCCTGCCGCCAAACGGCGCTCCTTGGCCCGTCGATCACCGCGTCGGTGACTTCCTGGCCGCGGTTCGCCGGCAGGCAGTGGAGGAACCAGGCGGTCGCGGTCGCGGTCATCAGTTCCTGGTTCACTTGGTATGGCGCGAAGGTCTCGCGCCGCTCATCGGCCTCGGCGTCCTGGCCCATCGACACCCAGACGTCCGTGTAGACGATCTCAGCCCCCTCGGCCGCTTCGCGCGGATCAATGAGTTGGCGGACTCCCGGTAGTGTCTCGGGCAGGCCGTGGCCTTGCGGGCTGGCGATCGTCAGTTCGGCGCCGAGCGCCGAGCAGCCTTCGGCGAGCGAGCGGCAGACATTATTGTTGCCGTCGCCGATCCAGGCGACGCGCACGCCCTCGATCCGGCCGCACAGCTGGCGAATGGTAAGCAGGTCAGCGAGGGCCTGAAGCGGGTGGTCGCTGTCCGACAACATGTTGACGACCGGCGTGCCGGTGGCCGCGGCCATCCCTTGGAGCAGCCGGTGGTCATTGACCCTGGCGGCGATGATCGCGTGATAGCAAGCAAGGGTGCGGGCGACGTCGGCGACGCTTTCGCGCGTGCCGAGGCCGACTTCGTCCTTGCCGATGGCGACCGGATGGCCGCCGAGTTGCACCACCGCCATTTCCATCGAGTTGCGTGTGCGGGCGCTCGGCTTCTGGAAATAGAGAGCAACCCCCTTGCCATCGAGCGGACGGACGAGGGCTGGGCGCTCGGCGAGATCGATAATTTCCAGGATCGCATCGGCGCCGAGATCGCGAATGGTCAGCAGGTCGCTCATGTCCTCACCATCGTGCCAATCCCCTGGTCGGTCAGGATTTCGATCAGCAAGGCATGGGCGACGCGGCCATCGATGATGTGGGCGCTGCCGACCCCGCCGTCGACCGCGTCGGCGCAGGCCTTGAGCTTGGGGATCATGCCCTTGCTGACGCTCTGCCCGGCGATCCGATCGCGAAGCTCGCCGGACGTGATCTGCTGCACCAGGCTATTTTCGTCATTGACGTTTTCGAGCAGTCCGGGCGCGGCGGTAAGATAGACGATCTTTTCGGCCTCCATCGCCACGGCGATCGCCCGCGCCGCCTCGTCAGCGTTGATATTGTAAGGCTGTCCGTCCCGGTCGGATCCGATCGTCGACACGACCGGTGTCAGGCCGTCGTCGAGCAGCCGCTGGAGGAGCGACGCGCGCACCTGCGCAACGTCACCGACGAAGCCGAGGCGCGAGTCGACCGGCACTGCCGTCAGCAGCCCGCCATCCTCGCCGGAGACGCCGACCGCGACCGGCTCGTCCAGCGTCTCCTGGTTGATCAGGCCGACGAGGTCGCGGTTGATCTTGCCGACCAGCACCATCCGGACAATTTCGAGAGTCTCGCCGTCGGTGACTCGCAGGCCGTCCCTGAATTCGGGCTCCTTGCCCATCCTGCGCATCATTTGATCGACCTGCGGTCCGCCGCCGTGGACTAGGACGCAGCGCACCCCGACGCTGCGCAGGAGCAGCACGTCCTGGGCGAGTGCCCGGTCGAGCTCGCGGTCGATCGCGGCTCCGCCGAGCTTGACCACGACCGACTTGCCGTTGAAGCGCTGGATGTAGGGAAGCGCCTGGACGAGCACTTCGGCGATGGTCGCGGCGCCCATCATGATGTCTGGATATTCTCCTTGATGTAGCCGGGGCCGAGGTCGACCCCGATCATCCTTGCCTCGCCCGAGCCGAGGCCGAGCGCGACGTCGATGGCGATGCGCTTGCCGGCCATGTGAGCAGCGAGCGCAGACTTGTCGTGCGGCACTTCGATCCCGCCGCGTGCGACGGTAATTCCACCATAGGCAACACTCGACTTTTGCGTGTCGAAAGCGATTCCCGCCGAGCCCGCAGCAGCGAGGATTCGGCCCCAATAAGGGTCGGAGCCGTACCAGCTGCATTTGACGAGATTGTTGCGGGCGATCGCCCGAGCGGCAACCCGGGCGTCGACGTCCGACTGCGCGCCGCGGACCCTGATCACGGCAGCCCGGCTCATGCCTTCCGCATCCATCGCCATCTGCCAGGTCAAATCCTCGCAGACCTTGTGGAGCGCGTCGGCGAACTCGTGGGGATCGACCGGCCCGGCGCGTCCGCTGGCGAAGACGATCGCCGTGTCGTTGGTCGAGGTTGCGCCGTCGACGTCGAGGGCGTTGAAGGTCGCGTCGGCAGCCTCGCCGAGCATCGCCTGCAATTCGTCGCGTGGCACTTTCGCGTCGGTGGTGAGGAAGGCGAGCATGGTCGCCATGTTGGGCGCGATCATGCCGCAGCCCTTGGCCATCCCGCCGATGGTGAAATTCGATCCCTTGACCACGCATTGCTTGGGCTTGCTGTCAGTGGTGAGAATCGCCCTGGCGGCATCGGCGCCGCCCTTTGCGGAAAGGTGCCCAGCAAGCTTTGGCGTTGCCGCGAGGATCTTCTCCATCGGCAGCCGAGCGCCGATGATGCCGGTCGAGCAGACCAGCACGTGCTTCTCGTCCAGCCCAAGCGCGTCCGCGGCTGCGGCAGCCATTGCCTGGGCGTCGGCAAGACCGTCGGCTCCGGTGCCGGCATTGGCGTTGCCCGAATTGACGATCACGGCGGCGATTTGGCCGCCATTCTCGGCGAGGCGGGCGCGGCCGAGCTCGACCGGCGGCGCTGCGAACTTGTTCTGCGTAAACACCGCCGCGCAGGTCACCGGCTTGCGGTCTTCGGTCGCAAGCAGCGCGAGGTCGAAGCGGCGGCGCTTGACTCCGGCATGGCAGCCGGCGGCGACGAACCCGGGGACAGCGGTGACGCTCATGGGCAGACACCGGAACGCGCGAGGCCGCAAGTTTCCTCGAAGCCAAGCATCAGATTGGAGCATTGGATCATCTGCCCGGCGGCACCCTTGCCGAGATTGTCGATGGCGGCGATGGCCAGGATCCGTCCCGTGCGCTGGTCGTAGCGGGCAGTGACCTGCGCCGAATTGCTGCCGAGCACCCATTTGGTCGCCGGCGGCAGCTCTGTGACCTGGACGAAAGGTTCGCCGGCGTAGGCTTCGCGCAGGAGCGCCAGCGGGTCGCACGGCGCCTTGGCGGTGGCGTAGCAGGTGGCGAGGATGCCGCGGTTCATCGGCGCGAGGTGGGGCGTGAACAATATGCCCTCGCCTAGCTCCATCTCCATCTCCGCGGTGTGGCGGTGGTTGAGCAGGCCGTAGGCGGCGAAGCTTTCGGCGACCGTCGAAAAATGGCTCGCCTCCTTTGCGGCGCGGCCGGCGCCGGTCACTCCGGACGCGGCATCGACGATGATGCTCGCCGGCTCGATCCACTCGAGCAGCGGCTTCAAAGCGAGAATCGCCGCGGTTGGGTAGCAGCCCGGCGCGGCGACGGCCTTGGCGCCGCGGATGGCGTCCCGATGAAGCTCGGGCAGGCCGGAGGTGAAGCGGCCGAGCAGACCGGGTGCCTGGTGCGCCTCACCGTACCAATGCTCATATTCCGCCGCCGAATTGAGGCGGAAGTCGGCGCCGAGGTCGACGAAGGGGATGCCGCGCTCGAGGATTTGCGGCGCGATGCGCTGGGAATGGCCGTGGGGGAGAGCGGCGAAGACGAGATCGACATCCTCCAGCGCCGACTCAGCGAAGCTTTCGATCCGCGCCTCAGGATAATCGAGACCAAGCTGCGGATGGACGGCGGCGAGCGACTCGCCGGCGCGGCTGTCACCGAATAGCCGCGCGGCCTGGATAAACGGATGCCCGGCGAGGAGCCGCAAGAGCTCCGCGCCGACGTAACCCGACGCCCCGAGAATCGCTGCCTTGGCCATATGCGAGCGGCCATGCAGCATATCGCATAATTATGCAAACATTTGTATAAGCGCTAGCGACGATGGTTCGCCTTCGGCAGTGGCCGCAGCAGTTTCTCGACAGCAATCTGCGCCGCCTGCCGCCCGATCTCCTCGCCGGCTTCGTTGGAGAAGCGATAGTGCACTCCGCCCAACATGCGCGAGTCCGACACTTGGCGGACGAGCTCGTCCCAGCTTTCCACGGTCTGCACCACCATGTTGGGGTTTCCGCCTGCGGCGACTCGGACCGGTGTTCCAGCTGGCAGCCTACCGGCAAGCTTCAACACTTCCGCCTGGGCGGCGGCGACGGCACAATGGCCGCACGGATATTCCTGGAAGTTGGGTGTGCCGAGCAATGGAACCCATTCCGGGTCGTGCTGGGTGGCGTCGTTGCCGTCGCGGTCGCCGTTGCGGATGGCGGTGATCGGCCGCCAGTAATCGTAGCGGATCTTGGCGACAGCCATCGCCTGGACCGCATCGTCGAACGCCATCTGATAGAGTGCCAGAAGCCGCGCGTTGTCGACCTGACGGCGGCCCGGCCGGTCGGCGATGTAACGGACCATCGGCGACAGGTCATAGCCCTGGCGGTAGCGCGCGATGAGCGTTTGCTCGGGGGTGCGCTCCCTGCTGTTTCGGCTTCCAAGCCTGCGCACTTCTTCATAGTCGCGGGCGTAACGCTCGCTGCCAAGCGGCGGCGGGGCGGGGATCTGAATCGCGCCGGCGGAGGCTGCCCACGGCCGGAACGCCAGCCAGTAAGGCTCGATGCTCGGCAATGCCGCGCCAATCCACTCGCCGGCGGCGGCACGAGGGCGATAAGGCGGCTGAAGGATTGCCGGATCTATTCCTCCCGCGGAGATTGCTGCCCCGGCGGCTGCATCGCCGACCTGCGCGCCCGCTGCCTTGACTGCGGTCTCGGGGATTGCCGCCATGACCATGGCATAGCTCTCCTCGAGCGTCGTCTTGTGGGCCGGATAGTGCTGGATCAGCACTTTGAAAGCAGCTGTTGCGACTGCCGCGTCCTGCGATGCCGATGGATCGGCGGCCGGGAAATCCAGATAGCTTTGATAACGGCGGTCGATCGCGTTGACCGCCTCGAACATCGCCAGCGCAACCCTTGATGACGCGCGCTGCGCATCGGGCGAGCGTGGCCCTGGCGCGGACTGCCCGTCCAGATAGTAGCGATTTGCGATTTCCCACCAGTTGGTGACCGTGTCAGCCGACGCGGGTCCGGAAGCCATCAGCGCTGCTGCCGCCACGCCTATCATGAACATTCGACGCATCATTCCCTCCACTAAAAGAAGTTGTGCGCTTAAGTGTGATGCTGTATTATATAAGTGCAACAGTGGATGGCATGACCATGGGCATCAAAGACATGATTGCGCGTTGCATCGAGCGGATGCGCGGAGGGGCATGCGCGACCTGCGACAACCGGGCGGTCTGCCCCGCCGGGCGCTGGCAGCAGGCTGTCGGCCCGCCCAGGCAGGAGCGAAGCGAGACCGGCGGGCTATTCGCTTTCATCCGCGAAGTCGTACAGGCCTTCTCCGAGCCTGCGGCGCAAACGCGCTGTTTCCGCAACGAGGTCGAGCAGTCGATCGAGCCGCTGCTCGGCGCCGGAGAGGTCGGCATCGACCGGGTTGCGCGCGAGCTCGGGATGAGCCGCCAGACATTGTACCGCCGGCTCAAACGCGAAGGCATCACCTTCGAGGAAATCCTCGACGCCAAGCGGCGCCAACTCTCGGTGCGCTACCTGAAGTTCGACCGGCTGTCGGTGAAGTCTGCCGCCTACCGGCTCGGCTTTTCCGACCCGGCGGCGTTCAGCCGCGCGTTCAAGCGCTGGTTCGGCGTCAGCCCGAGCGACTTGCGCCAGGCATCGGCATGATGGCTGGCGCGCCCGGCAGGATTCGAACCTGCGGCCTGAAGCTTAGAAGGCTCCTGCTCTATCCAACTGAGCTACGGGCGCGTGCAACGGGAAATAACCTGCTTTTGTCGAGCGGAACAGCGCTGCCGAATCCAAAGTCCGCCCCACTTGTTCATTCACCATTCAATCGCTGACGGGGATCACGAGCGTAACGAAAAGGGGGATTACATGATTTATCTGCGCGCCGTTGTGGCGCTGAGCTGCTTTGCCGCGCCTTCCGCGGCGTCGGCGGCGACCGTGGTCATCTACACCGACCCGATGACCATGGAACGGCGAGCGGTTTTCATCGATCCGGCTGGTCCGGCCAAAACCTATCTATGCATGCTTCCCCCGGCCGAAACCGACTGCACCGAGGTCAAGGCCCGTCGCCGCTAGGCGCCAACAGTTTCCAACAGCCCTTCGAACAGCCGTCCGCCGTCGGTGCCGCCATGCGCCGGCTCGATCACCCGCTCGGGATGCGGCATCAGGCCAAGCACGTTGCCGGTATCGTTGATTATGCCGGCAATGTTCCGGGCCGAGCCATTGAGCTCGCCCAGGTAGCGGAAGGCAACCCGCCCCTCGCCTTCGAGCCGGTCGAGGGTCGCCTCGTCGGCCTGATAGTTGCCGTCATGATGGGCAACCGGGAAGTGGACGATATCGCCCTGCTCATAGCCTGACGTGAACAGGCTCTGGCTGTTCTCCACCCGCAACGGGACAGACCGGCAGACGAAATTGAGCCCGGCGTTGCGCATCAAGGCTCCGGGAAGAAGTCCGGCCTCGGTCAGCACCTGGAAGCCGTTGCAGATGCCGAGCACCGGAACCCCGCGGGCTGCCGCGTCACCCACGGCTTGCATCACCGGCGATCGGGCCGCCATAGCCCCCGAACGCAGATAATCGCCGTAGGAAAATCCACCCGGGATGGCGATCAAGCCGATGCCTTCGGGAAGCGCGCTTTCCTTGTGCCACACCATCGCCGGGGCCTGGCCGGTGACCTGCTCGACCGCAACCGCAAGGTCACGGTCGCAATTGGAGCCGGGAAAGACGATGACGGCGCTCTTCATGCTGTCTCCAGCCGCTCGATGCGGAAATTTTCGATCACGGTATTTGCCAGCAATTTCCGGCACATGGCTTCTATGTCGGAATCCGGAGTGCCGTCGGCAAGATCGAGCTCGATCAGCTTGCCGGCGCGCACTTCATTGACTCCGGAAAAGCCGAGCCCCTCGAGCGCATGATGGATCGCCTTGCCCTGTGGATCGAGGACTCCTGGCTTCAAAGTGACGAACACGCGCGCTTTCATGGTCGATCGGCTCCGCTCGGCTGGGGTGAGGTTGCTATGGCTGCGACGGGCAAATGCGGCAAGCTTTACCCTCTGTTTACCCTGGTGGGCGCAAGCTTCGGCTTGCCGGGGTGCGCCCGGTTCGCTTGAAGGGAACGCGCATGATCGGGCTGTCATTGGCCATGTTCATCGCCTTGTTCGGCTGGGGGGCAAATTATTTCGGCTGGGACGATCCGGTCGGAAAGGTTCAGCTCGCCTTGTTCACGAGCTTCATTCTCGGAGCAATCTGCGGCTACAAGTCGAAGGGCTAGCCGCCGCCGCGCGAGCCGTTAAAGCGGCGCCATGGACCGGCTGCCACCTTATGCCGAGCTTCTTGGCCTCAAAGCGGAGGAGTGCGACGGCGCGGTCCGCTTCGTCATGCCGTTCCACGACGATGTCGTCGGCCGTCCCGGCTATCTGCACGGCGGGGCGATCGCCGGCCTTCTCGAATTCGCCGCCTTCGTCAGCCTGCGCCGGGCGCTCGGTGACGAAAATGTTGTGATGAAGCCGATCAACGTCACCGTCGATTACATGCGCGGCGGCACCGATCGCGACACCTATGCGGCGGCGACCATCGAGCGGCTCGGCAACCGAATCGCCAACGTCGAGGCGTTCGCCTGGCAGGAAGAACGCGCCAAGCCGATCGCCAGCGCCCGGATCAACTTTCTGCTCCAGCGCGGCGATCAATAACCGCTGAGCTCCGCGACTCGGTTGCGGTGGTGGTAAATGTCGCCGAGCAGCTCGGACAGCACCGCCTCGCGCTTCATGTAGAGGCCAATGTCATGCTCGTCGGTCATGCCGATGCCGCCGTGCATCTGCACCCCTTCCTTGACGGCGAGATTGGCGACGTCAAGGAAGGGGTGCAGATGCACGGCGGCATCGGCATGACCGACGAGCATGACATTGGCCTCTACATGAAGCGCGAGGCGGTGCTGTCCGAG
>DATLGC010000161.1:0-14537 GCA_035540655.1 Sphingomicrobium sp. | reverse complement strand
CGGCGAGATTTCCGGCTTCAAGCGCCACGCCTCGGGCCATTGCTATTTCACCATGAAGGACGAGGCAGCGTGCATCGACGCGGTGATCTGGCGCGGCAACGCCCAGGCGCTCGCCTTCCGGCCGGAGGACGGGGCCGAGGTCATCGCCACCGGCAAGATGACCACCTACGCCGGCCGCTCCAAATATCAGCTGGTCGTCGACCGGCTCGAGCTCGCCGGGGAGGGCGCCTTGATGGCCCTGCTCGAGCGGCGCCGCAAGGCGCTCGCGGCCGAGGGGCTGTTCGACGCGGAGCGCAAGCGGCCGCTGCCCTTCCTGCCGCGCATCGTCGGCGTCGTCACTTCGCCGACCGGGGCGGTGATCCGCGACATCCTCCACCGCCTCGAGGAGCGCTGCCCGACCCATGTCATCGTCTGGCCGGTGCCGGTCCAGGGCGAAGGGGCGGCGGCGAGGATCGCCGAGGCGATCCGCGGCTTTCCCGATGTCCGCCCGCGGCCCGACCTGATCATCGTCGCCCGCGGCGGCGGCTCGATCGAGGATTTGTGGCCGTTCAACGAGGAGGAGGTGGTTCGCGCCGCCGCCGCCAGCCCGATCCCGCTGATTTCGGCCGTCGGGCACGAGACCGACACGACCCTCATCGACCACGCCGCCGACCGGCGCGCCCCGACCCCGACCGCCGCCGCCGAGATCGCCGTTCCGGTCCGCTCCGAGCTCTACGCCCAGCTCGACGGCCTCGCCCATCGCGCCCGCCACTGCCTTTCCCGCCAGGCCGACCGGGCGCGCGAGCGGCTCGACCTCACTGCCCGGCGCTGGCCCGAGCCGCAGGCCTTGTTCGCGCCGCTCGTCCAGCGCTCGGACGACCTTGGCGATCGGCTGCCGCGGGCGCTGGCAGCGCGCGCGTCTCACGCCCGCGCGGATATGAACGCGGTCGGGCCCCGACTCCGCCCCGAGCTTCTGCTCGACCGCCTCGCACGCGCCGGCGACAGGCTCGCGGCGCTGTGGAAGATGGCCGAGCTGGTCCACCCCGACCGGCCGCTCGGCAAGGGCTTCGTCCGGGTCACCGGCCGCTCCGGCTCGACCATCACCCGAGCCGCCGAGGCGAACGCCGAGCGGTTGCTGACTCTGCACTTCGGCGACGGCAGGGTCGATGCGGCCGTTGAAACCGGCGGAGCTCCGCCGCGGGTTGAGCGCGGCCGCCGCCGCCCCTATGTCGACCCGCATCCGGGCCTGTTCGACGAGCCCGGGGAGTAAGAGGACCTGAATGCTGATGAGCGGTGCCGGGCGGGCTGCCCGGCTGCATTATCTCGACGGGACGTTCCGGGTGCTGTCCGACGGCGACCATGTCCTGTGCGCGGTCACCGGCCGGCGCATTGCCCTGCACGAGCTGCGCTACTGGAGCGTCGACCGGCAGGAAGCCTATGCCGATGCCGCCGCCAGCCTCGAGGCGGAGCGGCGGGCTGAGCGGAACTAGGCGATCCGCCGAACCTTCACTCCAGGCTGGCCATTGATGCTCATCATGAAGCTGCCGAGCGCCCGCCGGCGAACGGTGGCCTTCTGACCATTCCTCGGGGCGAGCGCGACCGGCGAGTCATCGCTCTGGGTCCAGGTCGATCCGTCGGCCAGGCGGACGGTCCATCCGCCTTCGACGTTTCGACTGAAGCTCGCGATCGTGCTCTCGATCTCCCGGATCTCATCTTCCGCGGAGCCGCTGCCAAGCAGCCCCCCGAAACTGGGGATTGAAAAACCGAAGAGAGAACGCCTCGCGGCGGTTGCCTGTTCGCGGTCGATGAGGACGATGTCGCGGCTTGCGACCGCCTGGTCAAGGGTCCCGGACTCGCGATCGAAGCAGGCGAGCCGCTCCTGCGGGTCGGCGACCGCGCGGCACGCCATCAACCGTTGCACTTGAGCCGGAACAGCCGTTTGCGGCGCAGTGCGAGCCATCGCCGGACCGGCTGCGGCAAGTCCGCAAGCTGCGGCTACCAAAAGAAAAACACGCATGAATCAAACCCTCCCGACAGTTGCGAAACCCTAGCGCCGGCGCCGTCGGGAGACAAGAAAACGCTGTTGCAAAATTGATACAGCGCATCGACAACATCGTCCGGCGACCGTGGCGAGCGTTGCAAGGCCAGCGCCGCTTCACCTATCAGGCAAGGTAGTTCGGCGATTTTGCAATTGCCGCTCATACGGCTGCCGGGGCAAGGCTCGGCAAGTTAAGGGGATTAAATTCATGACGCACGTTCTCCGTCAGCGCCTGCTCGCCACCACGCTTCTGGTCGGCGCCAGCGTCGTCGCTTCGCCTGCTTATGCGCAGACCAATCCGCCCGACACTGCGGGCACTCCGACCATTCCGGAAACGACCACCCCGATCGAGGGGCAGACGGTTGTCACCACCTCGGCGGAGGGCGAAACGATCCGCCGCCAGAGCGACATCGTCGTCACCGGCACCCGCATTCCGCAGCCGAACCTGACCTCGGCCAGCCCGGTCACGGTCGTCACCGCCCAGGAAGTCAAGCTCCAGGGCACGAGCCGAACCGAGGACCTTATCAATTCACTGCCGCAGGTGTTCGCTTCGCAAGGATCCAACATCTCCAACGGCTCTACCGGAACGGCGACGGTCGACCTTCGCGGCCTCGGCACCTCCCGTACCATGGTGCTAATCAACGGCCGGCGCCTCCACCCCGGTGATCCGCGCTTCCCGGTTGCCGATCTCAACTTCATCCCCACCGCCCTCATCCGCCGAGTCGACGTTCTGACCGGCGGCGCTTCGTCAGTGTACGGCGCGGACGCGGTTGCCGGCGTCGTCAACTTCATCATGGACACCAACTTCCGCGGGCTTCGCATTGACGGCCAGGCAAGCGTGTTCATGCACAACAACAACGGCAATGCCGACATCCTTCGGGCCAATGACGCCCGCGGATTCCGCTACCCGACCGGAACCAGCATCAACGGCGGTGCGGTCGACATCGCGGGCGTATTCGGTACCGGTTTCGACGATGGCCGCGGTCACGTCACCGCTTACGCCACCTACCGGCGTCAGCGGTCGGTGCTCCAGGCGACCCGCGACTATTCCTATTGCGCGCTCGCCGCGGTGAGCGAAGCGCAAGCTGCCACCCTTGGACGCCGGTTCAGCTGCAGCGGCTCGAGCACGTCCGCCACAGGCACATTCTTCCAGTTCAGCCCGACCGCCCCCTTCCCCTTGATCGATGTTTTCCAGGTTGGGCCTGGCCAGACTTTTGCGTCCGGATCGACCCCGTTCAATTTCAACCCGTACAATTATTTCCAGCGCCCC
Organism: Sphingomicrobium sp.; assembly: GCA_035540655.1. Taxonomy (GTDB): domain Bacteria; phylum Pseudomonadota; class Alphaproteobacteria; order Sphingomonadales; family Sphingomonadaceae; genus Sphingomicrobium. The sequence continues at coordinate 11,250 of DATLGC010000161.1, read as the reverse complement.
CAAGAGCGCTACACGCTCGGAGCGTTCGCGGAATATGAAATCAGTCCGGCCGCCCGCCCCTATCTTGAAGTCATGTTCATGGACGACCAGACCGACGCGGTGATCGCTCCCTCGGGCAACTTCGGCGCGACCAACACAATCAACTGCGATAATCCGCTTTTGTCGCAGCAGCAGCGTGACCGGGTCTGCGCTCCCGACCGGACCTTCGTCGACGCTGCAGGTGTGGAGCGGGCGTCTGTGCTTACGCTGCGCCGCAACGTCGAAGGCGGCGGACGCCAGGACGATCTGCAACACACGGCGTTCCGCACGGTCGGCGGTATTCGCGGCGACCTGACCCGCGGTTTAGATTACAACGCTTACTATATGTATGGCCGGACCAATTTGTCCGAGACGTACCTCAACGACTTCTCTAAAACACGTCTGGCCCGCGCCATGGACGTGGTCGCGGATCCGGTTACCGGACAGCCGGTGTGCCGGGCGGTAGTCACCGGACTTGATCCGAACTGCGTGCCATATAACATTTTCGTATTTGGCGGCGTGACCCAGGACCAGCTGGATTACCTTCAGACTCCGGGCTTCCAGCGCGGCATGGTGGCGCAGCAAACGGCCTCCATGGACCTTACCTTCAGCGGAGCCGATTACGGGCTGATCATGCCGTGGACCGATCGCGGAGTGGGCGTCAACGTCGGCGCCCAATATGTGAAGAACTCTCTCGTCTTCCGCACCGACACCGCGTTCGAAACCGGCGACCTCGCCGGTCAGGGCGGGCCGACCATCGGCGTGTCGGGTTCCTACGACGTTCGCGAACTCTTCGGCGAAGTCGAACTGCCGGTTATCAGCGAAAGCTTCATCCACGAGCTGACTGTGCGGGCCGGCTACCGCTACTCGGACTATCGGGTCGCCCGGAACAACTTCTCGACCAACACCTACAAGATCGAGGGTGAGTTCGCTCCGGTCCGCGACGTTCGCCTGCGCGGCAGCTACAACCGCGCGGTTCGCGCTCCGAACGTGGTCGAGCTCTTCTCGGTCCAGTCGATCGGTCTTGGCGGAACGGCCGATCCGTGCGCCGGTCCCGCCGTCAACGGGCTGGTCAACGGCCTAACCGCCGCCCAGTGCGCCCGAACCGGCGTCACTGCGGGGCAGTTCGGCGGCATCGTCGAGAACCCGGCCAATCAGTATAACACCTTGTTCGGCGGCAACCCGAACCTGGCGCCGGAAAAGGCCGACTCCTACACGCTGGGCGTCGTCCTGCAGCCGCGGTTCGTTCCGGGGCTGGCGGTGACGGTCGATTACTTCGACATCAAGGTGCGCGACCTGATCGGCACCATCGGCACCGACACGATTATTGCTCAGTGCATCGCCACCGGCGATCCGTTCTTCTGCAACCGGATCAACCGCGACCAGTTCGGATCCTTGTTCCTGACCGAGGCGGGCTTTACCGAGGACATCAACACCAACGTCGGTGGTCTGAGGACCAAGGGTATCGACCTTCAGGGGTCCTACGCTCGCCAGATCGGCCGTTTGGGCAGCCTCAATCTCAGCATGGTTGGGACCTGGCTTAAGGATTTGGAGATCAACCCGCTCGGTGACATCGTCTATGACTGCGCCAGCTATTATGGACAGCAGTGCAACACGCCCAATCCGAAGTGGCGTCACAAGGCGCGCGCTGGATTTACCCTCCCGAGTGGCATCGGTGCTTCGGTCCAGTGGCGCTATTTCTCTAGGGTCGACACCGACGCGTCGAGCGAAGATGAGGATCTCGCGCAGGCTCCCACGAGCAGCGCGAACTTCCCGGCCAACCGAAGGCTCAGCGCTCAGAGCTACTTCGACCTGGCGCTTCAGGCCCGTGTCACCGACCGCGTTAACCTGCGCATCGGTGCCAACAACATCTTCGACAGGGATCCGCCGGTTGCGGGCCAGCAGACTGTCGGGTTCCCGGGGGGCAACGGCAACACCTATCCGCAGGTGTATGACTCTCTCGGGCGCTATCTCTTCGCGGGCTTCACCGTCGACTTCTAAGTCGCCGGTCAGGCAACAAGATCGCGGCGGGCCTCTCCGGAGGTCCGCCGTTTTCTTTTGGGCCGCTCCGGGCCATTAAGAGCGAATGGAAAGCGTTGCTTCACTCGAACAGGCCGCCGACCGGGCTGCCCGCTCCGGAGACTCACGCGCCGCCGCGCAACTGCTGGAGCAGGCCGTCAAGGAAGGTCCCGATCGGCCGGAGCTTTGGCTGAAGCTGTCGGCCATGCGCCGAGCCGTCGGCGACAGCCAGGGCGCTCTGCAGGCCATCGACAAGCTGCTGGCGCTCGCGCCCCTCGATTTCTCCGCCCTCCTGTCCCGTGCGTTCCTCCTCGAAAAGTTGAACGACCCGCGTGCCGGCGAGGCATTCATGATCGCGGTCGCCCAGGCTCCGGACGACGACCAGTCTCTACCCCCGCCAGTGGCGGCTGCGCTTGAACGTGCCCGCGGCAAAAGCCTGGCGCACAAGAACAAGCTGGCGGAGCGGCTCAAATCGGCGGTTCCCGTTGGTCTCGCTCCCAGCGAACAGCGACGGGTCGACCGCTTCGTCACCAACAGTGCGCGGAAGACCAGGCATTTTCACCAGGACCCGACCCACTTCCATTTCCCGGGCTTGCCGGAAATCGAGTTTCATGACCGCGAACGATTTCCGGATCTCGACGGGCTTGAAGCGGCGACGCCGGACATCCTCGCCGAGTTCAATTCGCTGCTGGCGGCCGAGGTGGCGGAAATGGTTCCCTATGTCCGCTATCCCGAACGAGTCCCGCTCCAGCAGTGGAAGGAGCTCAACAACAACCGCGACTGGACGGCGATCCACCTGCTCCAGAACGGAAAGCGGATCGAAGCCAACGCGCGCCATTGTCCCCGTACCATGACGGCGATCGACAGGCTGCCGCAGCCGCAGGTTCCGGGCGCTTCGCCCAACGCGATGTTCTCGCTGCTCGCTCCGCGCACGCGGATTCCGCCGCACACCGGGGTCGCCAATACCCGGTTGGTCTGCCACCTGCCGTTGATCGTCCCGCCCGGCTGCGGCTTTCGGGTTGGCGCAACCACGCGTGAGTGGAAGGTCGGCGAGGCCTTCGTGTTCGACGACACGATCGAACATGAAGCTTGGAACGATAGCGACGAGCTGCGGGTGGTGCTGATCGTCGACCTGTGGCCGCCGGCGCTCAGCCATGGGGAACGCGAGGCCGTCGCCGCGATCATTCCGGCCGCCGGCGTCAGCTTCACCGGTGGCATGTGACATGGCGGCGAGCGTTCGGCAGCCGGTCGATCCTGAACAGGTCGTCCAGGCGACAATCCCGCTGCTCGACACGCCGGGCGCTTCGGCCAAGCTTGCGGACATTGAACGGGCGCTGGAACAATCGCCCCAGGATGCGAGGTTGTGGCACCTCAAGGGACTGATCCACCGCCAGGAGGATCGCCGCGAGCTTGCAATTCCCGCGCTTGAGCGCGCCGCCCGGCTGGCGCCCGAGTTGCCGCTCGTCGCCCATGGACTGGCCCGAACGCTGTACGAGGCGGGCCTGCCCAGTGTCGATGCCTATGCGCGCGCGTTGAAGCTCAAGCCGGGGGACCCGGCGATCCTTTCCGGTCTCGTCGCTGCCCTGATATCGGAGCGCCGGATCGATGACGCTCTGGCCGGCCTCGAACGGGCGCTCGAGCGGTCGCCGCTGTGGATCGAAGGCCATGTGCTGCTGAGCGAGTTGCGCTGGACCGAGGGCGAGCGGGACGGCTTTGCGCGAAGTTTCGCGCAAGCCCTCGCCTTGCATCCGGGCAATCTCGATCTCCGACGGCAGCAGATCGGCACTTTGCTTCATGCCGAGCAATATGATCAGCTGCTCGGCGCCATTGCCGAGGGGCGAAAAGCGCTCGGCGAGCAGCTCATGTTCGATGCCAATGAGGCGGTGGTCTACTCCGAGCTCAATGAAATCGAGCGGGCGGACGCCCTTTTCAGGCCGCTCGCCGAGATTGCCGATTCAACCGTCCAGCTGAGGCGGGCGCGGCACTTGCTGCGCTCCTGGCGGCCGGGCGAGGCATCCGATTTGATCGACCGCTGGCTTGGCCATGACGAACAGGCCGCCTTCTGGCCTTATGCAGCCATTGCCTGGCGAATGACCGGCGACTCGCGCTGGGCGTGGCTGGAGGGTGACCCGCGCTTCGTCGGGGTCTACGACCTCGCCGATCGACTGCCTCCGATGGACCGGCTCGCAGAGACCCTGCGAACCCTGCACACTACCCGCGGCCAGCCGCTCGAGCAGTCGGTCCGCGGCGGTACCCAAACCGACGGCCACCTGTTCCAGCGGATCGATCCGGTCATCGTCGAGCTTCGCGAGGCCATCCGGGCAGCGGTGGCCGAACATGCGGCATCATTGCCGGATCACGATCCCGACCACCCGTTGCTTCGCTCGCCCCGCGAGCCCATCGCCTTCACCGGAGCCTGGTCGGTTCGGCTGCAGGGGGGCGGTCACCACGCCAATCACGTGCATCCCAAGGGCTGGCTGAGCTCGGCGCTATACATCGTGCTGCCGCCTGATCTTGGTGAGGAAGGAGCGGGATGGCTGACCCTCGGTGAGCCGCAGGCGCAGCTCGGGCTTGGCCTGCCGCCGGTGCGAACGGTGGAGCCCAAGCCGGGGCGGCTGGTGCTGTTCCCTTCGACCATGTGGCACGGCACGCGCCCGTTTCGCGCCGGCGAACGGCTGACCGTCGCCTTCGATGTTGCCGTGCCTGTCAAATGGGCTACCATGTAGCTCGACGAAACTGCCCACCAAGGCTCGTCAATCGGCCGTTGGGCGGACTCAGATGTCCGTTGGTCGAAGCGGATTGCAACGGACGGCGGCAAGGAGCTAAAAAGTTCGTCCTTCTCGCCTGTAGTTTTGGGGAATAGCATGCTGAAGCCACTGTTTGCTGCCGGGTTGCTGATAGTGTCCGCGCCGGCGATTGCTCAAACGCAGGATCAAAATCCGACCCAACCAGTGGAAGCGAAAGAAGAAAAGAAGATTTGCGAGGTTCATGAGGTCACCGGCTCGAGGCTCGGCACGAAGAAAATCTGTATGACCCCGCGGCAGTGGGACGATCAGCGACGCGCTCACCGAAGCGAAGTTGAGCGCGCCCAGCAGAATAGTGGAACACCGCGTTCGAATTAGAGTCGCACGCTCAAACCAACGGGTTTTCCGCCTTCATCACGCCGCCCGCGCTTCCTCGCCGGCCGGAGTCAGAACCAGCGCTCCGTCGCCTTCATCGACCCGCAGGGTTGCGCCGTCCGCGATCTCGCCGCGCAATATGGCGTCGGCAAGCGGATCCTGCAGATGCTTCTGCACCGCCCGCTTGAGCGGCCTCGCGCCATACACCGGGTCGTAGCCAACCCGGCCGAGCCAGGCGCGGGCGCCGTCGGTCAGCTCGATCCTGATCTTGCGATCCTCGAGCAATTTCTGCAGCCGCGCGACCTGAATGTCGACGATCGGCCCCATGTTGGCTTGCGACAGCCGGTGGAACAGGATGATCTCGTCGAGCCGGTTGAGGAACTCGGGCCGGAAATGGCCGCGGACCACCTCCATCACCTGCGGCTCGACCTTGGCCACGTCCTCGTCGTCGCCCAAGGCGGCGAGATATTGGCTGCCGAGGTTCGAGGTGAGGATGATGATCGTGTTGGTGAAATCGACCGTGCGGCCCTGGCCGTCGGTCAGCCGGCCGTCGTCGAGAACTTGCAGAAGCACGTTGAACACGTCGCCGTGCGCTTTCTCGACCTCGTCGAACAGCACGACCTGGTAGGGCCGCCGGCGAACCGCCTCGGTAAGCACTCCGCCTTCCTCGTATCCGACATAGCCGGGCGGCGCTCCGATCAGCCGCGCGACCGAATGTTTCTCCATGAACTCCGACATGTCGATCCGGACCATGGCGTGGGCATCGTCGAACAGGAATTCGGCAAGCGCCTTGGTCAGCTCGGTCTTGCCGACGCCGGTGGGCCCGAGGAACAGGAATGATCCCAGCGGCCGGTTTGGGTCCTGCAGGCCGGCCCGCGCCCGGCGAACGGCGGCCGACACCGCCTTGACCGCTTCGTCCTGGCCGATCACCCGGCGGCCGATCGCCGCTTCCATCTGCAGCAGTTTCTCGCGCTCGCCCTCCATCATCCGCTCGACCGGGATTCCAGTCCAGCGGCTGACCACCGAGGCGATGTCCTCGGAGGTGACTTCCTCGCGCAGCATCGCGCCCTTGACCGCCGCCTGCGCCTCGACGAGCTGGTTCTCGAGCTCGGGGATCCGGCCATATTGGAGCTCGCCGGCCCGGGACAGGTCGCCGCTGCGCTGTGCCTGATCGAGCTCGAGCCGCGCCGCATCGATCTGCTCCTTGATCTTCGCTTCGGCGGCGATCTTCTCTTTCTCGTCCTGCCAGCGCTGGGTCAGCTCCGACGACTGCTGCTCGAGATTGGCTAGCTCCTCCTCGAGCTTGCCGAGCCGGTCGCGAGACGCGGCGTCATTCTCCTTCTTCAGCGCCTCGCGCTCGATCTTGAGCTGGATGATCCGCCGGTCGAGATTCTCGATCTCCTCGGGCTTGGACTCGACCTCCATCCGGATCCGGCTCGCCGCCTCGTCCATCAGGTCGATCGCCTTGTCGGGCAGGAATCTGTCGGAAATATAGCGGTTGGACAAAGTCGCGGCGGCGACGATCGCTCCGTCGGTGATCCGAACGCCGTGGTGAAGCTCGTATTTTTCCTTGAGCCCGCGAAGGATCGAAATGGTGTCCGGCACGCTCGGCTCGCCGATCACCACCGGCTGGAATCGCCGCTCGAGCGCCGCGTCCTTCTCGACATGCTTGCGATATTCGTCGAGCGTCGTCGCGCCGATGCAGTGAAGCTCGCCGCGGGCCAGCGCCGGCTTCAGCAGGTTCGACGCGTCCATCGCGCCCTCGCTTTTTCCGGCGCCGACCAAAGTGTGCATCTCGTCGATGAACAGGATGATCTCGCCGCTCGCCTGCTTGACCTCGTCGAGCACGCCTTTCAGCCGTTCCTCGAACTCGCCGCGATATTTGGCCCCGGCGATCAGCGCGCCCATGTCGAGCGACAGCAGCCGCCTATCCTTGATCCCGTCGGGCACGTCGCCGTTGGCGATGCGCAGCGCCAGCCCTTCGGCGATCGCCGTCTTGCCGACTCCCGGCTCGCCGATGAGAACCGGATTGTTCTTGGTTCGCCTGGCCAGCACCTGGACGGTCCGGCGGATTTCCTCGTCGCGGCCGATGACCGGGTCGAGCTTGCCGTCGCGGGCGGCCTGGGTCAGGTCGCGGGCATAGCGCTTCAAGGCGTCGTAGCGGTCTTCGGCCGACTGGGTGTCGGCGGTGCGCCCGCCGCGCAATTTCTCGATCGCGGCGTTGAGCGCCTGAGCAGTGACGCCAGCGCGACTGAGCGCTCCGCCGACGTCGCTGGTCTTGGCCAGAGCCATCGCCAGCAGCATCCGCTCGACAGTCACATATTGGTCGCCGGCCTTTTTCGCGACCTGTTCGGCCTGGTCGAGGATTCGCATCGTGTCGCCGTCCAGCCCAGGCGCGGAAGTTGCCCCGCTGCCCGTGACCGAGGGTATTTTCGCGACCAGCGCATCGGCTTCGCGCCGGGCCGCTCCGGCGTCGCCGCCGGCCGCGTCGATCAATCCGCCCGCCATGCCCTGCTCGTCGTCGAGCAAGGCCTTGAGCAGGTGCGCCGGCGCAATCCGCTGGTGATGCTCGCGAACCGCGATCGTCTGGGCGGCCTGCAGGAATCCCCGCGCGCGTTCAGTGAGTTTCTCAAGGTCCATTCGACTACCCCTATTTTCGGCCGCGATATGGGTGTTGCAGTTTAGCAACCCAAGGGGTGTTGGTCAGGGGGTGCGGGCAGCGATCGGAATTTGCGGCTCGGCGATTGCGGGAGCCTCGGCCGCTGCGCTCGAAGCGGCGGTTTCCTCGCTCGGCGACAGCGCCATCGAAGCCACGTCCTCGGGCCGCATGATCGGAGTGCAGGCCGGCGCGGCGCTGCTGTCCGTTCCCCAGCGGCGGAACTTTGTCGAATCGACGTGAAAACGCAGATAGGCATAAAAACCGAGGCCGGTTTGATACTGGCTCCCACGGCTGCTGTGCACGGTGCATAGAGTCTGCATCAGATGCTCGCGCGTGATCGGCCGAAGCGGGACGAGGTCGATCGCCGAATAATGTTTGTGGGCGCTTTCGGGAGCGCCCCCCGCGCAACCGTTGAGCAGCGGATTGCGGTAGCCGGAAACCACTTCGACCGGTCCGATCTCGGGGACGACGTGAGCGCGCACGTAGCGCAGCGTCTGGACGATATGCGGCCATTCGCTGCTCGGCGGCACTTCGAACGGCTGGGCCCCGCAGCGTTCCCAGGACGATGCCGTTCGGAGCAGCTGCCAGGTGGGGACTATTCCAGCGACCCCGTTGCTCACCAGATAATCGTGAAACGCTTTGACATGGACCGGGCGCCAGGACGCCGCCAGGTACCAGCTGCGATAACCGGGCTCGTCCTGGCCGGCGGTCACATAAGCCGCTGCCGGATCCCAGGCAGGGGCGACAAGGGGCAGGGGCTGCACCGCCAGCTGCGCCGGGGCAGGGGCGGCAAGCAGGGAGAGCAAGGCGGCGAGCGGGCGCATGGTGCCAGCATAGTCGCACCGCCCAGCTTGAAAAGCGATGAACGACAGCCCAGTGTCGCGCGCATGGAACGCCCGATCGAGGTCGATTTGCCGCACAGCCTTGGCAAGGACGAGGCCCGACGCCGGATCGCGTCCAACATTCACCGCCTGACCGAGCATATCCCAGGCGGCGCCAGCGTCGAGCATCACTGGTCCGGCGACCAGCTCAAGCTGACCGTCACGGCGCTTGGCCAGGCGGTCGACGCCGATATCGGGGTCGAGGAACGGCTGGTTCGCTGCCGCCTGGTGCTGCCCGGCTTCCTCGCCATGCTCGCCGGCCCCATCGAGGCCGCGCTGCAGCGCAAGGGCAATCTCTTGCTCGAGGACAAGGACCGCGATCGCCGATGAGGCATTTCGCCATCGTCGGCTCGGGGCCGGCCGGTTTCTACACCGCCGAAGCGCTGGCCAAGGCCTATGGCGGGGAGGCACGGGTCACCATCCTCGACCGCTATGCCGTGCCCTACGGCCTGATCCGCTTCGGGGTGGCGCCAGACCATCAGTCATTGAAGGCCGTGTCGAAACGCTACGACAAGGTCGCCGAGACCGATAGCGTCGGCTTCGTCGGCAATGTCTGCGTCGGCTCCGACGTTTCGATTGACGAACTGCTCGATCTCTACGACGCGGTCGTCCTCGCCACCGGCGCGCCCATCGACCGCAAGCTCGGAATCCCCGGCGAGGATCTGCCCGGCGTCGTCGGCTCGGCCGAATTCGTCGGCTGGTACAATGGCCATCCCGACTTCGCCGACCTCGACCCGCCGCTCGGCGGAAGCCATGCGGCGGTGATCGGCAACGGCAATGTCGCGCTCGACGTCGCCCGCATCCTGTCGAAGACCCGCGCCGAGTTCGAAGGCTCGGACATCGTCGGCCACGCCCTCGACGCGCTCGACGCCTCGGCCATCCGCACCATCAATATTCTCGGCCGGCGAGGCCCGCACCAGATCGCCATGACCCCCAAGGAATTGGGCGAGCTCGGCCATCTCGAGGTCGCGTCGCCAATCGTCGATCCGGACGACTTCCCGCCGATCGAGGCCGACGATGCGCTCGATCCGGGTCAGCGCAAGTCGATTACAATCTTGCGCGAGTTTGCCGCGACTGAGCCCGATGCCGCCAAGCCCAAGCGCATCACGTTCGACTTTTTCGCCCGGCCGCTTGCGATCGAGGGCGACGGCCGCGCCGAAAAGATCATCGTCGAGCGCACCGAGATCGACGAGAAGGGCGGCGCCCGAGGCACCGGCGAAACCTACGAGGTGCCGGCAAACCTCGTCGTCAGCTGCATCGGCTATTCGACTCCGCCGATCGAGGGCGTGCCCTACGACCAGCGCGGCGGCCGCTTTACCAATGACGGCGGGCGCATCGGCGATCGGCTCTACGCCGTCGGCTGGGCGCGGCGCGGGCCGACCGGGACGATCGGCACCAACCGTCCCGACGGCTATGAGGTCGCCGACCTGATCGCTTCGGCCCTGCCACCGACGAGCGATGGCGGCAAAGCCGGGGAGGAGGGCCTCCGCCGCCTGCTCGCCAGCCGCGGCATCCTCGCCACCGACTTTGCCGACTGGCGCCGCATCGAGGAGGCCGAGGCCGCCCGCGCCCGCCCCGGCAGCCCGCGCGAAAAATTCGTCCGTCCCGCCGATTGGCTGGCCACGCTCGGCCGCTAATTCCTCCCCGGCCGCACGGCCGGGGAGGGGAACCATTCCCGGCAGAGGGAATGGTGGAGGGGTAAACTGGCGTCGTCGGCAACGACCCATCCACCATCCAATCTTCGTTCGACGGTTCCCCTCCCCACGAGCTGCGCTCGCAGGGAGGAACCAGCTTGCCTTCCCGCCGCCCGGCCCCTATCTGGTCGCGGCCTTGGCTCCCGCCGCGACCCTGCGTCGCACGCGAGCGGGTTCCGGTCGGGGAGTAGCTCAGCCTGGTAGAGCACTGTCTTCGGGAGGCAGGGGCCGGAGGTTCGAATCCTCTCTCCCCGACCACTAACATCTTTCTCTATGGAATCAGTGTCTTAGATGCATTGCGGTTCATCGGCGCGTAACAGCTTGTCGTAACAGTTCATGGGGCAACTACCGCATCGAAAAATCGGCCATCGCCGAAGGCGCGGTCGCGAAAATCGCCGCCTCCAGCGTGACCGGAAAATCTTCAGTTTTCTGCGGAGAATGGTCTCCCAGGCGGAGCATCTTCATCAGGTGCACGCGGAGCCGGTGGAACCGCTATCAGTATTCTATGGGAAGCCTGAGTTTGATGCGAACCCAGACATTCCATGGGACGCGGAGCTGACTCCATTCCCAATCGGAATCCAAGAGAATGGGTGGCCCATGCCGAAATGGGACGACCTGTCACAATGGATGAAGGTGATGATGGCGACCATGGTGGGTCACCAATGGGATCTCCTAACCTTCAACATTCACCTGCACCCAGAGTTGGAGCGGGGGCTGGTAGCGGCACAAAGCGTGCGGCCGAAGCTGGCGGAGCGAGTCAGAAAGCATCTAGGTAGGGCAGTTGGCCCAGGCCGCGAGTTCTTCTTTGTGATCGAGAGCTACAGCAAAGAGACTCTTGCTCCAACGATACTGCACATCCA
>DATLGC010000160.1:0-10350 GCA_035540655.1 Sphingomicrobium sp. | reverse complement strand
GGAACTCGACGGGCTGGCGCGGCGCACCTATGGCTTCGTCGGCGCCGATATCGCCGCCTTGACCCGCGAGGCTGCGCTTGAGGCGGTCCGCCGGATTATGCCTCGGATCAACCTCGGCGAAGACAGCATCCCGACCGAGATCCTCGACGCATTGTCGGTCGAGCCGGCCGATTTCGACAATGCGCTCAAGCGGGTCCAGCCCTCCGCCATGCGCGAGGTAATGGTCGAGACGCCGCACATCGGCTGGGACGACGTCGGCGGGCTCGACGAAGCGCGTGACAAGCTTCGCGAGGGTGTCGAGCTGCCACTGAAGCATCCCGATGCCTTCCGCCGGCTCGGGATCCGCCCGGCCAAGGGATTCCTGCTCTACGGCCCTCCCGGCACCGGCAAGACCTTGCTGGCGAAGGCGGCGGCGCGCGAAAGCGAGGCCAATTTCATCGCCACCAAATCATCCGACCTGTTGTCGAAATGGTATGGCGAGAGCGAGCAGCAGCTCGCCCGGCTGTTCGCCAGGGCGCGGCAGGTGGCGCCGACGATCATCTTCATCGACGAGCTCGACAGCCTCGTCCCGGCGCGCGGTGGCGGGCTCGGCGAGCCGCAGGTGACGGAGCGCGTGGTCAACACCATCCTTGCCGAGATGGACGGGCTCGAGGAGTTGAACAGCGTGGTCGTCATCGGCGCGACCAACCGCCCCAATCTGATCGATCCGGCACTGCTTCGGCCCGGCCGGCTCGACGAGTTGATCTACGTCGGCACGCCCGACACCGGGGGGCGAAGCCGGATCCTCGCCATCCACACGCGCGACATGCCACTGGCAAAGGACGTCGACCTGGATTCGCTTGCGCAGCGAACCGAGCGGTTCACCGGGGCCGACCTCAAGGACCTCGTCCGGCGGGCGGGAATGACCGCGCTTCGCCGGGCGCTCGACGAAAGCGAAGTCGGCATGGCGGACTTCGAAGCGGCGCTGAAGGAAACGCGCGCGTCGGTCACGCCGGAGATGGATGAGGAATATGCGCGCATTCAGCAGACTCTGAAGAGCGATGCGGTCCGCCCCAACGGCGGCATCGGTTTCGTCCTTCCCGGAATGCTGCGCTCGCGCGGCGGCAAGGGCGAGGCCTAGGCGCCAAGGGCTCGGCGGGCCCAGATAGCGAGCCCGGCGAGCAGCAAGGCCGACAATGCGAAAGGGATGTTGGGGTCGAGCATGTACAGCGCCATTCCGAGGGCCGGCGCGGCGACGAAGCTGATTCCATTTGCGGCGGTGATCACTCCGGCGACGCTGCCCTGCTCGGAAAGTGGAACGGCGAGCGACGCGCCGCTGGTGAACCCGGGGCGGGTCAGCCCGAAGCCCGTCGAGGTGAGCGCGAAGCCGATGGTGATGCCATAAAGATTGTCGGCCAGAATGGTGCCAGCAATTCCGATAGCGGCGACGAGCGAGCCCCAGACTATCAAAGACCTCGGGCTGACTGCGAGCCGCGGAATCAGCCCCCATTGGGCGGCGAGCGTTGCCGCGGCACCAGCCATCATGACAATGGCGATGGGCTCTTCGGCGCCGCGCGGGGCAATCGCCAGCCGATCGATGACGAAGAAGCCGATGCAGGTGAGGATCGCAGCCTGGGCGTGACCGGCGGCCACTCCGGCTAGGATCCACGGCCGGATGCGCCCATCTTTCCATTGGAGTCGAGGCCGCCGCCTGGGCGCCGTGGCGGCGACCACGCTGGCGCCGGTCGGCTGAGAGGCAAGCGAGGGGTAGCTCATCGCCGCCCCGCGGCCCGCCCGGCGACCGAATCGATCATTGGGAAGCCACGCCAGGATCGCCCCGAAGACGACAATGGCAATGGCGGTAAAGGCGAACAGGGGGCCGGCAAGGCCGAGGACGGGAAGCACGAACAGCGGAGCGAGCGCCGGCCCGATGATCGTCCCGAGGCCGAAGGAAGAGGCGAGCGCCGACAGCGCGGCGACCCTGCCGCTCCGCCGGGTCTTCGACGCCAGATAGGCCTGGGTCGCCGACGGAGTGGCGCAGCCGAGCAAACCGTAGATCGCCCGGGCGAAGGCGAACAGGAGGAATGTAAGAGCGCCGCCGATCAGCCCTTCAAGCCCGGCGACCAGGATCAGCCCGCACAATAGCATCGAGACGATGAAGCCGGCGACGCCGAGCAGGGTCAGCGCCTTGCGGCCGTGTCGATCGCTCTTCTCCGCCCAGTAAGGGGCAAATAGCACCCACAGCACGGCCGACCAGGTGTAGGCGATCGCCACCCAGAAATCGGCAATTCCGATTTCCCGCCCGATCGCCGGCATCACCGCCTGCAGCGCTGTATTGCCCGCCGCCGCCACCAGCATCGCCGCGTAGAGCAGCAGGAAATGCGGAGTGGCGAGGGCAGTGGCGGCGATCTTGCGGCCGGGTGAGCGCTGCAGCACGGCTGCGCCATAGTCGCGCGCAAGTCGCAGCGAAAGCGCTTGCCGCCACACTGCAATCGCGGAACTTGCCAAGTGCCACTGCATTTGCCAGTTCGACCCCCCTTATCCCTGACCCCTGCCGGAAGAGCCGATGCCGATTTCAACCGCCCGAACCCTCAAAGGCCCGCGCCGCTTCGTTCGCAGGGTCGCGCGCCGGGCGGTGAGTCCTCGCTGGCAGTTCCTGCGCGGTTTCCTGAAACATCCGGTGATGGTCGGCTCGATCATCCCTTCGAGCCGAGTATTGATCGAGCGCATGCTCGCTCCCGTCGATTGGGAGAGCGCGCGCGTGTTCGTCGAATATGGGCCGGGAGTCGGCACCTTCACTCGGCCAATTCTTGACAAGCTGGGCCCCGACTCGACCCTGGTTACGATCGACACCAACGCCGAATTCACCGGCTATTTGAAGGAATCGATCGATGATCCGCGGCTTGCGGCCGTGACCGGTTCTGCGTCCGACGTGGAAGCCATTCTTGCCGACCGCGGGCTCGGCAAGGCCGATTACATATTGTCCGGCATTCCTTTCTCGACTCTTCCGCCGGGCGTTGGCGAAGCGATCGGCGAGGCCACGGCCCGGGTCATTCGTCCTGGCGGCGCCTTCCTCGTCTACCAGTTCAGCCCCAAGGTGCTCGACTTCATCAAACCCTATTTCGAGCGGATCGAGCGCGGCTTCGAATGGATCAACGTGCCGCCAGCCACGCTGTTCTGGGCATGGCGGGAACCGGCTGAGAGCGAGTCGAACTAGCGCTCGACCCGAAAGTTGAGGCGCCTGGTCACGGTATAATCCATCGACGTCACCAGCCAGTGTGAAACCGTCCATTTGAAGCGGCTCCACGGATGCGCTCGCCGGCGATGCAGGCCGGGGGTGATCCGCTCACTGTCGGCAAGCTCGGTTTCGAAATAGCCGCGCATGCGCCGCGCAAAGGCTGGATCCTGGATCCGCAACATGATCTCGAGGTTGAGATAAAAGCTTCTGAAGTCGAAATTAGCCGAGCCGATGTAGACGACATCGTCGACGACGATCAGCTTGGTGTGCAGGCGGGTCGGTTGATATTCGTACATCTCGATCCCGCGCCTGAGCAGCCGGGCGTAGGTATGGCGGGCCGCGGCGATGGTCGCATTATTGTCGGACTTGGACGCGGTGACGATCCTGACCGCTCCGCGCCTCGCGAGCCGGCCGAGCCTGCGAAGCATCGATCGAGGCGGCGCGAAATAAGCGGCAATGAGATCGAGCCGGTGCCCCCCCGTCAGATCGCGGGCGAGCGCAGCCGGCCATGGATTGCGGCGGCTTAACGGGCCGCTGAATTTCCACTGCAACGCGCCGCTCGACTGGCTGTGGCGAAAAACCAGCCCGCGAAGGTCGCGCAGGCGCGCGTGCGGGTTGATGGTCCACGAATAGAGTTCATCGAAATAGTCCACGGCCCCCCGGACCGCCGGTCCCTCGATCATAAGCCACAGGTCGCGCCAGTAGCGCTCACCTTCGTCGACAAGGTAACTGTCTTCGATATTGGCCCCGCCGATCAGCGCCCTGCCCTCATCGGAAATCACCAGCTTTTGATGATTGCGAAGCAAGTAACGCCTGCCATAGCTTGGGTGAAAGAGGCAGAAGTCGCCTCCCGCGTCCCCGATATCTTTGAAGAAATTTGCCTCGGCGGAGGAGCAGCCATAACCGTCGAGCAGGAGCTTCACCCTCACCCCGCGCTTCGCCGCCTCGACCAAAGCATCGCGGACCGTCGCACCGCTCGATTCGCTACTGAACATGTAGAACAGCATGCGAATGCTCGACGTGGCGCTCTCGATGATCTCGATGATTGTCCGCATCCGCTCCGATCCGGTCTCGACCAGGGTGAGCGCATTGCCGTCCACCGTTGCCGCGGGTGACTGCCGAGCTTGCCGGCCAGAGGTGAACGGTCGATCGGTCATCGTCTCCGCTTTCCTTGACTTTCCCTCGGCCCGCAAGCTATTGGCGCCACCTTCCTTCCTCCCCATCTCAGGCATTTTCGGGAGCGACCAATGGCGCGCGTTACGGTTGAAGATTGTGTAGACAAGGTCCCCAACCGGTTCGACCTCGTCCTGTTCGCGGCGCAGCGCGCACGCCAGGTTTCCGGCGGCGCCGACCTCACCATAGACCGGGACCGCGACAAGAATCCGGTCGTGGCCCTGCGCGAGATCGCCGAGGAGACGGTCAAGCCCAAGAACCTTCAAGAAGCAGTTATCACCAACCTGCAGAAGGTTCGGATCGACGAGGAAGACGAGACCGACGAGCTCGCCTCGCTCAGCGAATCGGCCGAAGCGCTCCGCCTGACCGCAGCTGCGCCCCCTCGGCCGGCCCCGTCGGGTGGCGATTACGAGTAATCGGGCTAGGCCGCCTTTTCGGCCGTCGCCCTTCTCATCGAGACTCGTTCCCCGCCCTCGCGGCTGACCCACATCAAATCATGAAGGCCGAGCTCGCGCCCGTCCTGCGACTGGATGCAGATCTTGCGGATCGGCTTGCCGTCCTGGCCGTCGGCAAGCACGATCGAGGCCGGGCCATGGCCCCATTCCTCGCCCCATTGGCGTAGCGCGACAACGGCTGGAAGCAGGCCTTCACCCTTTTCCGTGAGCTGGTAGATGACCTTGCGCCGGTCGGAGGGATCCGGGGTGCGCTGAAGAATCCCGCCTGCGACCAGCTTGCCGAGCCGATCGGACAGGATGTTGCGGGCGATCCCGAGCCCGGCCTGAAACTCCTCGAAATGCTGCAACCGGTTGAAGGCGCCTCGAAGGATTAGGAACGCCCATTTCTCGCCAATCAGCTCCACTGCATGGGGCAGCGGGCATTGCAACGCAGCATCGCGAAAAGCTTCGATATTTGCCTGGTCGGGCGGCATGTGCGTCTCCCCTGAAGTCGAGCAAAGCATGATTTCGCCAAAAAAAATAGTTGCGAATCGAAACTGTGTGGCTTAGTCGGTTGCAGTTCGCAACTGAAAACAAGGGGGTCCCGCAATGTCCCGTTCGCTTTTCGCAATGGCCGCTTCAGCGCTGCTTGCAGCGCCCGCAATCGCCGGCAGCTATTCGGCAAAGCCAGTGGCACCAGCCGAAGGCCGAATCATCGCCCGCGACATCGTCTGGAGCTGCGGTCCGGCTGCCTGCCAGGGCGCGACTGAGGAAAGCCGGCCCGCGGTATTGTGCGAGGGCTTAGCGAAGCGCGCAGGACGGCTCGAGAGTTTCGTAGCCAACGGCCGAGCATTCGGGCCCGCCGAGCTCGATCGCTGCAATTCTGCCGCCAGGGACGGCGGGCCGGCGACGGTGGCCCAGCAACGTTGATTTACCCCGAGGGCCGTCCTTTCTCCCCCCTCCCGCAAGGGCGGCCCTCATTCGCGCTTGCACAATCAGCCTCGCCCGCCCCATCTTAGGCAAGTGCTTAGACAATATGAGCTGGTCGAGAGGGTCCGGTCCTACGATCCGGACGCCGACGAGGCGCTGATCAACCGCGCCTACGTATTTTCGATGAAGGCGCATGGCGCTCAGAAGCGCGCGTCCGGCGACCCTTACTTCAGCCATCCGATCGAGGTCGCCGGAATACTCACCGACCTCAAGCTCGATGCCGAGACGATCGTCACCGCGATCCTTCACGATACGCTCGAAGACACTGTCGCGACCCCCGCCGAAATCGAGAAGCTGTTCGGTGTCAATGTGGCCCGGCTGGTCGACGGGGTCACCAAGCTCAGCAAGATCGAAGCCCAGTCGGAAAATGAGCGCGCCGCCGAGAATTTGCGCAAGTTCCTGCTGGCGCTGAGCGACGACATAAGGGTGCTGCTGGTCAAGCTTGCCGACCGGCTGCACAACATGCGCACGCTCCATCACATCACGTCGGACGACAAGCGTCGACGGATCGCGCGCGAAACGATGGACATCTATGCGCCGCTCGCAGAGCGAATCGGCATGTACGAGATGATGAACGAGATGCAGACGCTGGCGTTCAGGGAATTGGAACCGGACGCCTATGCATCAATCATCCGGCGCCTGAAGCAGCTTCATGACGAGGGCGGCGACCTGGTCAACCGGATCGGCCTCGGGCTCCAGCTGCATCTCGCCGACAATGGCCTCGAGGCCGAGGTCATCGGCCGGGAGAAGCACCCTTATTCGATCTGGAAGAAGATGGCCGAGCGCCATATCAGTTTCGAGCAATTGTCCGACGTCATGGCGTTCAGGGTGATTGTCGACAAAATCCCCGATTGTTACCGATCGCTCGGCCTGATCCACCAGCGCTGGCCAATGGTCCCCGGCCGCTTCAAGGACTATATCTCGACGCCGAAACGCAACGGCTATCGCAGCCTTCACACCTCCGTCATCCACGACAGCAAGATGCGCATCGAGGTGCAAATCCGCACGCGGTCGATGCACGACCAGGCCGAGCGCGGGCTCGCCGCGCACTGGGCCTACAAGGAAGGCAAGCCCGCCGACGACATGCGCGTGCCGTGGATCGACGAGCTGGTTGAAATCCTCGACCATGCCGCTTCGCCCGAAGAATTGCTCGAGCACACCCGGCTGGCGATGTATCAGGACCGGATCTTCGCCTTTACTCCGAAGGGCGAGCTGATCCAGCTGCCGAAGGGCGCCACCCCCGTCGATTTCGCTTACGCGGTCCACACCGACCTTGGCGATCGGACCGTCGGAGCCAAGGTCAACGGCCGCGTGGTTCCGCTCCGGACGATGCTCGAGAACGGGGACCAGGTCGAAATCCTCGCTTCCGAAGCACAGCACCCGCAGCCGGCCTGGCTTCGCTTCGTCGTTACCGGCAAGGCGCGCGCGGCCGTTCGCCGTTTCGTCCGGCACAAGGAGCGCGACGAGACCATCGAGCTTGGCAGAAAGATTTACGACGAAATCGTCGAACGGCTGCCGGCAATGCTCGACAAGAATGCAATGAAGAATGCCATCAAGCGACTGAAGGTCGAGGACGAGGATTCGCTGATGATCGGCATTGCCCGAAAGCGAATCCGCGACGAGGAGTTGATGGAGGCGCTGATGCCTGGGTCGGCCGGTGGCGACGTCGCTCCCCGCCCGGTCGGGCAGCGCACAGCCATCTCGATCAAGGGGCTAACCGCGGGCGTTGCTTATCATCTCGCCACCTGCTGCCACCCGATCCCGGGCGACCGGATCGTCGGCCTTCGCCGCGAGGACGAGGAGATCGAGGTTCATGTCATCGGCTGCGACAGCCTGGCGAGCGGTGTGGACGCCGACTGGCTCGACCTGTCCTGGGGCGAAGGGTCGGACGGCGGCGCCGCGCGCCTCAGCGTCATCCTTCGCGACATTCCCGGAGCGCTCGGCGCCATGTCCGGAATCCTCGGCGCCAAGCATGCCAACATCATCAACCTGCAGCTGGTCCACCGCGACGGCAGCTTCCAGACGTTCCACCTCGACGTCGAGGTCCACGACCTGGCCCACCTTCATGCGATCATCGCCGCGCTTCGCGACGCGGAACCGATTTCCAGCGTCGAGCGGATCTAGGCCGGGTTGGGCCGGGCGCGCTCCTTGGCGCTGCCGGCGGCGAGCACGGCAAGGGTGACGAGGTCCGAAGCGCTCGCCGTCATCGGCGCGATCTGCACCGGCAGGTCGAGGCCGAGGATGTAGGGGCCCAGAACGCTCTCGCCACCGAGCTCCTTGAGCAGCTTGGCCGACAGGTTTGCCGACTGAAGCCCTGGCATTACCAGCACGTTTGCCGGGCCGGACAGTCGGCTGAACGGATAGTGGCGCTGCTGCATGTCGTAGTTGAGCGCCACGTCGGGACCCATTTCGCCTTCATATTCGAAATCGCAATGAATCGAGTCGAGCAGCTTCACTGCTCCGCGCAGCTCGTCGATATGCGTCCCGGGAGGGTTGCCGAAGGTGGTGTAGGAGATGTACGCGATCCGTGGCTCGATGCCCATGCGCCGGGCGAAGGCCGAGGAGCGCAAAGCGATGGCGGCAAGTTGCTGCGCATCGGGCCGCTCGGTGACGGCGGTATCGGCGATCAGGACCGTATGATGGCGGCCGACGACGATGTTGATTCCGAACGGCGTCGCGCCGGGCTCATCCTCGATCACCATTCGCACCTGCTTGAGCGACTGGCTGAACGGCCGGGTGGTGCCGGTGATCATCGCGTCGGCCTCGCCGAGCGCAAGCATCGCTGCCGTGAAATAATTGCGGTCCTGATTGACCAGCCGCTCGATTTCCCGCCGCAAGAGCCCGTGCCGCTGATGCTTGCCGTAGATGAAGTCGACCGCGCGCCCGACCAGCGGCGAGTTTCGGCTGTTGAGCACCTCATAATCGAGCGGGTTCTCAACCCCCAGTTCCTTCAGGCGATCATAGACCTCCTCCCGGCCGACCAGCACCGGAGTGCCGTAACCGGCTTCCTTGAAGGCGATGGCGGCGCTCAGCACGTTGCGTTCCTCGCCCTCGGCGAACAGCACCCGTTTCGGGCTGGACCTGGCCGCTTCGTAGGCGAGGCTGAGCACCGATACCGTCGGGTTGAGCCGCGCCCGAAGCTGCTGGCGATAGGCGTCGAGATCGGCGATCGGCCTTTGCGCGACACCGCTGCTGATCGCCGCTTCGGCGACCTTCGAAGCGACGACTTCCATCAACCGCGGGTCGAACGGCGCCGGAATGATATAGTCGCGCCCGAAGCTGTGGCTGATCCCGCCATAGGCGGCTGCGACTTCCTCGGGCACCGGCTCGCGCGCCAGCTCGGCAAGCGCTTCTGCGGCGGCGATCTTCATCTCATCGTTGATGGCGGTCGCGCGGACATCGAGCGCTCCGCGGAAAATGAAGGGGAAGCCGAGGACGTTGTTGACCTGGTTCGGATAATCGGAGCGGCCGGTGGCGATGATCGCGTCCGGCCGTGCCGCCCGAGCATCGAGAGGAGTGATTTCCGGATCGGGATTGGCCATCGCGAAGATGATCGGCTGCGGCGCCATGTCGCGCACCATCTCCGGCTTGAGCGCGCCGCCGACCGACAGGCCGAGGAACACGTCGGCGCCGACCAGCGCGTCGGCTAGAGTGCGCGAATCCGTCTTCACGGCATGCGCGGACTTCCACTGGTCTAGGTCAGTCCGGCCCTTGTGGATGACGCCCTTGCGGTCGCACATGATGACATTGTCCCGGCGTACTCCCATGGCCTTGATCAGCTCGGTGCAGGCGATCGCCGCGGCTCCGGCGCCGTTGACCACTACCTTCACGTCGGCAAGATCCCGGCCGGTCAAATGGCAAGCGTTGATCAGCCCGGCGGCGGTGATGATCGCGGTTCCATGCTGGTCGTCATGAAACACCGGGATGTTCATCCGTTCCTTCAGCGCCTGCTCGATCTGGAAGCAGTCGGGAGCGGCAATGTCCTCGAGATTGATCCCGCCGAAGCTCGGCTCGAGCAAGGCCACCGCGTCGACGAACCGGTCGCAATCGTCGGTGTCGACCTCGATGTCGATCGAATCGACGTCGGCGAACCGCTTGAACAGCACCGCCTTGCCTTCCATCACCGGCTTGGAGGCAAGCGCTCCGAGATTGCCGAGCCCGAGGATCGCGGTGCCGTTCGAAATAACCGCGACGAGGTTGCCCTTGGCAGTCAAGTCGTACGCGCGGCCCGGGTCCTCGGCGATCGCCCGGACCGGCACCGCCACCCCGGGCGAGTAAGCGAGGGCAAGGTCGCGCTGGGTGGCCATTGGCTTGGAGGCGATGATCTCGATCTTCCCCGGGCGGCCACGAGCGTGGAAGTCGATCGCCTCGGCTTCGGAGAATTTGACGTTGGCTTCGGACATGGCCGACGCCCTTACGGAGCGCGGCGAAAAGAGTCACGCTTCGGCCGATTCGAGAGTCGCTCCCCCCGGCGCGAGCCGCTACCAAAGGCGCATGGCTCGCGCGGATGCCCCGACTCCGATGATGGCGCAGTAT
>DATLGC010000159.1:0-3226 GCA_035540655.1 Sphingomicrobium sp. | reverse complement strand
TTTGCCAGGTCCTGCCGCCGCAGGATCGCGCGGATCCGGGCGATCAGAAGCCGCTGTGAAAAGGGCTTGGCGATATAATCGTCGGCGCCCATGGCGAGCCCAAGGGCTTCGTCGAGCTCGTCATCCTTGGAGGTCAGGAAGATCACCGGAACCGAGCTGAATTCGCGCACGCGCCGGAGAAGTTCCATGCCGTCCATCTGCGGCATCTTGATGTCGAACACGCCGAGGTCGGGCGGGTTTTCGCCAATGGCTTTGAGCGCGGTCGGGCCATCGGTGTACACGCGCGTGACGAAGCCTTCGGCCTGAAGCGCGATCGACACCGACGTGAGGATGTTGCGGTCGTCGTCGACCAGGGCAATCACGTGACTCATCGCTCTTGTCGGCCCGCCCCCTGCCGTAAACGGCCCGCTTAGCTTTCGCTCCGGCTTGAAACAAGGCACCGGGCCGTTTTGACCGCGCAACCTTTTCCGGATTATAGGCGCTTTACACATGATGCGGCGGCAGCCTCGCCGGGGCCGCCGCCGTTTTTGGCATTGAAAAAAGGGGTAGACGAGTGACCGAACGGGTCCCGCACCGCGGACTTGAAGCGCAGGGCATCGCCACGACCGCCCAGCTGCACTGGAACCTGACCACCGCAGCTCTGGTCGAGCATGCCGTTCAGCGCGGCGAGGGGCTTCTGGCCAAGGACGGGCCATTGGTCGTACGCACCGGAAAGCATACCGGGCGAAGCGCCCAGGACCGCTTCATCGTTCGCAACTCGGTCAGCGACGGCAGCGTCTGGTGGGGCAAGACCAACAAGCCGATGGACGCCCAAGCATTCGACCGGCTGCACGAGGATTTCCTCGTCGCGCTCGGCGCCAAGCCCCAGCTGTTCGTCCAGGACCTTTATGGGGGTTCGCAGCCCGAGCATCGCGTGCGCGTGCGGGTGATCAACGAGCTTGCCTGGCATAGCCTGTTCATTCGCACCTTGCTGGTCCGGCCCAGCGCCGACGAAATCAAGGATTTCGCCCCCGAATATACCATCATCGACCTGCCGAGCTTCCGCGCAGATCCGGTCCGTCACGGCTGCCGAAGCGAGACCGTGATTGCCGTCAATCTCGAGAAAAAGCTGATTCTGATCGGCGGCACCGCTTATGCCGGCGAGATGAAGAAATCGGTGTTCGGCCTGTTGAATTTCATCCTTCCGACCAAGGGCATCATGCCGATGCACTGCTCGGCCAACATTGGCCTAAGTGGCGACACGGCGGTCTTCTTCGGGCTGTCGGGGACCGGCAAGACGACTTTGTCGGCCGACCCCAACCGAACCCTGATTGGCGATGACGAGCACGGCTGGTCGGACACCGCCGTGTTCAATTTCGAAGGCGGCTGTTATGCCAAGATGATCCGCCTGTCGGCCGAGGCGGAGCCGGAGATTTACGCGACCACCAGGCGCTTCGGCACGGTGCTCGAAAATGTCGTCATCGATCCCGTGACTCGCGAGCTCGACCTCGACGATCCTACTCTCGCCGAGAACAGCCGGGGGGCCTATCCGATCGACTTCATCCCCAATTCGTCGGACGAGAATATGGGGCCGCCGCCAAAGACCATCGTCATGCTGACGGCGGATGCATTTGGGGTATTGCCGCCGATCGCCCGGCTGACTCCGGACCAGGCGATGTATCATTTCCTTTCCGGCTACACCGCCAAGGTCGCCGGCACCGAGATCGGCGTGACCGAACCCGAAGCGACTTTCTCGACCTGTTTCGGAGCGCCGTTCATGCCGCGCCATCCATCGGTATACGGCAATCTGTTGAAAGAGCGGATCGCAAGAGGCGGAGTCACCTGCTGGCTGGTCAACACCGGCTGGACCGGTGGCAAATATGGCGTGGGCAAGCGCATGCCGATCAAGGAAACGCGGGCACTTCTCAACGCGGCGCTGGACGGCAGCCTGAACAACGCCAGGTTCCGCAAGGATCCGAATTTCGGCTTCGACGTGCCGTGCGACGTTCCGGGGGTAGACAATTCGATCCTCGATCCGCGCGGCACTTGGGCGGACAAGGACGAATATGACGCAACGGCGGCGAAGCTCGTCGATCTGTTCGTCGAGAATTTCGCGCAATTCGCTGAGCATGTCGACGAAGGCGTCCGGCAGGCAGGGCCAACCGCCGCGCAAGCGCAAGCGCGGCCGCAACCCCAGCCGCAAACGCAAGCCAGCCTAGCCTGAGCCCGGTCGCTGATCGGGCCTTCAAGGACCCGATCCGATGACCGAATATCCACCGCGAATCTTCCATTCCGACGCCGAAGTCGAGCGCATCGGCGAGGGCCTGCTGGAGCGCTGCCTGCCACGGCCCGAATGGACCCACGAGGCGCATCTCGCAGCGACGATTTGGCTGCTGCTTCGACGGCCGGAAATCGACCTCGATCCCGAGCTGCCAGAGATCATCCGCGGCTATAACGAGAGCGTCGGCGGCGTGAACGACGACAGGCAGGGCTATCACGACACCATCACGCGCGTGTTTCTGCACGGGGTGAGGCTGTTCCTCGAAGCGGCCGATCCTACGGAGCCGTTGCACGCGATGGTCAACCAGCTGCTGTTATCGCCGATGGGGCGGCGCGACTGGCCGCTGCGCTTCTATTCTACCGAGCGGTTGATGTCGGTCGAAGCCAGGCGCGAATTCGTTGAGCCGGACCACGCCCCGCTGCCCTAGCGGACAACATCTGCGATGGATGGAGCAGGCCCGGGCCGCTGATGTCCGGCGGCTGAGGCTGGTTGCGACGTTGCGCGAAAGACGCATCCTCGTACAGTGTGATCGAGCTCGCTCGAGCTTGTGCAACCAGGGAAGTGGTAGGCGATGGCGAATTGCTCGGTGTCGATCATCGGTGTTCCTACCGACAGCAATTCGTCGTTCCTCCGCGGGCCTGCCTCGGCGCCCGAATATATCCGGCGGCAGTTATTCTCCGAGATGGGCAATTTGGCGACCGAGAGCGGGCTCGAAATCGGAGAGGATATTGACGTCAAAGACCTCGGCGACCTTCCTCTGCTGGAACAGCCGGCCGATGACGAGGTGATAGAGAGCGCGATAGTTGAAGCGCTGACGTCCAAAAATGCGCCATTGTGCCTCGGCGGCGATCACAGCATTACCTTTCCGATCCTCCGCGGCGTTTCCAAAGCCGTCGGCCCGGTCGATATCCTGCACTTCGATGCTCATCCCGACCTTTACGACGAGTACGATGGCAACCGCCGGTC